>JBGPJN010000008.1:0-27572 GCA_041485445.1 Dehalococcoidia bacterium
AAGTGAAAGCCCTGTGAAGACGCTGCAAGCCGGCACCCAGGACGCTCGATGCCCGGCATGGTCCCGCCCCAGGATGTCATAGACCCTTGCATAAATTCTTGAACCGTGTCGGACGAAATCCCCCCAACCCCCCTTTGCGAAAGGGGGGCAAGAGCGGAGTTCCGCCGCAAGCGCCTTCCAACCGGTTTAGATACTTATGCAAGAGTCGTTAAGCCGGCGCCACCGGCTGGTCAAGGCGGGGTTCCCCTGTTTCAGCCGCCGTCCGGGGCCTTCGGCCCAAGAACCGGGGCGCAGTTTCATGGGCCTGGCTGTGGAACACCGGGACCGTTAGTTACTAACGGCAACGGTGGCGCGCATTTCCGCTGGCGCCTGGCTTGAGACCCTCCCCCTAGACCGCCGCAGACTGTCTAGTGCCAGTCATGGGTCTTGGGCATATCTACCGGGACCGGCACCGCCTCCACTCTCGACACCACCAAGTTTGAAGTCCCATCCCACCGGGAAATGGTGCCGGTAACTTTGATGACCTGGCTGTGGGTCTCCTTTCGGTACTTGGCAAACACGCGGGGCCACAGGATGAGCTGCAAGTCGCCAGTCTCATCCTCTATCGTCACAAACACCGTCCCGCCCTCGCCGCGGGGATGCTGCCGGGCAATGGGCCAGCCAGCCACCGTCACTACTTCGCCTTCGTTGGCCTGCTCCGCCGCCGCCAGGGTGCGGACCGATCTCCCCAGGGCCGGCCGCAAGAACTCCAGCAGGTGGCCTCTGGGGTATAGGCCCAGCACGTGGTATTCAGCCATCATCTTCTGGTAGTTTGTGAAGTCGTCCAGGGGAGGCACGTCCTGGTCCATATCTAAGGGCAGGGACTGCTGTCGCTTGGAAGGAGGAGTATGCAGTCCCGCCTCCCACAGCGCCTGCCTCCGGTTGGAGCAGACGCCATCCAGGGCGCCGGCCAGCACCAGGCACTCCACGGCTGCGGGCTTGAGGGGCGCCCGACGGACCAGGTCGCCCACGCCGGCATAGGGGCCGCCCCTCCCTCTTTCTTCCAGCAGGGCGGTCACTGACTCCGGACCCACGTGCTGGACGAACTTCAAGCCCAGCCTCACGCCGCCGTTCTCCGGCGTGCACCCCGCTTGGCTGGCATTCACACAGGGGTTGAAGAACGGAATGCCAGACCGCCGCGCGTCCTCTTTCAGAGCCTCCACCGGGTAGAACCCCATGGGCTGGCAGTTCATTAGCGAAACAAAAAACTCGGTGGGGAAGTGGCGCTTCAGCCAGGCCGCCTGGTAGGCGGATATGCCGAAGGCGTGGGAATGGCTCTCGGGAAACATGTACTCGCCATTCACCTTGCCGAAAATCTTCTTGATGATTTCATCCGGCACGCCATTGGCTTTGGCCCCATCACGGAACTTCTCCCACCACATCTCCAGCAGATGTTTGTTGTTCCGCTTCCCGAAGGCCCGCCGCATCTGGTCGGCCTCCGCGGAGCTCATGCCTGCCACGTCCATGATCAGCTGCACCACCTGCTCCTGCCAGACGATGATGCCGAAGCCCCGCTCCAGGGCGCGGCGCTCCAGCGGGTGGTCGTAGTCCCACTCCGCCCCATGCCGGTATCGTTCAACAAACTGGGACACCGCGCTCCCCTGGACTCCCACGCCGGGGCGGATCAACGCCACCTGGTAGGCCAGGTCCAGCAGGTTCCGGGACTTGAGGCGCTGGCCCATCTTCAGCTGGGCAGGTGACTGCAGCAGGAAGACGCCCATGGACTTCCCCTGATTGATCATGTCGTAGACCGGCGGGTCTTCCGGGTCGATGCGGCTCAGGTCCGGCCGCTGGCCGGTGCGCTGCTCGATCATGGTGAGGGACTGCTCGATCTGGTCCAGGACCGGAAGGGAGAGCAGGTCGATCTTGGCGAAGCCGGCGTCGGCCACGCTGTCCTTGTCCCAGTCCATGATGTAGCGGCCCTGCATGGCCCCTTCCCGGATGGGGACCATCTCGTGGATGGGGGACGAGCTCAGGATCATTCCCCCCACGTGCTGCCCCAGACCCTTGGGCGCGTCAATCAGCTGAGGCGCCAGCTCGATGAGGTGCTTCCATCCTGGCGCATCCACTTTCTCGCGGAGCTCGGGGATCTCCAGCATCTCGGCCTTCAGGTTGGTTGGGTCGTGGGACCTGAGGCTGGCGGACAGGCGCTTCAAGTCCTCGGGAGGCAGTCCCAAGGCCTTGCCCACGTCGGCGATGATCCCTTTGACCTGGTAGGTGGCGATGGCCCCGGCCAGCACCGCGTGGTCCGGCCCGAAGACCTGGTGGATTCGGGCGATAAGCTTGTCGCGCAGCTCTCGGGGGAAATCCAGGTCGATGTCGGGCAAGGTCTTGAGGTCCTCCGGCATGAACCGCTCCAGGGTGAGGTCGTAGACCAGGGGGTCCACGTGGGAGATGCCGATGAGGTAGCCCGTGACCAGGGCCACCGAGGACCCCCGTCCCCGTCCCGGTGGGCGGGATTCCAGGGGTGTTTCGGGCGCCACCAGACCCTCCTCCACCATGATCTGGTGGGCGATCTGGACCAGGTTCCGATAAATGAGCAGAAATCCGGCCAGCCCGTGTCTCTGGATCAGCCCCAGCTCCTCCTCCAGCCGGGACCTGACCCGTTGGGTGAGGCGGCCGTAGCGCCGGGTGGCGGCCTCAAAACAGAGCTGCCGCAGGTAGCTGTCCACGGTGTACCCCTCGGGCACCGGGGGCGTCGGCAGCTTGTACCCCAGGTCGGTGCTGAGGTTGAAGGCGCAGTCCCCGGCGATCTTCACCGTGTTGGTCACCGCCTCCGGGCACCACCGGAACAGGCGGCCCATGGCCTGGGGGGACTTGAGGTGGAACTCCGAGTTGGGCATGATCAAGGGGAGCGCCCCGTCCAGGGTGGAGTTGTTCCTGATGGCGGTGAGCACGTTTTGCAGCTTGTGCCGCTGTCGGGCATGGTAGAGGACTTCGTTGGTGGCCACCACCGGGACGCCCGCCTCCCGGGCGATCTGGGCCAGCCCCAAGTTTCGCGCTCTGTCCCCGTGCAGGAGGTTCTGCTGCAGCTCCACGTAGACCGAGTCGCCGCCAAACCAGTCCTGGTACTGCTGCAGGGAGCGCAGGGCATCTTCGCCGCGGCCTTGGCGCAGCAGCCGGGCCAGGGGCCCCTGGCGCCCGCCGGTCAGCAGCGTCAGGCCGGCGGCGTGCTCCGGCAGGAGACCGGCGTCCAGCTGGGGATCGGTGCGGTTAGCCAGATTCCCGTAGGTGAAGAGCCGGGAGAGGTTGGCGTAGCCCTGTCTGGTCCGGCACAGCAGAGTGATCTGGGCCCCATCGGCCAGGGTCAGCTCGCCCCCGGTAATCGGCTTGATGCCCAGGCTGGCGGCGGTGCGGGCGAACTCCAGCGCGCCGCAGAGGTTGGTGTCAGTCAACGCCAGTGTCTGGCTGCCCAGGCTTTTGGCCTTGGCCAGCAGCTCGTAACCGTGGGACGCGCCGATGCCAAAGGAGTAGAAGCTATGGGCGTGCAGCTCTGCATACATAGTCTCTGGCATGGTATCCGGCGTGGCCTCTGCCTAAACCTTCTGGAGGTACCAGTCGCCGGACCGGTTGTCCTGGAAAAGAGTCATGGGTTTGCCCTGGGGAGTGGTGGCCCCATAGTAGGTCCGCTGGGTGGGGGTGGGCATCCACCAGAGGTCCACTCGCCATAGGTGGTTGACCGTCGCTCTCTCGGCTTCCTCCCTCTGCGGCAGGACCACGGCCAGCTCGCGCTGGCGCCTGGTGACCTGCACCTGGACCGGCTGGTTGACCGGGCGCACGTCGTCCGCCGATTCTGGGTTGAGGGGAACGAACACCGACCGCATTTCGGGAAGGGGGTGACCCGGATCGAAGTTTACGACCCGGTACAGAGATGGCTTTCCTCCGGTGCGGGTCTGGAGCCGTTGGGCCAGCTCGGCGATGGGTCCTTCGTCGGAGCCGCGCACCTCTTTCAGCAGCCTGCCCTGGGCGCCGCTCTCTCCAGCAATATCGGACAGGGAGAGGGACAGCTCCTCCACGGGAAATCTGGGTGGGTCCGGCATCAGTCTGCTCTTGATGGCGAAGAGGACCTTCTCCGGGGAACCCAGCCGCTCTTTGAAGAGGTAGCCGCGCCGCCAGGCCGGGGCGCCGGCGCCGGAACACTCCACGCCGGCCTTGCCCGCGTACTTGCCCTTGATCTCCCGTTGGGCGAAGACCTTCTTGGACAGGGACTCCAGCCCCAGCAGGAGCAGGTCCAGGCTTACGTTGGCGTAGGGCAGGAACATGGACGCCGCGACGGAGACCTCCTCCTTCATGGGCACCAGCGGCCTGGTGTCTATGCCGTTGGCCAGCTGCCAAATCTGCTTCCCCTCAGGGCCGAACTGGGTCTGCAGCGGACCAATGCCGATGGAGGCCACCTCCCGGAGTGTCTTGAGACCAAACTGGCGCAGCCTGCCGATGGCGCCGGCAGTAGCGGGGAGGCACTCCACCGGGAACTGCTGGACAAAGGCCCTGGATTCCAGCGGGGCCTTGAAGGCGCTGCCGGTCTCCGCTAACTGCGCGGCGAGATATGCGACGAACTTGCCGTGGCCTATCCCAACCTGGGCTGGATACCCTTGGGGCAGGGAGCGTTGCAGGGCCAGGGCCAGCTTGGCGTCCCCGCCATACATCTCTTCCAGGCCGGTGAGGTCCAGGTAGGCGCAGCCCGGCTGGTCGGGCTGGACCGAGGGACACCTTTGCTGCAGGGCGCGCAGGACGCCCTGAAACTCCAGGTGTTGGTAGGATTCGTCCGTCTCCACAATCCGGGCGTTCCCGGCGGATGCCACCGCCGTCTGCAGGGGCATCCCAATCTGGACCCCGGAGAGCCGGGGGGAAAAGTCGGCGACGGTCTTCCGGTTTCCCTGGGTGGTGGCCAGGATGACCGCGCCCCGCCGCAGGTCAGGGCTACGCCTGGCTTCGGCGTGGAACGGGAAGTGAGGAATCCAAACGCAAGCAATCTTCATGCCAGCCTCGCGAATAACCGGGCTGATATGAGAGATTACAGAACGGACGTACTAATTACAATGGGCATCAGTCAGTGTTTAGGGAATAATGGAACCCTTTTCTGGACGTGGAGACGGGGGAGGGTGGAACTCGGCCTCACACCATATCTGGCGGTGCTGGTGGCGATGAGTTGGGCCGCGGCAGGCTCACAGCCATCGGGGCTACCGTCCCGTGCCAGTCTGGCAAGCCGCAGCCAAATCCAGGTAGCCACGCTGTGAGGTAGTGCCACAATGGCCCAAAGAAACGAGTCTCCGCCTCACGCCAGTCCACACACCCCTCCGCCATGGCAGCTATTTCCCCCTATTTCGGTCGTTTCGGGGCCCCAGGCTGGTCTGATCCATAAAGTGCCCGGAGCCATCGGTTTATCCGCAGGTCTTGCCCCATATCCCAGGAACGCGACAAACTTTGGCTCAAGAACTTCGATGCCTCTGCCATGCGACGCAGGTACAACCAGAAAAACCACCTTGAACGAGGCGACCATCCATACCTTTGCGCCAAATATGAGTGGTCAGGAAACAGCCGCCGCCAGGAATTCTTGCTAGGCCTGACGAATTCCAGCGGGACCCACCGACTGGCTCGGAGAACTCGCTTTTCTATGAACCGCTGCGCCATGCCGACACTAAAGCCCTCCGGCTTCAGGCCTTCAAGAACATTCCCCGGTGGGGCGGTTCCCGTCAGCTCTCTTACCGTGAGCAACATGCAGTATATTGGCCCGGCCAGGTTGTTCTGGTGTGCCACCTGGCTGAACAAATCCCAGTCTAGGGTATCCCAGTAATGCAGGATGGTTTCTGAGATATCACAAAGTTGCCCCAGCGCACCGCTGCTGCGGTATTTGCGATTCTGGAAACAGTTTAGGCACAGATGGGTTAACTGGTCCTCGGGGCCCAGCACCAGGGCTTGGGCGCCGGCCACGGTGGCTCCCTGGGCTCTGGTCCAAAAACCTGCCAGATCGAAGTGAAAGGGGCTGGTTGATTCCACAATGTGGCGATGAACTTCAATGGGGACCATCTGGTCAGGGCTTACCAGGGCCGGATAGTGGCGGTGGTTTTCTCGGATCTTCTGCTGTTTTTCTGGGCTCTCCTTAGGCAGATAGCCCAGGCGCCGGACTGCGATATCGGCGCGTTCCATTGACCTCTCCGGGACCATAATATCCAGGTCAACCATGGGCCGCAGACCGATGTCCTTATAGACCCGCTCCGCCAGCGCCGCGCCTTTAAGGACTATCGTGGGAATCCCTTCGGCCTGCAGCGCCTGCAAAGCCTTGCCCAGCTCCGCTTGATAGTACAGGTTTCTGGCGAAATTTCCGTAGTAAACCTCTTCCAGCTCCTGCATTACCCATTGCGGGA
Source organism: Dehalococcoidia bacterium (assembly GCA_041485445.1). GTDB lineage: Bacteria > Chloroflexota > Dehalococcoidia > Lucifugimonadales > UBA3495 > SHYG01. The sequence goes on from JBGPJN010000008.1 coordinate 6,405, forward strand.
CATGCTTATTGAACTCCTCCTGCCTCAGGGCATGGAACAGCAGCCCTGACAGCCGATGCCACGATGCCAACTCCAGCACCAGAGGCCAGTCTAAGTGGCCGTCAAGTAGCTTGCCAACGGCTGAGCTGTATGTCCCGGCCAGCGCCGTTCTGCTGCAACAGAGCAGTAATTGATACTCCGCGGGCAACTTGGCCCACGGACTCGGTTCGCCTTCCAGACCCTGCGATTGGAGCGCGCTCACTTGCACAACAGGTCCTGCAAAAGCAGAGGGATGGCGTCAAAGTCGTTCCCCGTCTCCAGGCGGTAGCACGTGGTTTGCCTGGCCAACTCGGCCAAGACATCCAGGTGCGCTTGGGAGGACCGGCCCTCGGTCAGCAAGACGTTGGGGACCAACTCCAAGAGCGCCTCATCCAGGTCCATGGGCCTAAAGACGCTTTTGGTCTTGTTGGCAACTCGAGGAAAGACCAGCACAGATGGCCGGCATTCCCGGACGAAATCGGCTTCGTAGATCTCCTCGGCCCAAACCGGCCTCTTGGGCCACCCCGGCGCTTTGGCCGAGTGCATCCGGCGTGCCAGCTCGGGAAAGAAGCCAACCGTCTCTTCGGTGACGTCGATCTCGTCAGGGAAGGCTAACGCCCTTACGCCGTCCTGACCTGATGCTAGAAAGAGCGTGTCGTCACCCAGAAACCCGAAGCCGGCCCTCAAGAGGGCAATCGCCAGCGTAGACTTGCCAGACCCGCTGGCGCCCGCCAGAAGAAGCCCTCGGCCACCCACACTCAGGCCAGCCGCATGAATGCTGTATCTACATTGACGCTTTAGCAGCTCCACGAACGGTATGATGAACAGGGGATGAGATACGAGCCAAAGGCTCTCCGCCGACTGGACCATGGAGACCCTGGCCCGTCCCTGAGCCAAATCGCACAGTACCCGCGCCTGGTTCCCATAGTTGATGTAGAGCTGGTCTGAATCGTCGAAGTAAACCACTTCCCCCACCGGGGGATCGTAGACCGCCCGCCCCAGTCCCAACGGTGCTGCCACCCGGTGGCTGCCACCATCGGGAATGGAGTGAACCTCAAGGGTCAGGTCGGGCGTTGCTTGCTCGTCCTTGCGAAACTGCCTGAGTCTTGACTGCAGCGCCTTGGAGACTGCCGGATGGTCAGTGGAGATAGCCACCCGTAAGCCATGGAAAACGTAACAATCCGTGTGGCTAAGGCTTTGCATCGTTCCCAGGCCTCCCCGGCGAACGCTGGCCACCAGGCCGGACCGGTACGCGCTGTTTGGAGAAGCGGTAGACTTCGGTGAACCGAGGTCTGGGGTCCGTCGCTTCCAGGAAGGGCTCCCCGCCCCGGCTCAGCCAGCAGTGTCCGACGAACTTCTCTCCCAGCGTCCCCATGCCGAAGCAAAGGGTAACTTCCAGCCCTGACCTGCTGAGGAAGTAGTACAAAGTAACGCCACGGGTGAGGCATCCGGAGCGGACCAGGGGTTTGCCTATCTGTAGCGCCGCGTCCACGAGGCTTACTATCCTCTGGACCCTGGCTGGTTCGGGTGTTAAGCGGGGGGTCTTGGGTTCCAGCAGGGGTTGCAGCCGGCTCAGCTTCAACCGCAGCAGCAGCGGGACCACCGTGGCGAAGGCCAAAATACGCAACAAGAGCACCGCGTCAGCGGGGTTACGCACCTGCCTCAGAATCGCCAGGCGCCTAGTTAGCCTCAACCACCAGATTCCCATTGGCCAGGTCTCCCAAGAGCTCCAACACATCCTGTTCAATGGTCGCGGCGGGAGCTGTGAATTCTTCGCAAAGGGTAGCGACGATCTCTGATACCGTGCGGGTCCCGTCGCACAGTTCCCAAACCCTCCCCCCCACTCGGTTAAGCGCGTAGTATTGACCGTCATCCAGGCCGAGCAAAATCAGGTTCTCTTTGGACCGCTGGCTGAGGATCCGCACTCTTTTGCTAGGCTGGCTTTGCCGTGTGATCATCAAAACGTGGCCCCCTGTAACCGGGGTTGATTAGCTATACCCTCGCCAGATAAAAGAGGCTTCCCCGGGCGGGAAACCCGGGGAAGCCTGTACCCAGTAGTTGCCGGACCTAGAACGTAAACCGGGTCAACTGCCTGAGCAGTCCCAGTCGCTTCAATCTCGGCTTTTCGTACAATTGCTTGGCTTGCATGGCTTCACCTCTCTCTAGCTTAAATACGTACTCCCATTATTGCTGATCCCTAAGGCCAATTCAATGGCGCTTGAGTCCCAGTGGGTGAACGGACGGTCAAGGCTTATAACACGACCCCGCGCCGCGCTTTATCATAGCCAGCCTGCCCCCAGCCTCGGCCTCCCGTTCACCCGCCTGGTTAGTATATGGTACCGCTTTGCGATTTAGTCGGAAATGACGATCATGGCACTGCCACCCGGCTTGCCCCGGGCCTCCAGGGTGATGGTGTTGTTGTTCCCTGGCACCATGGCTGACGAGACGTCTATGGTCTGCGTTACGTTGTCCGCCAAGTCCTTTGCCTTGAACTTCTTACCATTGACGGTAATGTCCAGTTTAGCCAGGCCCGGGTCGCCGTTAACAATCTTCACCTTGCTTTCGGCTTGGGGAAGGCCGGTAAAGGTTTGGGTTACTGGCTTGCCTTCGTCACGGACTACCAGTGTGAACACCGGGTCGCAGACGGTCTTGTTGCCCGCCACGTCCTTGACCTCCAGTTGTACCGTGGAGCTAAGAGCCTGGTTGATCTTGGTGGCGGTGACCACCACCGGGCTGGTGGTGCCGACGGCAAAGGGTGGGATGCTCACGGTGACGTTGGTGGCAGTCAAGACGGTGATGGTGGATATGCCACTGCCGGCGTCCTGCGCCGTAATCTGAAGTTGCTTCGGCGGTCCGGCGATCACTGCAGTGAGGACGCAGCTAGGCGCCGTGGTGTCTTTCTGGACGCCGCCGCCAAAGGTACACGAACCGATGGGAATCTCCCAGGCGTTCAGGATGTTATCGTAGGCGTCCTTCGACCACATGGCGCCTTTGCCAGCACCGGCGAAGGTTACATTGTCGCACTCCAGGTCCTCAAGACGTGCCGGGAAGGCTGCGAACAACGCTGCTGGCGTAGAGAAATTCTTGGGGCTAGTGTAGATTTGGGAACACCCATTGTTGGCCAGGTACAGTAGTGCCCCACCAACAGCTATGCCCGAGTTGCCGCAGGGCATGGCAGGAAAGAAGGTTCCAAGGACAGTGCCAGTGATAGTTGAGTGCGTCACAACGTTGGTAGCGTCCGGGCTAGTCCAGAGGGTGTCGTCCGCACCGTCATACGCAAGCCCGTCGAAGCAGCCCGGGCTGGTAAACTTGAACGTGAAGGCATTGGTCGCGTCAATGGTGCCGACGTCGATGAAGTTGTTGCAGGCCCACAAGAGGCCGCGGCCGTTGTCCCAGGCCAGCGCTCCTAGAGAGGACGCGCCGGTAATGGTGCGGACCGCAACCTGTGACCCGTCTGCCGGGTTCACCACCGTGATCTTGCTATCGTTGTAGCAGGATATAAGCAAGTTGGCGCCATTAAAGGCGAGACCGACCCCAACATCGAAGTTAGGATTGCCGGCCGCGCATTCGGTGCCTGAAGCATCTGCTGTAATAGTTCGGAGATTGTCACCGTTGGCTGCCTGCACCTGCGAAAGCCCTTGACTGCCGAGGGTCGATGCCAGGGCCGCCAAAAGCAGCACCACCCCGAACACCAACGTGGCGCCTAATTTACCTCTTACCATGTCGATTCTCCTCTTACTTTGATTTGCGATACCCTTGGGACCTCTTGGGTCCCGTCACATAGACGAATGCACCATCGCCTTTTCCGAAATCACATCCTGTACGGGGCGTCACCTCCTTGGAACAACGCAAATATTGCTTAAAGTTTTCTGCGCCGACCCCGTGGTAATGTTCCGTAGTGCCCCACCGCCATCGTAAGCTCGCTGGTTTGGATGGGAAGCCGCCGGCTTGGAGCCTGCGGGGACTTGTCGACTGTTGCCGCAATTTCCCTCCCGCAGGATCGACCTCCCCGTTGGGTTGGCCAGCCATAACTAGACTCCTAGCTATGGCAAGCTAGCATCGGAGTTCGAAAATGTCAACTAACAAGGGCGAAATTTAGGCGGCAATACGGTTCCTTTCCGGCCCAAATTGGGGATCTGACCTGGAACGTGGCCGGACAGCCGACAGGCCACTGTGGGGTGGCCCGCCATCCGGCCCGTTTGGCGCGCATCCTGAAGGCGTGCGGTAGGAACTTGCAGAAGCCCCGAAGCGTCGGGGGCCACCCAACGAGACGAGCGGGCCATCCGTCGGTGCCGGGAAGCGCCCGTCTTCCAGAACTGCCGCCCCTGTTTTCCCCGTTGTGGCGTTGCCTCAGACGGGCTGAGCGGTGAGACGCTAAGTATCACCTTCCGGCATCCGCTCCCTGGGCAGGACCACCCTGCCATCGGAGAGAACGATACCATCCTCGCATCGAGCCTCCACGCGCCCGCCCTCGAACTGCTCCTGGTAGAGCATCGCGTACAGGCCCCCCTTTGCCAGAAGCTCGCGGTGGGCGCCTTGCTCGATGATGCGGCCCCGGTCGATCACGAAGACTACGTCCGCCGCCATGATGGTGGAGAGTCTGTGGGCGATGGCGATGGTGGTGCGACCCTGCATCAGCGGCCTCAGCGCCGCCTGCACCACCCGCTCGCTGGCCGTGTCCAGCGCCGATGTTGCCTCGTCCAGGATCAGAATCCGAGGCTGGTGCAGGATCACCCTGGCGATGGCAAGCCGCTGCCGCTCGCCGCCGGACAGCCGGTAGCCGCGCTCTCCCACCACCGTGTCATAGCCGGCAGGAAGCTCGATGATGCGGTTGTGGATGAAAGCGGCCCTGGTTGCCGCCTCCACCTCCTCTTGCGTGGCCCTGGGGTTGCCGTAGAGCAGGTTCTCCCGCAGGCTGGCGTGGAACAGGTAGCTCTCCTGCGTCACATAGCCGATGAGCCGCGCCAGCGAGTCTAGCTTGATGTTCCGCACATCAATATCGTCAATCCGCACCGCGCCATGCGTCACGTCGTACAGGCGCGGAATCAGGTAGGAGATGGTAGTCTTGCCCGCCCCGCTGGGCCCCACGAAGGCCGCCAGCTGCCCAGGCTGTATCTTGAAGCTCACGTCGTCCAGCGCCCACTGCCGCTTCTCGGCATCCGCCCCGCCCAGCATTTGCTCGGGCACCGAGGCGTAGCTAAGCCGCACGTTGTCGAAGGCCACCCTGCCCATTGCCTGCTGGGGCTTCAGTTCCACGGCATCGGGTGAGTCCACGATGTCCGGCTTGATGCTCAGGTAGCTGAAAATCCGCTCGAACAGCGCCAGCGACGCCTGGAGTTCCACCGACACCTGGAGCAGGCTGCCGATGGGAAAGTACAGCCGCGCTTGCAGCGTCGTGAAGGCCACGATGGTCCCGGGGGAGATGCCAGGAGTGCCGCCGGTCAGCAGGTAGCCAGCAATGACGTAAATCAGGATCGGCGTGAGGGAGAAGAGAATCTGAACCAGGGAGAAGAACGTGCGCCCAGTCATCTGCCGCTTCATGGTCAGGTCGGTCAGCCGCTGGTTCTCCTTCTGGAAGCGCTCGATCTCCTGCCCCTGCCGCCCGAAGACCTTGGACAGCATGATGCCGGAAATGGAAAGCGTTTCCTGGGTGATGGCGGAAACCTCTGCCGCCGCCTGCTGCGTCTCGGCGGACACGGCCCGCCGCCGCGCGCCCACCTTTTTGGAGATAAGCACGAATATGGGCACGGTCCCCATCGAGACCAGCGTTAGCTCCCACGATAGGATGAGCATGGCGATCAGCGTGCTGATGAATATGACGGCGTTGGACAACACGCTGGACACGGTGGAGGTAACCACGTCCTGCACACCGCCCACATCGTTAGCAATGCGGGACTGGATCTCTCCGGTGCGGGTGTCGGTGAAAAACCGCATGGACAGGCTTTGCAGATGTTCGTACAGCCTGTTGCGGAGGTCGCGCATCACCGTCTGCCCCACCTGGTTGGTGAGCAGAGTTTGCACGATGCTCAGCAGGCCGGTGGCTACGGTGATGACGGCCATGACCCCCGCGATCACCAGGAGCAGATCGATATCGGGCTGGCCGCTGGTCGGGAACAGCGCCGAGTCGAAAACTGTGCGAATCAGCACCGGGTTAACCACACCCAACCCCGCCGTCACTACGATCAGCGCGCCGACGACCGACACCCTGGCCCAATAAGGCAGGAACGTGGCAACGACGCGCCGCACCAGGCCCCTCGTCTCTCCGGTGGACTCTCCCTTTCCCTGCCCTCCGTGTTGAACGTACATCCCGCTATTTCTAAAGTACATGATCCTCGCCAGAATCAGACACACAAGACCGCCAGACTGTGCAACCGGACTGTTCAGATAGTAAAGAAGTATTTCCGGATAGGCCGGTTCTACTTCTTCGGCGGCTAACTTGGGTAGCCGTCCCCGAATGGAGCTCCCCTTGTTGTTGTCGCTCCCTGCCAGGGGGCACTAAACTAAAGCCAAGGTGAAATCTACATGCCCCCTAATGCCTCTCTAGCGGGAGTAAGGGACAATGGGCCGGGATTAGGAGAGGTACTTATCCCTTGACAGTAGGTATAGATAGTGCTATACTATCCCTAGGTTGTAGGGAGAGTAAGCGATGGAACGGTTCACCAAACAGCAGTTTGAGGCAAAGTTCCCCACCGATGACGCCTGCCTTGAATGGTTGAAGCAATACTTGTACCCGAATGGGATTCTCTGTCAGACCTGCCAGAAGGTCACCAAGCACCACAAAGTAGCGGGCCGCAAATCCTACAGTTGCGACTACTGCGGCCATCATGTTCACCCCACCGCTGGCACCGTCTACCACAAGTCGCCCACCCCGCTGCGCTCCTGGTTCTACGCCGTATTCCTGATGTCCAACACCCGGATGGGCATCTCGGCCAAGCACCTGGAGCGGGAGCTGGGAGTCACCTACAAAACGGCATGGCGCATGTTCACCCAAATCCGCAAGATGATGGCTGGTGACAACCCGTCCCTCTTTGGCCAGGTCGAGGTGGACGAGACGTACATCGGCGGGAAGCGGCCCGGGAAGCCAGGCCGTGGGGCAGCAGGCAAAACCATCGCCGTCGGTATGGTAGAGCGGGGCGGCAAGGCCATCGTCCAGATCGTCCCCAACGTCCAGGCTAAGACGCTTCTCCCCATCATCCAGGAACACATCCCAACCGCCGATGGCACCATCATCTACACGGATGAAATGCCCAGCTACAACCGCCTTGGCAACATGGGCTTCAACCATGAGACCGTCAACCACGCCGCCAAGCAATACGTGAACGGGGCAGCCCACACTCAGACCGTTGACGGCCTCTGGAGCATCGTCAAGAACGGGATTACCGGCTCTAACCGCCACGTTGGACCTCAGCATCTTCAGTCTTACCTGGATGCGTATGTGTTTCGCTACAGCCATCGGGACGATGACCAGCCTATGTTCCTGACTCTTCTTGGGCAGGTTCAGAAGAACGGATAGGTCGGCTGACCTGCTTCAAAGTTTTCTCAAACTCTTCTTGAGTCATGTCCGGTAGTTGGCTGTCTGCCCTGGGTAATGTATCCTTTCGTCGCTCTTCGATTTCTTGGTTCCTTGCCTTCACAAAGACCTCCTGATTGATGACTTCCAGAATCTTTGATACAGGAACAACAATGGCAATGCCCATGTTCACACGATCCTGGTTGAAGATGTCTTCAGCCAGAAGATCATGCCCAGGTATCGCACGATCCCAGTGTCCATGCATCAGCCCAAGTAAGGCAAAACGGACATGACCCTCCGGCGTTTCAGATACCACCCTGCCCCGTACCGCTCTGGTAACACCGAGGTGCACAAAAACAGGAGAGCCACTAAGACCGCCGACAGACCGTGCTTCCACCAGGTAGGCGTCTATTGCGCCCAGGTCTGCCGTCTCAACCTTTTCTTCTGGCATGAGAGCAATATTGCCCACGCGCAAAATGGGGAGATTCTTCTGTTGACCATAATGGTTGACGAACAATCCAGTTAGAAAAACATCGTCTCCGATGCCAATGTCATGCTCCTGAATCACTTCCTCGGTCGCAGCCATTTCCACCGGGAGTGGGAGGAAATCTACACTGTCCTGGGGTAGCCATAGAGGCAAAACTGCCACATCTACTGAGGGGTCGTCAGGGTGAAATCTCCAGTCAGAAGCATCGGTTTCCACAAACTGGCTAGGCCCGACTTTCATATTGACCCGCAACAATACCTTGTGGTCAATACTAGCTTGTTGAATGCCTGCAATCACATGCTTGGCTGTAATAGCATAGCCGAAGGTGAAGCCGACCTCTCTCGATTGGACTGCAACGAAAAAGACCGTACCAGCAAGCTGGGCTCCTTCGCTATTCCTCAAACAGGCAAAGGCAACGCATTTTCGTATCTGGTCTGGGACTTGCATTAGACAATCACCCTTCCCATCCCCCCCGACGTAATAACGGGGGCAGTTAACTAGGCGATTATCTACACGGAGTCTACCTACTGTCAAGGGATAAGTACCAAAGAAATTATGCAAGGCTCCATAACATCCGGTGGTCGCCTCGCCCGTCTCCGCCCGTGGCCCTCCTCCCCCCGGCCCCCTTCTCCCTCGGGGGGCCTTGCCTCAAAAGTATTGATTCCAACAGTCTGGTACGTTTTCCATCCATTTAATGTCACCCTGAGCGTAGCGAAGGGTCTCAATTACTGGGATTTTAGATTCTTCGCGTCGCTCTGAATGATATTTGAGGCAACACCCCCTCGGGGAGAAGGGGGTGGTAGGCGGTGCTCCCTCTCCCCCTGGGAGGGGGGCTGGGGTGAGGGCCCCTCCTACGGCCCGTCCCGCAGCGCCAGGTAGTGGTAGGTCCGGCCGCTGCGGTTTATCTGGTTGTTGGAGCCCACCTGGAAGCCCAGCGGCTCCAGGGCTTGGATCCGGTTGTTGCTGGCCGCAGTAGCGGCAAAGAACAGCGACAGGTCTCCGCTGACGCCGTCCGGTCGCCAGACGGACTGACTGGCCGTATCTTCTTTCACCCAGACCAGCGTTGGGCGCCACCCCACGGTGGTGATGGACCGGTTGTCGTTGCCGTCGCCGGCGTAGGTTGATTGGCTTACGTTGCCGCCGCCGCGCCACGCCAGGTAGTGGTAGGTTGCCCCCAACTGGTTAACGTCCCGGTTGGACCCCACCTGGAAGCCCGCCGGCTCCATCTGCTGTATCCGGTTGGCCAGGCCGCCCGTGCCCGAAAAGGCGTAGGAGACGTCCACCGCGGCGCTCCCCGGCCGGAACATGGAGTCGTTGCCGTCGCCCAGGGTGGCCACCCACCGCGGCTGGAACCCCAGCCCGCCGATGGACCGGTTGTCGGCGCCGTCGCCCAGGTAGGTCCCCAGCGCCAGCTCTGCGCCCGCTTGCATGGCCGCCCAGTGGTACGTTTCGCCGCTGCGGTTCACGTCGTTGCTCTGGCCCAGGGTGAACCCGCCGGGGTCCAGCGACTGGATCAAGTCGGCGGCCAGCCCGCCGTTGGAGTTCAGGGTCTTGGACGCATCCCCCGTCATGGTGCTGGCGCGGGCTACTCCCGGGCGGTTGCATTGGCACTTGACCAGGACCAGGTCCGGCGGGAAGCCCACGCCGGTGATCGCCCGGTTGTCCGCGCCGTCGCCCAGGTAGGAGCCGGTGGCCAGCCAGGTGGCGCCGCCAAAGCTGCCGGCCGTGCTGAAAAGGTTGCCCGGGACCGTCGCCTGGTCCACCGACAAGGCATTGGTGAGGAGGAAAACGGGGCCGGCCACTGTGGAGGCAACCGCCGTGACCACGGCCAGGAACAACCAGGCGATGAGCGCCAGGCGGGCTCCGCCAATCCTGAAGGGATTTGCCCGTTTCATGGGAGCCAATCCCTTGGGGGATGTGCGTGGATTATTGATTCGGTCTGCGCCGGGCGGAAAGGAGGAGGAATTCCTGCACCAGCATGACCAGCAAGGGAAGGCTGATGAGTGTCAAAACACCCGAGGGGGTGGCCACAAAGCCCAGCAGATAGCCCATCTTGGGCAGTACCAGCCGCACCTTCCCAAGCACTGCGCCATAGGGCGTCAGGTCCTGGTCTGGGGCGTCGTTGTGGTCCCCCTTGGTCTGGTACCAGATTTCCCCCGCCACGTCCCGGATGCTGGTCACACGGTGGGTGGTGGGGTTCAGTCTGCCGAAGTTCTGAAAGGTGATGATGTCACCCACCTGAATCATTTCCGCCGCCGCCTTTCGGACGACCAGGGCGTCGCCCTGATTGACGGCGGGCATCATACTGGCGCCGGTAACTACCAGGGGCCGGGCGTCCAGCAGGACCGCCATGAAGCCAATGCCGTAGACCATGCAGGCGGCAAAGAAGGAGAGAAGGAGGACCAGCCGGCTAGCGGCTTTGATCACTCCCTGGGCGCGGGTTGACGATGTGCGCTTGTGGAATCCCAATAGTCCGCCCCGCTTGGCTCACCTACGATTCACCCAAAAGCCTGCTGGCGCTTTGGGACGACCGGGAGCGGCCCAGCGCCGGTCCGTGCCCTCAGCCCCTCACCGGCCCAGGGCTAGCCGTTGTTAGCCGTTTGCTCCGCCAGGAACTCCAGGGTGGCGATGGTGGTAAGCCCCTGGTAGGCGTTCCCAGTGGAAATGGGAAGGGAGACCTGGATGCACAGAACTTGGTTGGCTGAAGCGTTCATTATCTGGTCACCGGGCTGGGCGCCCTGGGAAGGGTCGCCCACCAGGTTGAGTCCGGTGCTTAGTCCGGCGCTGTTGGGCCCGTACAGGGCGGAGCCGTCGGCATCAAACCCGGCATTGGTGCAGGTGGTCACGCCGGTCTTGACGGTCAGATCCAGCTGCGTGGCCAGGAGGTTCTCGGTGGTGGTGCTCCGGATGGCGTAACGCAGTTGCATAGTGCCGGAGTTGGAGACCGTCAGCGGCGCGGTTACCTTGTCCCCGGGCGTCATGCTGCTGAACGACACCACCGCGCTGGTTGGGGAGGTGGAGAGATCCAGCACCCCCGTGCTGAACAGGTTGGACCCCACCGATTGGGCGTCGGTGAAGAACGCGCCGGTGGCGCCCACTATCACCGAGGTAATCAGCGCGCCAGCCAGCAGCGCGATCATCACCAGTCGCCCGGTGCGGCCGCTCAAAAACGACCCGAACTGGCCGTTCAATCCCAGGTGCTGCATGCCGTAAAGCTCCCCATCCACTCGGTTGCCGCCGGTTGCGGCCGGTTGCGGCCGGTTTCGGTTGGTAACGGCTTAGGGAACTTGCGTAACGTTCCGGTAGAGTTGCCAACATCTCTCAGGCTAACATGCTGCCAGCATGGGGTCACTGGGGACAGCGCCCTGACTTGGCAGGGGGAACACACCAAACCTGGGAAGGCGGCACTGGTCAGCACGAGCCATGCCAGCGCCTGCTGAGTCTTGCACAAATATCTCAATGGGTCGAGAGGTTCTTGCGGCGCAACCCCCCCCCCCTCTTAAAAGGGGGGCGAAGGGGAGATTTCGTCAGCCTCAGTTATAGACCCTTGCATAAATTCTTGAACCGTGTCGGACGAAATCCCCCCAACCCCCCTTTGCGAAAGGGGGGCAAGGGCGGAGTTCCGCCGCAAGCGCCTTCCAACCGGTTTAGATACTTATGCAAGAGTCGTTAAGAGATTTATGCAGGAGTCAATAAGTATGAGGGTAGTAGTTGGTTCACTGGGCGCACCCAGGGGGCGCCGGTGCCGGATCCAGCGCCCCCTGGGTTTGGCCGCCGCGTTGGGGACCGGCCGTTGGGCCGGGGCGGTCAGGGTTTGATCTTCAGCGTACCGGTCATGCCGGCATGAACACTGCAGAAGAAAGGGGTATCTCCCCGGGCATCGACCGGGACCATGAACTCCACCGCACCATCGCGGGACGTGATTAGCGCGTTCACGTTCCACGTGCTCACGGTGAAGGTGTGCGGCTCGGCCACGTCCGTGAACTGGAACCGGGCAGTCTGACCGGCGGTCACCTCAAGGACGGCCGGATTAAAACGGTTCCCCTGGGTGCTGACCACTGGAACGGTGACCGGTACTCCACCGGGCGTGGATGCAACCGGCCCCGCGCCGCCACAGGCGGCCATGAGCAAACAGACCGCCGATATCGTCCCCGCCCGGTACAGGCATTGCCAACCAGCCATACCAGCTCCTGCTTGCCTTGTTTGGGTGGGCGTGGCTCAAGCGCCACGCCCACCTTCCAGAGCGCCATCGCGGTGGGTCGCCCTGGCTCAGCCAGCTTTGGCCGGAATGGCCCCGCAGCTGGTGTAGACACTGACCTCCTGACCGGATTTATGGGCGTTGATGGCAAAGTTGCCGGTCCGCAGGCTGTCCAGCGTCGCGTTCACGGTGGTGGTGGACTTCCCGGCCACCAGGTTGGCCAGTGGGTAGACCACTCCGCCCAGGGTGGCGCAGGAGCCGGAGTGGATGTGCACCGGCTGTTCCACGGCAGCGCCCGCGGGTCCCAGGGAAAGGGCCAACACCACCTCGGTCTGCGCCCCCTTGGCGGTGAGCGTGGCCGTGCCCGCCTGTCCCGAGCTGTTCTGGGCCGCCAGATTCAGCGTAACCGTGGTAGCCGCCGGCATGGCGGTGGCGGGCGGAGCCGAAGTGGCAGGAGGCTGGCCGGCGCAAGCTACCCCCAGCACCAGCAAGGCCGTGAGGCTGTACAGTCCGGTCAAGACACCGTGGCGTGACATCCGATACATAGGTTACCTCCCATCCAAATTTGTTGAGGGCACGCTAATCTATACGGATGTGGCCGCCGCCAGGATTCTTTTTTCCCCAGGCCGCAACGCCTGCCCTACGCCAGGGTTCGCGCGGGCGCCTTCTGCCGCAACGGCGTGCTCACGCGGTGCAGGAACTCAATGATCTCCACGTAGGAGCGGGCCATGCCCACCTCGTGGTACCTGATGCCGCGTTCAATGCAGAACTGCTTCACCAGTTTCTGGGCCTTGCCCAGGTTGTTGCGGGGCATGCTGGGAAACAGGTGGTGCTCCACCTGATAGTTGAGCCCGCCGTACCAGAAGTCGGTCAAGGGGTGCCCCTTAACGTTCCGGGCCGTCAGCACCTGCCGCCGCAGGAAGTCCAGGTCGGTGTCCCGGTCCAGCATCAGCATGCCTTTGTGGTTGGGCGCGAACACCGAGGCCAGGTACAATCCCCACAGTGCGTGGTGCACCATGAGGAAAACCACCGCCTGCCAGGGATTCAGGGCGTAGAGGAGCACTCCCAGGTATACCGCCTGGTGGACAACCATGGACACGGGCTCCAGCACCGGGTAGCGGACCCGGTTTCGCCACAGGTGCAGGACGCTGGACAGACGCAGTCCAAACCCCTGCAAGAACAACACGGGCAGGAAGAGATGGGCCTGCCGCTTCACGATGAACCGCAGGATGCCGCGCTTGGCCAGCGCCTGCTCCTCGGAGAAGGCCAGCACCGGGATCTCAATGTCCGGGTCCATGTCCAGCTGGTTGGGGTTGTTGTGGTGCCGGTTGTGCTTCTCAATCCACCAGCTGCGGCTAAGGCCCAGGATGAAGCCGGTGGCGAGGGCCACGGCCTCGTTGCCGCGGGCCTTGGTGAAGATCTGCCGGTGGCCGGAGTCGTGGGAGATGAACCCCATCTGCCCAAAGGCGAAGGCCATGAACGGCGCGTTCACCGCCAGCAACAGCCAGAAGCTGTCAATCACAAAGAACAGGGCCAGGGAGATGGCCACCAGGGAGAGGCTGAAGGCGATCTTGATGGTGTAGTAACTTGGCTGGCGCTCCAGGAGGCCAGCTGCCTTGACCTGCTGCCTCAGCGCGGCAAAGGCGTTCTCGTCGGAAACGTTGCGGGTGCGGGCCGCTTCCAAGCTACGGCTCATTGGACGCCTCCGGGGGGACGGCTCCCGGGCCCGCCGGCCCCGTGAAGCTCACCATTCCTGCCAAAAGACACATCGGGAACTCCTCCTAAACTCAAGCCAAGGTGAAATCTACAGGCCCCCTATTTCCTCTCGAGCGAGGGTAAGGCACAACGGGCCGGGATTAGGGGATTAACGCTGAATGGAACCCCTAATCCCCAAATCCAGGCGGGATATTTTGCTAATGCGGGTTTCACTGTGGTTTTAGTTTAGTCCTCTTGCAAATACCAGGACCGTGGTTGGTTCGCCAGTTATCCCGCTAGTCCCCCGGGACCTCCGAGGCCAGGGCGGTCATAGCGAGTTTGACCTGTGGTCCGCCCCCCGGCCTCCTCCAGGCCGCTCGCCGGTCATGCCCTTGTCGCGCAGCGTGGACCGCAAGGCCGCCACCAGGCGGAGCAACTCACGCTGATCGGCTGGGGGCAGCTCGGCGAAGAGCCGCGATCCGGCGCCCGCGTACTCCTCGTACATCGGCGCGCAAATCTCCGCGCCCCGGGGGGTCAGCTCGATGAAGGTGGCCCGCCGGTCCGTGGGATGGGGCCGGCGGCAGGCCAGCCCGTCGCGCTCCAGGGCGTCCACCAGCGTGGTGATGTTGCGGGGCGTCATCTCCAGCTCCTCACTCAGGTCGCTCATAATCCGCGGGCCGTGGCGGTGCAGCAGGTAGAGTAGGCGGATGCGCCCAGGGGTGAGGTAGTGCTCCGGCAGGCATGACTTCATCCATCTCACGTAGGCGGGGACCAGCGTGGCGAAGGCATCTACCAGCGCCAGGGGCGGGGACTTGCTTTCTTGGCCCTCAGTTATTGTCTGCATATATTATCCATAGGCATAAAGTCTTGACAGTTATCGAGCTCTCCAATATTATATATGTAGATATTTTACATTAGGTGACTATTTCCAAGTATATAATATTTGCAATCATTGAATCAAGGTTATCAGGCGGCTCGTGTCCAGGGTTGGCAAGGTATCTGGGATTGCTGCCGCGGCGGGCGCCCACCAATGGTGCTGGCGCCCTGTCCTTCCGCCGTGGCAGCGGTTAGTGTGTCAAATGAACAGCGGGGGTGAACCATGTCTTGGCAGTTCTGGCGCCAGTCTGGACCCAAGGAGCTATCCGTCCCGGTGAGCAAGGCCCTGCAATCCCAACTAAAGGTGGATGCCCAGGGAGCGGGCCGGCTGCGGTCCCTCAGCAAGTCCGGACGCTATGCCCGGAGGCGCGTGCAGCTCCTGCGCATTTTTGATCCCGCCCTGGTTGGCCAGGCCCAGCTCAGCCAACTGAAGTTCCTTGATCTGGACCTGGTCACCCATCCCGGCGCCCTGCTGTACAACGGGCACATAGAATCCGACGGGTCCGTGTACCTGGCCCGCGCCGCCTGAGCGGCCCGCCTGCCTCCAACAGAGTCCGGCATCCTGGCGAGAATCACCAAATAGAAAGGGAGAACAAATGGCAGCCAAGCAGATAGTGTTTGCGGAAGAAGCCCGCGGGGCCATCAAGATCGGCATCGACATTCTGGCCGACACGGTGAAGGTCACCCTGGGCCCCCGGGGCCGCAACGTCATCCTGGACAAGAAATACGGTCCGCCCCAGATCTGCAGCGACGGCGTGACTATCGCCAAGGAAGTGGATTTACAAGACCCCTTCCAGAACATGGGCGCCCAGCTGCTCAAGGAAGCGGCCAGCAAGACCAACGACGCTGCCGGCGATGGCACCACCACCTCCGTGGTGCTGGCCCAGGCCATGGTGGCCGAGGGTTTCAAGAACATCTCCGCCGGCGCCGATCCCATGGCGCTGAAGCGCGGCATCGCCAAGGCCGTCGTCGCCGTGGTGGCGGACCTCCAGCGGATGTCGCTAAAGATAGACAGCCGGGAGCAAATCGCCCAGGTGGCGACCCTCTCCGCCCATGAAGAGGCCATCGGCCAGACCATCGCCGAGGCCATGGAGAAGGTTGGCAAAGACGGGGTTATTACTGTGGAGGAGTCCAAGGGCCTCCACGACGAGATCGAGTACGTGGAGGGCATGCAGCTGGAACGCGGCTATGTCTCGCCCTACTTCATCACCAACCCGGACCGCATGGAAACGGTCATCGAGAACCCCTACATCATGATTACCGAGGAGCGGGTTTCTTCGGTGGAAGACCTGCTCCCCATCCTGGAAAAGCTCATGCAGGTGGGCAAGCCCAACGTGGTCCTCATTGCCGAGGACGTGGACGGCACCGCACTGGCCACCCTGGTGGTGAACAACCTGCGGGGCACCCTCAAATGCCTGGCGGTGAAGGCCCCGGGCTACGGTGACCGGCGCAAGGAGATGCTGGAGGATATCGCCGTGCTCACCGGCGCCACCGTCATCAGCGGCAAGACGGGCCGGAAGCTGGACTCCGCCACCATTGAAGACCTGGGCCAGGCCCGCCGGGTGAGCTCCACCAAAGACGAGACCCTCATCATCGACGGCAAAGGCTCGGACCAGGCCATCAAGGCGCGCATCAACCAGGTCCGCGCCCAGATTGAGGACACCACATCCGACTACGACAAGGAGAAGCTCCAGGAGCGCATGGCCAAGCTGGCCGGCGGGGTCGCGGTGATCAAAGTGGGCGCCGCCACCGAGGTGGAGCTCAAGGAGCGCAAGGCGCGGGTTGAGGACGCCCTGTCGGCCACCCGGGCCGCGGTCCAGGAGGGTATTGTCCCCGGCGGCGGGGTGGCCCTGGTGCGCGCGCAGCTGGCCCTGGGCCCGGTCATTGCCCGGCTAGAAGGGGACGAGTCCGTGGGGGCCAACATTGTGCGAAAGGCCCTGGAGACCCCTCTGCGGCTCATCGCGCTCAACGCCGACCGGGAAGGCTCGGTGATCCTTGAAACGGTCAAGAAGCATGAGGACGACTACGGCTTCGACGCCGAGACCGGCGAGTTCGGCCACATGTTTGAGATGGGCATCATTGACCCCGTGAAGGTCACCCGCTCGGCGTTGCAGAACGCCGCCAGCGTGGCCGGCATGGTCCTGACCACCGAGTCTCTGGTCACCGACCTGCCCGATGCGACCAACCCCCTGGCCAGTGCGCCTCACGGGTACTGATCCCCGGACTCAGGGAACCGATCAGGGCGTGGCGGCTATCTTCGATGCCCACTCCGTGGGGCCAGGGGATAGCCGCCAGCCTTTACTAGCCTTTGAACGTAACGCAACGCACAGGATGCAGAAAAAATGATAATGGTCAAGTTGGAAAAACCCACCCGAGAGCCGGAGACCACCGCGGAGTTCGTTGCGCGCATGAACATAAGGTCCGGCAAGCGCAATGGCAACCGGCGAGTCTCCTCCCAGGTGACCCGCAGCCACAACGGGCGTTAGGCCCCTGGGCCTCATCCCCCTTCGTCAAGCTCAGGGGCAGGCCCGGCCCCCTGCTCCCCGTGGGAGCAGGGGAATTCTTGCCGTAGCTCCCTCTCCCCAGGGCTCTGAGCGGGTGGTGCTGGCTCGCACCTGGTTTTCGTAGTGGCACCACCTGGATTTTTCTGGTATACTGCGCTAAGTGGTAAGAATCAGCAGCCCGCCGCCTCGGCTCGGTTTAGCGCAGGAACCTCATCGAAACTTCCTGTACTCCTCCTTCTTAGAAATCGCGCTGACTGTGTTTTTCCCAACTTTCCAAGTGTAGGAGTCGGCGCGACATGCCAGACAAAATTCTAACCTGCCGAGATTGCGGCACCCAGTTCACCTTCACTGCCAGCGAGCAGGAATTCTTCACCAGCAAGGGCTTCACCAACGAGCCTGGGCGCTGCACCAACTGTCGCAGTGCCCGCAAGGAGAGCCGGGACGGCGGCTTCTCCGGCGGCGGCTACAGCAGCGGCGGCGGTGGTGGATACCAGCGCCGGGAGCAGCAGATGTTCCCCGCCGTATGTGCCCAGTGTGGCAAGGATACCCAGGTGCCCTTCCAGCCCCGTGGCGACCGCCCGGTGTACTGTTCACCGTGCTTTGAGGTCCAGCGGGGACAGGCAGGCAGCCAGCCCCGTGGTGGCCGGTATTAGCTAAAGGGTAACCGCGGCGTCCCTCCGCCTAGGCCATTCACCTCTCCGGGCGCTCCGTACGCGGTAGCACCCGGAGAGGTGGGTGGTGGGGCTAGGGGGCGCCGCCCAGAGCAACGCCGGGGCAACCCGGTCGGTTCCGCTTTCAAGACTCCAGTGCGGCTGGGCCGGCAGGCCTGGCCCGGCAAAGGCCATCATGGCGATGCAGCCTGGCCCCACCCGCTCAGGTCCCGCCTCTTACCCAGCTGCAGTCAGTGTTAGGAGCCTAGCGCCGTGAGTCGTCAGATACTGGAAATCACCCTGCGTCTCCCCGATGGTCAGGTCCTCAAGGGGCGAGGCCGTAATGTGCCTGGCACCATGGAAACCATCTACAACCAGGCGCTGCACCCCACGCCCCGGCGCCGTGTGAAGTTCATCGAGCCGTTCAAGGCCACCCAGGACGGGTTCCGGGGCGCCTATAATGTCCAGTTCGGCTACCACCTGGGGGGCGCGGATTTTCCCGATGGCGTGGTGGCGGCTGAGGTCGCGGTGCCCCAGTAGCCCGATGCCGCCAGGCCAGGTCTCAGTTGCCCGGCGCCGGTGGGGCGCGGCTCCAACGCCCCCGGCAGTCCAGGTACGGCAGGCCAGCCCCGGCAGGCCCCAGCAGGATTGAATTCGGTTCCCGTGCGGCCGAGGAATGCGGAAGGCCGAGGAGGACGTCGTGGCGCGACGTAAAACTGTCCCCGACATGAACCTGGAAGGGTTCCTAGATGAAGGCAGCCGGCACGCGGGCGGAGACCATATCTTTGGGATATTGGAGGACGCGCCGGAGCGTGCCCAGGCGGCCGCGCTGGTGGGCGTGGATGTGGACGTGGTCCTCTTTGAGGACGCGGTGCTGCCGGCTGCGCCGGTGGCGGTCCCTTGGGGGGACCCCGCGGTGGCGGAGGCGGACGACGACGACGACGACCAGGACGAGCCGCCCGCCAGCCAGCAACGGGACGACGCGCCGGGGGATGGCGCGGTTGGGATCCTCGAAGTATCCGATGACCCGGTGCGGATGTACTTGGGCGAGATTGGCAGAGTCCCGCTGCTCACCTTCAAAGACGAGCGGGTGCTAGCTAGGAAGCTGGACTCGTGCAAGCACCTGGAGGCGCTGGAACGGGCGCTTACCGAGCAGGAAGGGCGCGCGCCCACGGCTTGGGAGATCGCGGTCGCCTTGGTGCGCCGCCTGGCGGCCACCCCGCCCCTGGTGGCCAGCCTGGCCGAATACCTGGACTTCTCCTACGACGTGCCCCTGGCCCGGCTGTCCGGCCATCCCGGGCTGCGGGCGGCCATCGACGCCGTCCTGGACCCGGAGCTGATGGCCCAGCTAAGCGTGGTCCTCATTGAGGACCCCGCCACCACCCGGAGCAGGGTCATCAGCCTGTCCCTGGACACGCTGCTCCTGCCCCCGGAAGTGCTGGACGTGTTGTCGGAATACACCCTGAGCCGGCTGGACGAGGCCCTGCTCCAGCCCGAGCTCTGTGCCGAGCTTAAGGCGCTGGACCCGCTGTTTGCCGTCAACTTCCAGCGGGTTAGATGTGAAGGCGCCAAGGCCCAGGCCCAGCTGACCGAAGCCAACCTGCGTCTGGTGGTCAGCATCGCCAAGAAGTACATCGGCCGGGGCATGCCCATGCTGGACCTGATCCAGGAGGGCAACCTGGGACTGATCCGGGCGGTGGAGAAGTTCGACTACCGCAAGGGCTTCAAGTTCAGCACCTACGCCACCTGGTGGATCCGCCAGGGCATCAGCCGGGCGGTGGCGGACCAGGCCCGGACCATCCGCCTGCCGGTGCACATGGTGGAGATCGTCAACAAGCTGATGCGGCACCAGCGGCAGTTGGTGCAGGAGTTTGGCCGGGAACCCACCCCCGAGGAAATTGGGCTGGCCATGGGCATCGGCGCCCAAAAGGTGGAAGAGGTCCTGAAGCTGGCGCGGGTGCCCATATCCCTGGAGACGCCCATCGGAGAAGAGGAGGACTCCCATTTGGGGGACTTCATCGAGGACCGCAATGCGGACGATCCGGCGGATATGGCCGTGTCCCAGCTGCTGAAGGACGAGGTCCACGGCGTGCTGCTGACCCTCACCGAGCGGGAGGCCCGGGTGGTGCGGCTGCGCTTCGGGCTGGACGACGGGCGGGCCCGCACCCTGGAAGAGGTGGGCCAGGAGTTCGGCGTAACCCGGGAGCGGATCCGGCAGATCGAGTTCAAGGCCCTGCGCAAGCTCCGGGACCCATCCCGCTCCGCCAAGTTGCGGGACTTTATTGGGTAGCCACCGGCGGGCCGTGACTTGCGGCCCGCGCCCAACCCCGGCGACCACCTTGAACCAGCGCCAGCCTCCTTCCCCATTACCACCCTTGCCTAGGCATCTATAATGGGAGCAAACTAATTGCGGCGTGAATCTCCCCACCACTTTGCCCTACATAATTGCGCCCAAGAGCCTGTCTAGAAAGTCCCCTCCGTACCCAGGGGAGGGAGGATGGGCCGTCCAGTCCCCCCTTACGAAGGGGGGACTACAGGGGGGTCGTGCCCCGACTCTCGCCGCGCGGCGCTGGGCGCAGACCACCCCCTCTGTATCTCCCCCTTCGTAAGGGGGAGAAGGGACGCTTGTTAGACACACCCTAACAGAATGAGTCCTCCCTCCCCTTGCGGGAGAGGAGACTTGTCCTCCGGCAGGCCGGGGGTAGTACGAGATTGTTTAGCAGGTTCCTCAAGGAACAGTAGCAGGAGCTGCAACATGAAGATCACCGCAGTCCAGTGTTTCATCCTGGACCAGCAGTTCCCCTTCGTCAAAGTCCACACCGATGAAGGGATAACCGGCATCGGCGAAATCTTCCGGCGCAACGCCCTCATTTACAAGGCAGCCCTGGAAAGCGTGCTGGCCCCTGTCCTCATGGGCAAGGACCCCCTGAACACCGAAGCCCGCTGGCAGGAGATGTCCCGCGCCGGGGTCGCCATCGACACCCGCAGCGCCGTCTACTGCGCCATGGCGGGGGTAGACATCGCCCTGTGGGACATTCGCGGCAAGGCGTGGGGCGTGCCCATCTACCAGCTGCTGGGGGGCAAGGTCCGGGACAAGATTCCGGTGTACGCCAGCTCCCTGGCCCGCACCCTGACCCCGGTGGAGGAGGCCAAGCGCGCCGCCCACTACGCCGAGCTGGGGTTCCGGGGCTACAAGCTGCACAACGGCGTGGCCGCCGCCCTGGATGACC
>JBGPJN010000009.1:0-27304 GCA_041485445.1 Dehalococcoidia bacterium
ACCTCAGCACTGTGGCCGGCACGGTGATGCTCACGGCCTCCGGGTCTATCTGCCTGGTAATGGTGGTCTTGTTAGCGATGAGCCTTCGTAAAGAACCGGGCGCGCCCCGTTGACCTGAGTCCCCGTCGGTGATACTATAACGGCGATGCGATACGGTGACGATCTGTTCCATCTGTGTACCTGCCCCACATAGGGGCCAGGTTAACGTTCCATCCGGTTGACCACCTGTGCCCGTTGCGGTTTTGAGCTGCGGCGGGTTTTTTGTTGGCTGAAGTCAAGCGCCGCGTAGTAGCCCCCACCGGTGGGGGCTAGCGCGGCGCCCGGAAGCGGGGTCCCCAATTCGGGACCCGGCCAACGCGGTTAAGGATTCTACCTGGGCCCGCTGGCGCCCCGTTTGGTCGGGGCTATGGCGGGCTAATTTTTTTTGCAGTCCAGGAGGAATAGTGGTGGCGCTTTCAGAAACCCGGCTGGGGTCCCCGCAAGCTGGGCTTAAACCGGGGGCAAAGTCGGAGGCGGACCAGTCCGACGCGGTTAACTCCGGCGTGGAACTCCGCCCCGATGCCATCGGGGCGGGCTGGACGCCCCAGGAGGTGCTGGCCTGGGCGTTTGCCCAATACAGCCCCGACATCGTCCTGGCCTGCAGCTTCGGCGGCGCCTCGGGCATGGCCCTGCTGGATATGTCGGTGAAGCTCAACCCGGCGGTCCAGGTGTTCTACCTGGACACGGGCTTTCTGTTCCCCGAGACCTACGCCCTAGTGGCGGAGTCGGTCCGGCGTTATGGCATTGCCCCAGTGGCAATCCAGCCGCTGCTCACCCCCCAGGCCCAGGCGGCCCGGTACGGCGAGGCGCTGTGGCGGCGGGACCCGGACCTGTGCTGCCGGCTCCGCAAGGTGGACCCCAACCGTCGCGCCCTGGAGGGACGCCGCGCCTGGATCACCGGCATCCGCCGGGACCAGACCGGCTCCCGACGCCAGGCCCAGGTGGTGGAGTGGGACACCCAGTTTGGGCTGGTGAAGGTGAACCCCCTGGCCGGCTGGACCGAGGCCCAGGTGTGGGAGTATATCCGCGAAAACCAGGTCCCCTACAATGCCCTGCACGACCGGGGCTATCCCAGCTTGGGCTGCACCTACTGCACCCGGGCGGTCAAGCCTGGGGAGGACCTGCGGGCGGGACGCTGGTCTGGGACCGACAAGGTGGAGTGCGGGCTGCACCTGCCCGGGGCCGCCGCGAGGGCCCAGGACACCCCCGGCTAACGGCATGTTCACCAATATGCACCGGCCGGGAACCGATGCGTCTGGTATGGCACCGATGGAGCACCCCGTATTGGCACCGGCGGAGTATAAAGTTACTTGGTTGTTTAGACGGTGGGTCCGTTCAGATCCTTCTCTCTAGCCGCCGGTCAGGACTGGTACTCAGTCAAGCCCAGTCTGGCAGTTGTCACTGTGACGGAGTCTTAGAGCCCCAAGGGCTGGGGCGAAACCGGCGGCCGGCCCCGACAGGTCGGGGTCCCGCCGGTTGGCTTGTGCTAACGGAACCTGATGGATCTTGGAGCAGCAGTAGATGCGGATGCTAATCCTGGTGGCGGTGGGCGGGGCCTTCGCCCAGTTTGTGGACGGCTCCATGGGGATGGGCTACGGCACCACGTCGGCCTCCCTGTTGGTGGCTGCGGGGTTGCTGCCGGCCCTGGTCTCGGCGTCGGTGCACACAGCGGAGACCTTCACCACCTTCGTTTCCGGCGTGTCGCACATCCGGATGGGCAACGTGGACCGGAAGATCGCGGTTCCCCTGGCCGTCTCGGGTGTGATCGGGGGCATCGTAGGCGCGTATACCCTGGCGTCCCTGGTCTCCAGCGACAGTATGCGGCCCATTGTGGCCGCCATCCTGCTGGTGCTGGGTGTGCGGATTCTCCTGAAGTCGCTGCAAGGCAAGGTGGCCAAGAACCGCCCAGGCAGCTTCTCCAAGAAGTTCTTGCTGCCTTTGGGCTTCGTGGCGGGCGCCGTGGACGCCATTGGCGGCGGCGGGTGGGGGCCCATCGCCACGTCCACCCTGGTGTCACGCAACCAGACCACGCCCCGTAAGGTGGTGGGTTCGGTGAGCCTGGCGGAGTTCGCGGTCACGGTGGCCATTACGTTAACCTTTGCCGTGACCCTGGGGTTCCAGAATTTCCTCTGGCACATCACCCTGCCCCTGCTGGTGGGCGGAGTGCTGATCGCGCCGCTGGCGGCCTACGCTGCCCGGCGGGTGCCCGCCAAGGCGCTGGGGGTCGCGGTGGGCCTCCTGCTGGTGGCCCTAAACCTGCGCACCGTGTCTCAATACCTTTCCAGTGCCGTCGGTTTTGCCCTGCCGGCGCCCTCCAATGCTATTATTGTTGTTCTAGTGGGCCTGATCGCCGCATGGCTGGTGATTGCGGTGCTGCTGGGCCGCAAAACCATTTCCAGGGAGCTGAAGATCGAGGCGGGCGACTAGGCGAGGCGAACTACCCCCTCAGTATCTCCCCTTTGGCAAGGGGGGAGAAAGACGGCCCGTGCCCCTTATGAAGACGCCCGATGCTAGTCAGACCCTCGAAGTCTGAGGAGGCTTTCAGAGCTGCGAAACTGTCATTCTGAGCCGAAGCGCAGCGAAGTCGAAGAATCTAAAGATTCTGCGATGGCGCTGTGCTCACTACTTTAGATTCTTCGCTGCGGCTCAGAATGACATCCGTAAGATTTGAATGTCGGACAACCAGCATCACGCATATTACGAAGGGGGACTACAGGGGGTGGCTCCCCGTCGCCTCCTTAGGTCACAACCTCATCTTCCTGCCAAAAGAACACGAATAGAAATGAAGGAGACTTTCACCATGCCAACCACCACTGCTGCTGCCCAGGACCGCGGGGTCACGGTGTGGCTCACCGGCCTTTCCGGGGCGGGCAAGAGCACCATCACCCAAGGGCTGGTGCAACAACTGACCGCCCTGGGCCGCCGCGTGGAGGTGCTGGACGGCGACGTCGTCCGCACCAACCTGAGCAAGGGCCTGGGCTTCAGCAAGGAAGACCGGGACACCAACATCCGGCGCATCGGCTTCGTCAGCAAGCTGCTCACTCGCAACGGGGCCGTCACCATCGTGGCCGCCATCTCCCCCTACCGGGACGTGCGGGACGAGGTGCGCCGGGACATCGTCGACTTCGTGGAGGTCTACGTCCACTGCCCGCTGGATGAGCTGGTGAAGCGGGACGTGAAGGGCCTCTACGCCAAGGCCATCGCGGGCGAGATCAAGAACTTCACCGGCGTGTCCGACCCCTACGAAGAGCCGCTGCACCCGGAGGTCACGGTGCACACCCACCGGGAGTCGGTGGCGGAGAGCGTATCCAAGGTCATGGCCAAGCTTCAGGCGATGGGCTACCTGCCCTCCAACGGCGCCGGCGCCAGCCATGTCTCCGCCAATCCCGGCTCGTGGGGACTGGTGGACCGCTACGCCCCCGCGGCCCAGTGGAGCAAGCAGCGGGCCGAGGCGGCGGCATTGCCCAAAGTATTCCTCAACCCGCGCCAGCTCTCCGACGCCCACCTGCTGGCCCAGGGCGTGTTCAGCCCCCTCAGCGGGTTCCTCACCAGCAAGGACTACGGGCAGGTGGTGGAGCACATGCACCTGGCCAGCGGGCAGCCCTGGCCCATCCCCATCACCCTGGCGGTGGCCGACGCCGTGGGCGCCGGGCTGAAGGAGGGCCAGCGGGTGGCCCTGACCGACGAAAAGGGCCAGGTGGTGGGGGTGCTGGAGCTCCAGGAGAAGTACCGGCGGGACAAGAAGCTGGAGGCCCGCCAGGTGTACCGCACGGAAGATGCGGCCCACCCCGGCGTGGCGATTCTGTACCAGGAGGGCGATCTGCTGCTGGGCGGCCCGGTGACCATGTTCGCGGCGCCCCAGCCCGAGGCGGACATCGCCCCCTTCTACCGCACCCCGGCCCAGACCCGGCAGGAGTTTGCCCGCCTGGGCTGGAAGACCGTGGTGGGGTTCCAGACCCGCAATCCGGTGCACCGCGCCCACGAGTACATCCAGAAGTGCGCCATGGAGATTGTGGACGGCCTGCTGCTGCACCCCCTGGTGGGCGAGACCAAGTCCGACGATATCCCCGCCCTGGTGCGCATGCGCTGCTACCAGGCCCTGCTGGAGAACTACTACCCCAAGGAGCGGGTGCTCTTGTCAGTGTACCCGGCCTTCATGCGCTACGCCGGACCCCGGGAGGCCATCTTCCACGCCCTGGCGCGGCGGAACTACGGCTGCACCCACTTCATCGTGGGCCGCGACCACGCCGGGGTGGGCAACTACTACGGCACCTACGACGCCCAGCACATCTTCAAGGAGTTTGACGCCAAGGCCCTGGGCATCACGCCCCTGTTCTTTGAGAACTCCTTCTACTGCAAGAAGTGCGGCGCGGTGGCCAGCACCAAGACCTGCCCCCACGACGGCGCGCAGCGGGTGACGGTCAGCGGCACCGCGGCGCGGGCCATGCTGCAGAAGGGAGAGCTGCTGCCCCCGGAGTTCACCCGCCCGGAGGTGTCGCAGATACTGTCCGCGGCGGGGTAGGGGGGGGCGGGGGAGCCTCCGCCACTTTGCAAAGGGGAGCCTTCAGTAACACTGCCGTAGATTTTCAGGAGGTTCCCTGGAAATTACCTGGTCAAGTAGTTATACTAAGCCAACTAGGCAAGTATTGACAAACATTGAAAGTTGTGCGCGGCAGGGTGCTTCAATAGCTCCCAAAGGCGGCAAACGGTGACTCAACAAAGGCCAAACCGCGCACAAAGACGGCATCCTAGTCCGGCTGCTGAGCAGACGGTGCCGAGGCAGTTGCAGGTCGGTTATATTAAGAGTCCTGTCGCCCAGGTGTTCCACGCCGATGGAATGTTCGGCGGTCCGACACCACAGCGGTTGCTTTACGTAGCATTTTATGCGGAACATGCCAAGCTCCCTGAGACTACGGTGTTCAATGTGGATGAGACGGCCAAGACTCTCACGCCGGTGAGCCAAGCCAGCCACGAGGGTCAATGGATACGAGAGGTTGTGGGCGAGGTTATCATGACTTTGGAAGTCGCCCGCTCCTTCCGGGATTGGCTAAATACTAGCATTGATGTGCTGGAGAAGATTGAACCAGAGGACTCCTTCCGTTCAATCGAAAGGTAACAATAATTATGAAGACACTTTCGATTCCTCAAGAAGTCACTGACACTGGGATCTCAATGCCCAACATCCTTTCCGGGGCCGCAGCTTACGGAACATGTGGGCGTCTGTTCTCTGACGGGAATCATATAACGGTGTTCTTTGTCTCGACTGGCACAGCGGTCTCGCCGCAAACTATTGCCTCCTTTGCTGCACCCCGGGAGGTCATAGAGCGAGAACTTCAACGTCTCGCCGACCAATGGTACAGAGAAACCGGGAAGTACTCGTTGGATACCGACGTGATTTTGCATCCGGCGTACTTACGGATTATCGGACTGGGGCAACAGGCAATTCCGTTCATCCTCAGACAATTGGAGTCGAGGGGTGGACAATGGTATCAGGCGCTAGAGTCCATCACTGGCGAAAATCCGATCCAAGCAGAGGATGCAGGGAAAATTAGCCGCATGAAGGCCGCATGGCTGAATTGGGGAAGGGCGCACGGGTATATCAGCTAAGGCCATGTATCTAAACTCTGACCGAGAGCGAGACTACCCAAACTTAGACCACTCAAATTACCATGCTAGCAGTGATGAAACAGACGAATATAATTGCTTTGCGTGGGCCGCTGGGGATACGGTTAATTGGTGGTCACCTACCAAACCGATTTACTATTGGCCAACCGGTGCTCCGCGCGAACTAACGATCGAAGCATTCACGGCCGCATACGGCTCAGTGGGCTTTACGCCATGTGCTGACGCGGGATTCGAACCAGGCTATGAGAAGATTGCCATATACGCCACGCCGGACAATCGCCCCAAACACGCTGCAAGACAGCTACCAGATAGTCGTTGGACTAGCAAGCTGGGGATTTGGGAAGATATAGAGCACGCTACACTTGATGCAGTAGCTAGTCCGGATTATGGGACCGTAGTATGCATTTTAAGGAGACCCGTTCACAACCAATGAGTTGGGCAGGGACAGAGCCAAGCACGGCGAATGGGGCTGCCATCATCTAATAACTCCCACGAATCAAGTTGAGCCAGGTGTCTATCCACCCCCCTCACCCACACATGTCATTCTCCTCCGTCACGTACCACCGCTCCCCGTCAATGAAGGTCCGGCTGCCGTCGTACTCCAGCAGGCGCTGGGCCACGCGGCCGTCGCTCCAGGTCAGCTCCAGCACCGCCTGCTCCCCTTGGGCCAACACGCGCCACCGGCCCTCGCCCGAGGACAGCCCGCCGCTGGACGCGGAGGCCCCCGGCACGTAGATCGCCGCGCTGTTGCTCTCCCGGAAGACGAACCGGCCGTCGCTGCACAGGTAGTAGTCCCGCCTGATGGAGTAGCCGCCGGAAGCGCCGCTGGAGTAGCTCTCCAGGAAGGACACCTTCTTGCCCCCCAGGTGCTTCAGCCACTGCTGCACCAGGAACTGGGCTTTGCTGGCATCACTGGGGGCATCGCCGGGCGTGTTTCTAGACCTGCGCTCCGCCATGTCTTCCGGCTTGTCCATGGACAGGTACAGGGGCAGGTCCTGCGGCTGCGGCGCGGGCGTGTCCCCCAGCCTGACCTCCGGCCCGCCGCGGCCCCGGAGCAGGGGCAGCGGCTGCTGGGTCTCCGGCGTGCCGGGGTCGGGCCGGGGCGCGGAGGTCTGGGTGCTGGCGGCCATCCCGGACACCAGCCGCTGAAACAGCTGGGGCGCCCCCTGGCCGAAGCCGATGTACAGCGCGCCGGGGCCGTCCGCCCGCACCAGGGCCATCAGGTATCCCGGCAGGTACCCGGTCCCGTTGGTGACGAGGATGGCGACCTTCACCCACGGCGGCTCCACCACCGGCCGCCCCTGGGCGTGCAGTGTTACCCCTTCGTCCAGGGGCATGGGATCCGCCAGGTTTTCCACCAATTCGTCGGCAGTTTCGGCCCCGTGGGTCAGCGCGATGATGACGCCCGGCTGCGTCTCAGACCCCATGACAAAGGCGTCGGAATCCTCGGGGATGCTGCCCAGCCATCCCTCGGGCACCACAAAGGAGAGCCCCATGTCTAGGAACTCCACCCGGGTGCCGCCGGGGTATACCTGGCCCGATACTGCTTCAACCATCTATCCCACCAGCTCCTGCACCGTCACGGCTCAGAGTTTCTCCAGTGCGGTTAGCGCCACTGCGACGCGTTCATCAACATTATTGCCGATCCGGCGTGCCAAGTCATACAAGCCTTGCAACAACCCTGATGGCACATCGCGCTCGCCCACGTCCCATAGCTGGTTCCCCTTCTCATCGAGCAGCGCCAGCCGGACGAAAGAAGCAGTATATGGCTGTCCCCACTGGTTCTCTTCCGTCACGTCATTTTCCCAGATTCTAAAGCTGATATCCTTCCCCACGCTGACCACGAAAGCCGTCCGATTAGCGGTCGGTTGCCACTTCAGCTTCCCTGCCTTCGACTTGTCAATCAATTGATTGACCAGGGGCGCGACATCTGGTTTATTGGCTTGTTCCCTCATCGCATTCCTCCCTGCTCTATGCGAGACCGGACGTCTCCGAGCACTTCCCGCAAAGTAGTAACGACCAGTCTTGCGACCTTAATACTCTGGTCTCTGTCCAGATTGTCACTGTCACCACCTTCATTGTACTTGAAGATGGCGTCACCAATCGATTGTACCTGTAAACTGGAATCTTTTAACGAACCCTGGTGTTCTTCCGACAGGTAGGGACTCCGGCGATGTGGCAACTCAACCAGTACAGCAAACAGCTCATTAGCCCGAAGGTTCGCCTCCATATATCGTGCTTGCTGGAGGAAATCGAGGAGTTGCTCTGCGTGTTGGGAGCTGCTCGAGAGCTCGTCTGCCAGTGATCTAACCAGGGCTGCGTCACGGGCGGCCTTAGCCGCTTGCGAGGCACTGCGGGCTAGGAAGGCCGCAATACCGCTTGCAATCAAGCCGATGATGCTTGCAGTTCCAGCGATGGCATTGAAAATATCCATGTCTAGTGCAAAATCAAGGTAACCAGGCTTTAGCCTATGCTCAGGAGAGCCAATTCCTTGGTCAATCTTACCCCACCAGCTCCTGCACTATGTCCGCCACCAGCTCCCTGGCCACGTCGCGGCGCACCACCGCCTTGCCCACGCCCTCCAGCAGCACCCAGCGGTTGGCGCCCCCCTGCACCTTCTTGTCCAGGGACATGGGGCGCAGCACCTGCTCCACCGTCACCCCCTGGGCGCGCACCGGCAGGCTGAACCGCTCCAGCAGGCGGCGCTGGCGCTCCACCACCTCCGGGGAGAGCATCCCCAGCTCCTGGGCGATGCGCGCGGCGCCCATCATGCCGATGGCCACGCCCTCGCCGTGGAGGAACCGGCCGTACTCGGTGCAGGCCTCCAGGGCATGTCCAATGGTGTGACCGTAGTTCAGCAGGATGCGGACGTCCAGGGTCTCCCGCTCGTCCTGGCTCACGATATCGGCCTTGATGGCCATGCTGCGGCGGATGACCTCCGTGGCGATCTCCGGCTCCACGTTCATCAGCGCCTCGGCGTGTTCCTCAAACAGGTCCACCAGGCTGGCGTCCAGGATAAAGCCGTGCTTGATGGCCTCGGCCCAGCCCTCCGCCAGCTCCCGCCGACCCAGGGTGGAGAGGGTCTGCACGTCGGCGAACACCCCCCTTGGCTGGTAGAAGGCCCCCACCAGGTTCTTGCCCTGGGGCAGGTTGATGGCCACCTTGCCGCCGATGGACGCGTCCACCATGGCGGCCATGCTGGTGGGCACCTGGATGAAGGGCACCCCCCGCAGGAAGGTGGCGGCCACGAAGCCCGCCAGGTCGCCGACCACGCCGCCGCCCACGGCGACGATGGCCTGGCCCCGCTCGGCCTTCAACCCGACCAGCCACTGGTACACCGCCTGGGCCAGCTCAAAGCTCTTGCTGGGCTCGCCGGCGGGGATGATGAAGCAGTGGGCGGCAATGTCCGCCCGCTCCAGCGCCCGCTGCACCCGCCGGCCGTGGGGGTTCATCACGTTGCTGTCGGTGATGATGTAGGCGGGGCTTTTCACCCCCAGCGCCTTGAGCCGGGCGCCCAGGCCGTCGGTGATGCCCCAGCCGGCCACCACCGGATAGCTGCCGCCCGAGTGGTGCACCGTGGCGGCCAGGTCAACGTCAGGCATATCTGCTCCTCAATCCGGTAGGGGCGCACCGGAGCCTGCCCTGAGCGGCGCCGAAGGGTGTGCGCCCAGGGCAGACACATAGGTCTGCCCCTACGGCATGGCCCTACCCCATCCCGCACAGCTCCAGGACACGCTGGGCGGTCTGCTCCGGGGTCAGGTGGTCAGTCTCGATGGTATGGTGGGCCTGGGCGTAGGCCTCGGCCCGCTGCTCCAACAGGGCCTTGATGCGGGCCAGCGGGTCGGCTCCCGCCAGCAGGGGCCGTCCCTCCGCCGAAGAGCCACCCACCCGCCGGTGCAGGGTCTCCGGCCGCGCACTGAGACAGAACACCACGCCGCTTTCCAGCATCAGCCGCCGGCTGTCCGGGTCGACAAAGGCGCCTCCGCCCGCGGCGATGATCTGCCCCGACCCCTGGCACGCCTGGGCCACCGCCTGCCGCTCCCGGCCGCGAAAGGCGGCTTCACCATCTTCCGCAAAGATGCGGTGGATGGGCTTGCCCGCCCGGCGCTGCACCTCGGCGTCGGTGTCCACCAGGGGCCAGCCAGTGCTGCGGGCCAACTCCCGGCCCGCGCGGCTCTTGCCCGCGCCCATGAACCCCACCAGGATGATGTTCCGCGGGCGGGCGGGTTGGCTGCCTCCTGGGAAATCCCCCCTAACCCCCCTTTGCAAAGGGGGGACTGGGGGGATTTCATTGCTGGGCATCTTACTAGTCGGGCAGCTGGGTCAGGTGCATGCGGCTGCCCATGCTGGCCGCGGTGTCCAGGTACAGGAGCGTCTGGCCGATGCGGTTGGTGTTGGCTTCCGCCCCGGCGAAGCGCAGGCCCCGCCGCTTGCAGTCGGCGATGCTGGCGCGGATGTCCGGCACCACGTAGCCCACGTGGTCCATGGCGCAGGGCTTCCCGCCCCGGTTCTTGGGGTCGGTGACCTCCCTCCCCGCCGGAGGCGGGGGTGGCATTTCAATCAGCTCCACCTGCACCCGGCCGAAGTTGACGAAGGCCTGACGTCCGCCGCTGCGGGAGACGCCGATGCCCCCCACCACGGCGCCGCCGAAGCTCTTTTCATAAAATGCCACCGCCTGGTCCACGTCCTCCACCAAATAGCCCGCGTGGACGATCCGGCTCACCGCCACGCCCTGGCCCACGCCCACGGTGTTGGGTATGACCGGCAACTGGGTCAGGTGCATCAACACGCCCTGGGTGGTGGCCGGGTCAAAGTACAGCACCTGCTGGCCCAGGGAGTTGGTGCCGCGGGCTTTGGTGGCGAACTGAAAGCCACGGGCCTTGAGCTGGATGGCCGCCCGGTGGATGTCCGATACCACGTAGCCCACGTGGTGCATGGCCAGGGAGTCCTTGGCCAACCCGGTGCGATCGGCGGGCTCAATGAGCTCCACCTCCACCTGGCCGAAGTGGATGAAGGTGTTGCGGCCGCCGCTGGGAACGGCCTCGTTGCTGCTCATGTTGCCGCCGCCCACCCGCTCGCCGCCAAGGCTCTTCTTGAACCAGGCCACGGCGCCGTCCAGGTCCGCGGTCAGGTAGCCGATGTGCTGAATCTTGTCGAACATGCCGCCCCTCTACGGCCGCGGCGGCGCCGGCGCGTAGCCGGACTTGGTGCAGAACTCCACGCTGTTGCCGTCGGGGTCGTCAATGAACAGGTAAGCCTGGCCGTCATAGCGGACGCCTTCGCGTTTGACGGGATAGCCGTTGTCCTGAAGGATCTTCTTGGTCGCTTCCAGGTTGACCACCTCAAAGGCGTGGTGGACGTTGCTGGGCTTGGCCGGGGCGTCGGGGGTCTCGATGAGGTGGACCATGACGCCGTTGTCCAACTGCAACCAGGTGATGTTGGGGTTGGGCACCTGGCTCGGGATCTGCTTGATGCCCAGCAGGTCGTGGTAGAACTTCATGGCCCGGGCGGTGTCCTTGACCATGGTGGTCACGTGGTTGATCTGGGCAATCTGGAGCTTGGTCTTGGCGGGCGCGGCGGCCCTTCTTCGCGTGGTCATATTTTCCCCCCTCTGCGCACCTAGACTGCCTGCGGGCAGGTTGGAGTTAATTATGCCACAAAGGGCGGGCTGGCGCACCCGACGCCCCCATCCGCCCTTGATATTCACCGCAGAGACGCGGAGACCGCCGAGATTATGGATGTCGGGGCGGGCCAAGGCCCGCCCATAAGCACTGCCGAAAAGTGTATGTTCATAGCAGACATATCCGTCTGCCACCAACATTGATGATAATTCTCCGCGCCCTTTGCGTCTCTGCGGGTGAAAAACGGCCAGCCTTGGGCTACGCCTCAGGAAAGGCCTCCGGGCCCAGCAGGGGCACAAACCGGCAGGGCCCCAGCAGCCGCAGGGACACCCCCTCGCCGGTGCGGCGGGCCTGCACCAGCTCCTGCTGCTCCAACGTGCCCACGGGCACCACCAGCCGCCCGCCCGGGGCCAGTTGGTCCACCAGGGACTCGGGCAGCCGCGGCGCGGCGGCGGTGACCACAATGGCGTCGAAGGGCGCGCGGCCCGGACAGCCCAGGGTGGGTCCCGCCAGCTCCACCGTCACGTTGGCGTAGCCCAGCTCCTGGAGCAGCGCCCTGGCCCGGTCCGCCAGCACGGGCACCCGCTCCACCGTCACCAGGGACCCCTGGGGCACCAGCAGGGAGAGCACCGCCGCCTGGTAGCCGCTGCCGGTGCCCACCTCCAGCACGCGCTCGTCGCCCCGCAGCTCCAGGGCCTGGGTCATCAGCGCCACGATGTAGGGCTGGGAGATGGTCTGGCCCTCGCCGATGCCCAGGGGGAGGTCCAGGTAGGCCAGGTGACGGCTCTCGGCGGGCACAAACCGCTCCCGGGGCACCTGCGCCATGGCCTGCAGGATTGACTCCGCCCGCAGGTTGCGCCGCAGGCTACGGAACAGCGCCTCTTTGGACTTTGCCAGCTCGTTGTCCATTTTGGGTCACCCCGCCCCTGGGAGAACTATAGCATGGTTGGTAAGTGAGCAGGCAAAGGAGGAGCAACGGAGGCCGCCTCATTCCCCTTGCATTCTCAACAAGCCGAAGAATCTTCCGGGCGGCAACACCTTTGGCTCCGGCGCCTGGAAGGCTAGTGCACTGTCAGACCTTCGTTGACAGCCCCATAGGGCGGCGGTACACTACCCCCCATGACGATTCGTGAGCTCTCCTCCGCCGGAATCCTGGCCCAGCAAGACCCGGAAGTGGCCCAGGCCATCCAGGGTGAGGACCAGCGCCAGCGCTACAGCGTGGTGCTCATCGCCTCGGAGAACTACGCCAGCCGGGCGGTGCTGCAGGCCCAGTCCGGGGTGATGAACAACAAGTACGCCGAGGGCTACCCCGGCCGGCGCTACTACGGCGGCTGCCAGTACGTGGACGTGGTGGAGCGCTTGGCCATCCAGCGCTGCCAGCAGCTCTTCGGCGCGGAGCACGCCAACGTGCAGGCCCACAGCGGCGCCCAGGCCAACATGGCCGCCTACTTCGCGGTGCTCAAGCCGGGGGACGCGGTGTTGGGCATGGCGCTGGACCAGGGCGGCCACCTCACCCACGGCGCCACTGTCAGCTTCTCGGGCAACCTGTACAAATTTGCCCAGTACGGCGTGGACCGGCAGACGGAGACCATTGACTACGGCCAGGTGGAGCGCCTGGCCCTGGAGCACCGGCCCAAGCTCATTGTGGCCGGGTGCAGCGCCTACTCCCGCATCCTGGACTTCCCCCGCTTCCGCGCCATCGCCGACCGGGTGGGGGCGCTGCTCATGGTGGACATGGCCCACATCGCCGGCCTCATCGCCGGGGGAGCCCACCCGTCCCCCTTTCCCCACGCCCAGATCGTCACCTCCACCACCCAGAAGACCCTGCGCGGCCCCCGGGGCGGCCTGATCCTCTGCACCGAGGATCTGGCGCGCAAGGTGGACTCAGCGGTGTTCCCCTACAGCCAGGGCGGCCCCTTCATGCACGTCATCGCCGCCAAGGCCGTCTGTTTTGGCGAGGCCCTGCGCCCCGAGTTCGCCCGCTACGCCGCCCAGGTGGTGGCCAACTGCCAGGTGCTGGCCCGGGAGCTGTCGGAGGCGGGACTCAGGCTCGTAGCCGGGGGCACGGACAACCACCTGGTGCTGGTGGACCTGACGCCCCTGGGCATCACCGGCCGGGACGCCGAGACCGCCCTGGAGGCGGTGGGCATCATCGCCAACAAGAACGCCATTCCCTACGACCCAAAGCCCCCCCGGGTCACCAGCGGGCTGCGCCTGGGCACTCCCGCCGTCACCAGCCGGGGTTTTGGGGAGGGAGAGATCCGCCAGGTGGCCCGGTGGATTGTGCAGATTCTCACCCACTTGAAGGACGAACCGATGCATCGGCAGGTGGCCGCGGAGGTGCGGGCGCTGACCTCCCGCTTCCCGGTGCCCGGCCTGGACAGCTAGGGCGCCTGGCCGAGTTGAGCCGGCGGCCCTCCAATGCTATAATCTAGCGATTGTTTGACCCTTATCTAAGTATCAGGGGAGTTCTTTTTGCGTCATTATGAGGTTATGGTAATTCTCAGCCCAATGCTCAGCGCCGCGGAGTCGGGCGAAGCGTGGACCCGCATCAAAGACTTCATCACCAGTCACGCGGTGTCCGGCGGCCTGACCCACGAGCAGCGCATGGGCACCCGGCGGCTGGCCTACCCCATCCGCAAGTCCGCCCACAACTTTCTGGAGGGCAACTACCACCTGGCCAGGTTCAGCACGGAGACCGCCATCACCAAGGAGCTGGAGCTCTTTCTGCGCTTGGACGAGCGGGTAATCCGCTACCTGACGGTGACCACCGGGGCGCCCAAGCCAACGCCGGAGCCCGCTCCGGCCCCGGCGGCGGCAGCAGCGGACCGGGAGCCGGTGGCCGCGGCTGCGGTGGCGGAACCGCACGCGGCGCAAGAAGAAGCCGCTCCGGC
Organism: Dehalococcoidia bacterium; assembly: GCA_041485445.1. Lineage (GTDB taxonomy): Bacteria > Chloroflexota > Dehalococcoidia > Lucifugimonadales > UBA3495 > SHYG01. Next base: position 14,180 of record JBGPJN010000009.1, read on the forward strand.
CCAGCCTGCGGTCCCGTGACCTGCACCGGCCGGGCAGGCTGCGGACAATCAGGGCGTGCCATGAGGCCCAGCGTCTCGATGACACTGGGACTCGGGGATACCGGGGCTCAGAGTAAACGCCTCCCTTGCCGGTCCTCCCGCTGAAGGCGGGGGTCCCGGACCCCGTCCGCTCCCTTCCAAATCAGGCTCGTCTTGAGCGCAGTAAGTAGAAGGTGGGGGTCAAAGGGATGGTGGAGAGGGTTGGTTCAGCCCAGGCTCATTGGGGCTAGGGATCGCCCCCCAACAAGACAGAAGGCTTGCTTGGGGAAGCTTAAGGAGCGCGGGCCTTGAATAAAATCATCGTCATCGGCCACCTGGGTCGCGACCCAGAGATGCGCTACACGCCCACCGGGCAAGGCGTCACGTCGTTCAGCGTGGCCTCCAGCCGGCGCTACACCACCAGCGCCGGTGAGCGTCGGGAGGAGACCGAGTGGTTTAACGTCAGCGCCTTTGGCCGGCTGGCGGAGCTGTGCAACCAGTACCTGACCAAAGGCCGGCAGGTCTACGTGGAAGGGCGGCTGCGCAGCCGCAGCTACCAGGGCAACGACGGCCAGATGCGCCACGTTAACGAGATCACTCTTACCGACATCCAGTTCCTGGGCGGCGGCCGCGGCCCCGGTGGCGAGGGCGGCGCTGCCTACGAACGTGACACCGACCGCGTCGGCGCGGGCGGCATGGCCGGCGGACCTGGGGGCACGGAAGGCGGCGGGCCTTCCTCCGACGAGGTAGACGACTTGCCCTTCTAAACTTTCGTATTTGGGCGATCCCTCCCCTTGCCAGGGGGGAGACCGCGCTCGTTAGCGCTCATCGCAACGGTTAAGTAATCGGGAGGCATCTTCCCAGTATGACCACTCCAGAAATACCCGTACCTTCCAGCGCGCCAGCCCCGGCGGCCCCTTCGGCGGCGCCGGCCCAGCCAGGCGCACCCGCCGGTGCTGCTGCCGGTGCGCCCGCAGCCCAGCCCGGTCAGGCGCCGCGCCCGCCCTTCCCGGCTCGGCCGGCCGGACCATACGGGCCACCCCGGTTTGGCGCCCGTCCCGGCGGCACCGGCACCGGCTTCCGCCCCGCCGGACCCGGCGGTCCACCCAGATTCGGCAGCCGTCCCGGCGGGCCCCGGCCCACCGGCCCCGGCGGTGCGCCCCGGCCCGGCGGCGCCCGGGGAGGCCCGCGGGGGGGCGGCAGGTTCCCACCCCGGCGGCGCTACTGCATCTTCTGCGCCGAGCACATAGCCCTGATTGACTACAAGGACGTGGAGCGCCTGCGCCGCTTCGTCTCCGACCGCGCCAAGATGGAGCCCACCCGCAAGACCGGGGTTTGCGCCAAGCACCAGCGCGACCTGAGCGTCGCCATCAAGCGGGCCCGGCACGTGGCGCTGCTCCCCTTCGTCCCCTTCCGCGCCGCCCGGGGCGTGGTGCACCGGGCATAGCCGGCTTCGGCCGCGTCTAGGCTCATGGATGAAGGAAGCGCCGCCATTTCGGCGCCGGCCTTGATCCCGCCGGTACCGCATGGGTGGCGAACCCCGCTGGTAGCGACCCTCCCGCAGGCTCAGGACAGGCTCGTCGAGCCATGATGGTCGGCAGCCCGTGGTGGCATCCTTCATTCGACAGTCGCGGGGCCAGCGGGGAATGCGGATAACTTTGCCACGTGTCCCCTAAAACCCATTTGAGGATAGATATGTCCCAGCCCCGGAACCGCCCCCGGCGCGCCGGCGCCGAGCCCCCAGGCCCACCCGCCCGCCGCCGGCGGGACCGCTCCAGCGCCCTGCCGGAGCCCCGGCGTCCCGCAGGCCCGGCCAGCAACCTGGAGCGCCGCAAACAGCGCCTGGCCATCACCATCTTCGCCATGCTGCTCATGGCCATCGCCGCCATCATCGCCGTGGGCTACTACCGGGAGTTCTTCCTGCCTCCCCGGGTGTTGGCCTGCCGGATCCGGGATGAGTCCTACACCATGGGCGACCTGGTGCAACGCATCCGGGTGCTGCAGGGCATCAACCGCTACCAGGGCGGCTTTGTGGACCTGAGCAAGGTGCCCTTTGAAATCCTTCAGGGGCTGTGCAACGCCGAGATCCTCCGGCAGGCGTCCCCCGGGCTGGGCATCAGCGTGACCGAGGATGACGTCAAGCAGGCGCTGCGGGCCCAGTTCTATCGTGAGGCCGAGCCGGGCCAGACCACCGACCCCGGCCAGTTGGAACAGGAGTATGAAAACCGCTACCGGGCGTTTCTCACCCAGACCGGGCTGTCTGCGGAGGAGTACCGGTTGATTCTGGAAGAGAGCCTGGCCCAGAGCCACCTTCGGGCGGTCCTGGGGGCCGGCATACAGAGTCCCCAGGAACAGGTGGAGGTGGAGTGGGTTCACCTGGAGCTGAACAGCAACCTGGTGCCCGCGGAGGTCCGCAAGCGATTGGACACCGAGAAGTTCGCCGCCGTGGCCGAGGAGGTGGGCTCCCCCGACGGCTACGCCAACGTGGCTGGCTACGTGGGCTGGGTGCCCCGGGGCGCCTTCCCGGACCTGGATAAGGTCCTCTTTGGCGACCCAGAAGCGACGGCTACTCCCCCGGCCGGGACCGGCGCCGGCACGCCCGCTCCCGTTCCCACGCCGCCGGTGGACGCCGCCGCTGCCACGCCCACCCCGGCGCCGGGAGCCAAGCCGCCCCTGGCGGTGGGGGCCATCAGCGACCCGGTGTACACCCAGCAGGGCACCTACCTCATCCGCAAGATTAGCGGGCCGGCGTCCCAGCCCCTGGCGGACAACATGCGGTCCAAGCTCAATACCGAGCTGGTCATACGCTGGCAGAATGAGCAGCTCCAGCGCGGCTCCGAGGAAAAGTGGCTGACGATGAACATTGACAGCGATCTGTACGCCTGGGTGGCCGACCAGGTGCGGGTGACCGCGCCGCGCACTCCACCGGTCAAGAACCCCAACCAGTAGGGGGCGACGCCCTCACCCCGGCCCTCTCCCGGTGGGAGAGGGGGCCACAGCCTTCCCTGAGGTTGACGAAGGTGGATGAGGGCCAGGGGCCAGGACGGGGGATTTCGACAGGGCTTTAGGTAACTGCTAAGACTTGGAAGGAGCCTCGCAGGATTGCAGTACCTCGCGCCGATTGTACCGGACGTATTGGGTTTGGCGACCAAGGGGTGTGCAGAGGGGTGGAACCCCTCGCCGGGGGCCTGGGGGTGTCCCCCAGACCTGTCCTGAGCCTGCCGAAGGATACATTTCTCTTTTCCCCCCTTCCTGGCCAGGAAGGGGGCTAGAGGGATGGTCGAAAGGTTGCTCAGCAGCCGCTGTTCCACAGATTTGGAACGCTGGTGGGGAGCCCAACACTCGACTCTGAACAGTTACAGCCGTAGGCGTTCTAAGCCGCCCAACCGCTGCCCGGTGGAGGAACGGTGCGATCCACCCAAGACATCAAGGTCGGCCTGCTGGGGCTGGGCGTGGTGGGCGGCGGCGTGGCTGCCACCCTGCTGAACCAGGGCGACGCCTTGGCCCGGAAGATGGGCCGGCGCCTGGTGTTGGAGAAAATCCTGGTGCGGGATCCCGGCAAAGTCCGGTCGCCGGAAATCCCCGCCACGCTTATCACCACCAACCCGGAGGAGATCTTGGCCGACCCCCAGATTCTGGTGGTGGTGGAGGTCATGGGCGGCACTCAGCCCGCCAGTCGCTACCTGCACGACGCCCTCTCCGCCGGCAAGCACGTGGTCACCGCCAACAAAGAGGTGATGGCCAAGCACGGGCCCGAGCTGCTGGCCTTGGCCCAGCAGCGCCGGGTGCACCTGCTCTTTGAGGCCAGCGTGGGTGGCGGTATCCCCATCGTCGGCTGCCTCACCAACCAGCTCCTGGCCAACGACATCCGCTCGGTGCGCAGCATCATCAACGGCACCACCAACTACATCCTCACCCGCATGGCCCACCAGCACACCGACTTTCCCGTGGCGCTGCGTGAGGCCCAGGACCAGGGCTACGCCGAGGCCGACCCCACCAACGACGTGGAGGGCATTGACGCCGCCTACAAGCTCTCGGTGCTGGCCTACCTGGCCTATCACCAGCGGGTGCCCCCTGAGGACATTTACCGGGAGGGCATCTCCCGCCTCCAGGCCCAGGACTTCCGCTACGCCCAGGAGCTGGGCTACGCCATCAAGTCCCTGGCAATTGCCACCCTGGAGGGCGGCGCCATCCAGGCCCGCGTGTATCCGGCCTTCGTGCCCCTGGACAACATGCTGGCCAAGGTGGATGGGGTGTATAATGCGGTGGAAGTAGACGGCAATCTGTGCGGGCGGGTTCTGTTCCACGGCCGCGGCGCCGGACGGGAACCCACCACCAGCGCCGTGGTGGGAGACTTGGTGGAGATTGCCCGGCGCATGGACGGGGCCGGGCCGCCCCCGCCGGTGCCCGTCCTGGAGCGCCCCTGGCCCATCCGGCCCATGGGCGACCTGCGCAGCCGCTACTACCTGCGTCTCACCGTGGCCGACCGGCCCGGCGTGCTGGCCCAGATCGCCCGCATCCTGGGGGAGAGTCTGATCAGCATCGCCGCGGTGGTGCAGAAGGACACCAACCTGGCGGAGCAGACCGCCGAGCTGGTAATCACCACCCACGCGGCCCAGGAGGCTTCCATGCAGCAGGCCATGCAGGCGGTGTCGGCCCTGGATGTGGTGCGGCGGGTCAACAACCTTATCCGCATCGAGGAGTAGGGGAGTTGTTGTGGGCATAACCTACGTCGAAGGGACCGTCCGAGGGCCCAGCGGCAAGGCTTGTCTTAGCGGCGAGCGTAAGGAAGTGGTCGTTGAGTTCCTGGTGGACAGCGGAGCGACCTACTCCCTGCTGCCTAAGCCGACGTGGGAGGCAATCGGTCTGGAACCAAAGCGGGAGCAGGGTTTTCGTCTGGCCGACGGCACCGAGGTGCGGCGGCAAATCTCCGAGTGCCTGGTAGTCCTCCCCCAAGGGGAAGCCCATACTCCAGTGGTGCTGGGCGATACGGGAGACGACCAGGCGTTGTTGGGAGTGGTGACGCTGGAAAACTTGGGTGTAGTGTTCAACCCCTTCAGCAGGACCCTTCACCCCATGCGAATGTCGCTGGCTTAATAATCATGGGCGTCGGTGTCTTAACCAAGTATCGCGCGTTCCTGCCGTTGACGGAGGACACCCCATTCCTCTCGCTGGGAGAGGGTGATACCCCCCTGGTCAAGTCCAGCCGCCTGGGGCCGGAGTTGGGCTGCCCCGACCTGTACTTCAAGCTGGAGGGGTGCAACCCCACCGGCTCCTTCAAGGACCGGGGCATGGTGGTGGCCATGGCCAAGGCCCTGGAGCAGGGAAGCGTGGCCGTCATGTGCGCCTCCACCGGCAATACCAGCGCCTCTGCCGCCGCCTACAGCGCCCACTGCAACCTGCCCGCCTTTGTCCTCATCCCAAAGGGGGAGGTGGCCCTTGGCAAGCTGGCCCAGGCCATGGCCTACGGGGCCAAAATCCTCATGGTGGACGGCAACTTCGACGTGGCGCTCAAGCTGGTGCGGGCCTTCACCGCCAAGCACGCCATCACCCTGGTCAACTCGGTCAACCCCCACCGGCTGGAGGGTCAGAAGACCGCCGCCTTTGAGGTGGTGGACGACCTGGGCGACGCCCCAGACTACCTGTTCATCCCCGTGGGCAACGCCGGCAACATCACCGCCTACTGGCGGGGCTTCCTGGAGTACTTCCAGGCGGGGCGCTCCACAGTCCTGCCCCGCATGATGGGCTTTCAGGCCGAGGGCGCCGCCCCCATTGTCCGCGGCGCGCCGGTGGCGAACCCCCAGACCATCGCCTCGGCCATCCGCATCGGCAACCCGGCCAGCTGGCAGGGCGCCGTGGAGGCCCGGGACCGCTCCGGCGGCGTGATTGACGCGGTCAGCGACGACGAGATCCTGGAGGCCTACCGGCTGCTGGCCTCCCGGGAAGGCATCTTTGGCGAGCCCGCCTCGGCGGCTTCCCTGGCGGGGCTGATGAAGCAGCATCGGCAGGGGCTGGATTTGGCGGGCAAGCGGGTGGTGTGCGTCATCACCGGCAGCGGGCTGAAAGACCCGGACCTGGCGGTGAGCAGCATCGTGGCCCACACCATTGAGGTCAAGGCGACCATTGAGGCGGTGGAGGAAGTGACCCTGAGCATGGTGGGATAGAGGGACGGGCCGTCCTTCTCCCCCTTTGGTAGGGGGGAGATACAGAGGGGGTGGTCCCACCCCTCCTAGCCTCCCCGTGGTAAGGGGAGGGATTCGCCATCCACCGGCAAGAAAGGAGCCCATCATCCAGGAGCAACGCATCATAGACGCGGTGAGCCACATCCTGGCCGCCATTGGGGAAGACCCCCGGCGGGAGGGCCTGCGGGAGACCCCCCAGCGGGTGGCCCGCATGTACGGGGAGCTGTTCGCCGGCGTGGGCGTTGACCCCCGCCAGGCCATTGACGCGGTCTTTGAGGCCGATCAGCAAGACCCGGTGGTGCTGCGCCACGTCCCCTTCTACTCCATCTGTGAGCACCACTTGCTGCCCTTCTTCGGCCAGGCCCAGTTGGCCTACATCCCCGGCGGCAAGATCGCCGGGCTGAGCAAGCTGGCCCGGGCGCTGGAGCTGGCCTGCCGCCGCCCCCAGGTGCAGGAGCGCCTCACCGCCCAGGTGGCCGACGCCATGATGCAAGTCCTGTCCCCCAAGGGCGTGGCGGTGGAGCTGGAGGCGGAACACCTGTGCATGACCATGCGGGGCGTCCAGAAGCCGGGCAGCCGCATGGTCACCACCGCGGTGCGGGGCGACTTCGCCAACTGCGTCATGGACCGCCAGGGGCTGCTGTCCCTGCTGCGCGGCAGGTAGCCCCATGTCGCTGACGCCACTCACCTCTTTCCAGGCGCTGCGGGACCTCCGGGAGGACTGGGAGGGCCTGCTGGCCGTCTTGCCCGCCAACACCCTGTTCCTCACACCCCAGTGGCAGGAGGTGTGGTGGGACAGCTTCGGCAACGGCAAGCAGGTGGCCGGGTTCTGCATCCGCGGGCCGGAGGGCCTGCAAGCCCTGGCCTGCCTGTCCCGGCAGGACGACACCATCACCTTCCTGGGCAACCAGGACACCTTCGACTACAACGACTTCATGGTGCGCCCCGGCCACGAGGACACCTTTTACCCCGCCCTGCTCCAGCGCCTGGACCAGGAGGGTGTTGCCACGCTGCGGCTGGCGTCTCTGCGCGACGGGTCGCCTACCCTTGCCCTCCTGCCCGACCTGGCCCGCCAGCGCGGGTACCGGGTGGAGATTGCTCAAGAGGACGTGGCCCCCGGCATTGTCCTGCCCGCCACCTGGGATGCTTACCTGGACGACCTGTCCAAGAAGGACCGGCACGAGTTGCGCCGCAAGTTCCGCCGCTTGGAGACCGAGGCCAACTGGCGCTGGTACTCCCTGCGGGCGGTGGACCAGGTGATGGCTCGGCTGGACGACTTCTTCGCCCTGATGCGCCTGAGCAAGGCGGAGAAGGCCGACTTCCTGACCCCCCAGCGGGAGGAGTTCTTCCGCCGTATGGCCCAGCGCACCGCCGAGCTGGACCTCCTGCGCCTCTCCTTCATGGAGCTGGACGGCAAGGCGGTGGCCGCGTCCATCTGCTTCGACTACGGCGCGGCCCGGATGTTGTACAATAGCGGCAACAATCCAGAGTACGGCTACTACAGCGTGGGCCTGCTGCTCCACGCCCTGTGTTTGCGGGAGGCCATCGAGCAGGGCAAGAAGTACTTCGATTTTCTGCGCGGCGCCGAGCCGTACAAGTATCACCTGGGCGGCCAGGACCGCATCCTGTACCAGATGGTGGTGCACCGGAGTTGAACATCAGGTTGAACATCGCGACTGACCCACCCCGCCAGGACCGGTTACCGGGAAGGGTCGCCTTCATCACCTTCCATGCCTCCCCCCTTGCCCTGCCCGGCCAGGGCAAGGCCGGTGGCATGAACGTCCACGTGCGCCAGCTCGCCCGCGCCCTGGGCAGCCTGGATGTGCCGGTGGACATCTTCACCCGCCAACTCCCGTCCCCCGAAGGGGGACCGGCGCCCCCGGATGCCATAGTGGAGCTGGCGCCCAACGTGCGGGTGGTCTACTTGCCCGGCGGCGCCGCCGACACCCCCATGGAAGACCTCTACTCCTGCCTGCCCGAGTTCCTGGAGGCCTTGCAGGAGTTCCAGCGCCGCCACTCCCTGGACTACCAGGTGGTCCACTCCCACTACTGGCTCTCGGGCTGGGTGGGCCAGCGCCTGGCCCAGTCCCTGGGAGTGCCCCACGTCATCACCTTCCACACCCTGGCCCGCATCAAGATGCAGTCCCGGGCCGGCGAGACCGAGCCCCTGCGGCGACAGCAGACCGAAGAGGAGCTGATGGCCTCGGCCCACCGCGTCGTCGCCTTCAGCCCCCACGAGCGGGATGCCATGGCGCGCCTCTACGGCGCCGACCCTGGCCGCATCGAGCTGGTGCCCGGCGGCGTGGACCTGTCCCTGTTCCGGCCCGTGGACCAGGGGGAGGCTCGCCAGCGGCTTGGCCTCAACGGCGACCGGGTGCTGCTGTACGTGGGGCGCATCGAGTCACTGAAGGGGGTGGAGTTGCTGCTGCGCACCGCCGCCCAGGTGGACCGGTGCCATCACCTGAAAGTCTTGGTGGTGGGGGCGGACAACAGCCAGGGCCAGGAGGAGATGGGCCGCCTGCGCCGCGTGGTCCAGGAGCTGAATCTTGAAACCACCGTGGACTTCGTGGGCCGGGTGGACCACGAGGAGCTGCCCTACTACTACAGCGCCGCCGACGTGTGCGTGGTGCCCTCTTTCTACGAAAGCTTTGGCCTGGCGGCGCTGGAGTCCATGGCCTGCGGCACTCCGGTGGTGGCCTCCCGGGTGGGCGGCCTGTCCTCCATCGTGCAACACGGGCGCACCGGCTTCCTCAAGTCGTGGCGCTGCCCGGAGACCTACGCCCACTCCCTGGAAATGCTCATGTCCAGCCCCCGGCTGCGCCACAGCATGGGCCAGGCCGCCCGCCGCCGGGCGGAGGGCATGGGCTGGGAGCAGGTGGCCGCCAACCTGGCGCTGCTGTACGGGTATTTGGCGGGGGAGACGGCGTACGGCCGCAGTAGAACAGAAAGATGGGGATCAACGCCATCGGCGAAAGGTGTTGATCCGGGTTTGGGAACCGGGGAAGGAAGTACTGGAGCTATTGGACACTGTATTGGTGATTGAGGCGGGACGACGACCTACACGCCCAGGTTAGAGGCAGACCACGGGACCCCACTTAAACATGGACCGCGGCCAGTATCACCAAGAAGCCGCTCATTGCTATCTTGAGAACTCTTACATGTGTGGTCGCGGCTTGCGGCCCGGCGAACACGAACCTGCCGAGAGCCTTCAGTAGCCAGACTGAAACCAGGATTGCCAAAATACCAGCTATTACTCTTCCTCCCACAAAAAAGAATCCCAGAAGTAGCGGAATCGCCGACGCTGCCAAGCCAGCGGAAATTCGATATACAGCAGTATAACCTATCTGCAAAGGAAGCGTAGTTCGAAATGGGGCTTCCTTATACATGTCTTCGATATCTTTGACTAGTTCTTGGCTCATTAGAGCAATGAACACGGCTGTTGACAGCAAGATCATTTGCCAATCTAATGCAAGCGGGCGGGTTGTTGTATAAGCGTAAACTACTACTAAAGCAGTGATCAAAGCCATTAGGATGTTCCCCAGAATGCCGGAGACGTTTTTGGATGGTGAGTACACGGCCAGTATCATAATGGCCAAAATCCCAATCAACAAGCTGGCTGTGCTCTGTTGTGAAAATAGGGCGACGGCCACTGCAAAGCACACTAACGATGTGAGTAAGACAACCCCTGGTTTCACTCTGCCCGAAGGTATGACGCGCTCGGGGTGAACGCTAGAGTCCATTCGACGGTCGAAAAAGTCATTAAGGCCAAATCCACCGACGACGATAAGGGCAATACTAATCGAAGAAACCAACGTGGCTTCCCACGGCGGTATGCCCTGAGACATCCCGAATCTGGCGGTGACAAACAAAAGTACCGTTGCAGTAAGGGCCCAAGGCCGGGCGAAATCAAGAACTACCCGCCATGTTGCTATGCCGCGCCGATTCACCATATTTGTAATTCCAGTGAGCCCACCATTAAATTGCATCATGTGGTAGCACCACCGTGTGAACGCGAGGCTCGCCCGATGTAACCCTTCAGTACAAAGCTTCCGAGAACGGTGCCGATTACAAACACTAAGGAGCCGGAGAAATTTTTGAGCCAAGGGCTGAGGCTCCAAACCGCATCAGGACATGATGATGCCTCGTCGATCACCACACCACTTAGGACTAAACATCTCAAAAAACTTGTTTCGGCTACCAGAACAGTTATGGCCGCGGTAACCAGGAAAACAACTAACATGATGGCTCTGCGGTGATCGTTATCCAGCGATACGTCACTCAAGAGTAAGGCTATGACGAAGAGGGGAAGAAAGATGCTATCTAATCCGCCAGTTAACAGCACAACGATAGCCAGAAGTACAAAATCCAGAACCAGCTCCAGTAAAGGGAATCGCACTATAGAGCTCTTGACAACCATCAGCCGAGCATTCGTTGTAATTGGATCAGGTTCTGTTTTGACATATGAAAAGATACTGGCTGCAGAGAGTAAGATGATGAAAGAAGTAATGATGAGGAGGATAAATCCAGGAGTGACGCCCCGTATGGCAACCTGTGACCCGGTAGGAGCGAGGTCCTGAAATTGAATCTGCCGAAATCCCCAAGACGCCAACACCATCACTAATGCGGAGGTTCCAACAAGGAGGCGCGTGGTAGCGTGCCACTGCAGAGCCAGCTTTAGAGACCCATTTCTCGGGGTTTGTGGGACCATGTCACGGCCTCGATGTGCTCGTGCCACGGATTATACTGAGTTCGCCGACCGTTCTACAACAAGCCCTAACTAAGCCCTACGTCAACCGCACCTCAAACCACTCCAGCTCACCCGTCTTCTGGAACCCCACGGCGTCGTACAGCCGCCGCGCCGGCGCGTTGGCCTCGTCCACGTGCAGCCCGATGTCGTGCACCCCCACCGAGCGCAGGTACGCCATCCCCGCCAGCAACAGCGGCCGGCTCAGGCCCCGGCCCCGGTACTGGGGCGCCACGCCGATCATGCCGATGACCCCTCGCGTCTTGCCTGCCACCGGCGCCAGGCCGGTCCAGCAGTAGCCCGCCGGGCGCGTCCCCTGAAACAGAAGGAAGATGCCCCGGTGGGCGGTGTGGGACATGGCGGTGCGGTACTCAATCTGCGCCACGGTGTTGGGGCAGAACCCCCAGGTGTCGGCAAAGGACGCGTTCTGCACCTGGGTCAGCCCCGACACGTCGGAGTCGCCGGGCTGGAAGGCCCGCAGGCTGAACCCATCGGGCAGGGGTTCCGGCGCGGGCAGCGAGTCGTGTCGCCACACCAGGTCGCAGTAGACCCGCGCCAGGGTAAACCCTTCCCGCTCCACCAGCGCGCGCCGTGGCGATGGGCTGCCCAGGCACAGGTGTCCCACTTGGAGGCCCAGCTCCCGCGCCCGGTCCACGCCTCGGTGCAGCAGCGCCGCCTCCTGGGGGCCTCCGGCCAGATGGGGCGCCACGTCCACCCCCAGCACCGCGCGGCCAATGGGCAGCTCTGGCGTCACCAGGCAGAAGGCGCAGACCCGGTTGCCCTCCTTCACCAGGAAGCAGTTGTCCTGGGGAGTTAATCCCGGCTCCGCCAGGGTCTCCCGGAAGATGCGGCGGCGCATCTCCCGTCCCGCCACACCCCCCGGCTGGACTCCCTCCACGAAGTCCAGCAGGGCCGGCAGGTCATCCCAGCTGAAGGGGCGCACTGGCAAAGGCCAACCTCGGCGCGGCATCCGCAAGCTAGTGCCTCCCTCGAAGGGATTGACACCCTGGGCCGATTGTAGCAGAGTGTCCTACGGCCCACAATTCCGGATAGTGGGTGACCCCGATGGAATCGGGGCGGGAGGTAAGCAGCCCATGGACGAGACCCCGCAGCGGGTGCTGGTGGTCACCCCCCACCCCGACGACGCCGAAGTCTGGTGCGGCGGCACCGTGGCCCGTTGGGCACAGGAGGGCGCCGCGGTGCACTACGTGCTGTGTACCGACGGCGGCAAGGGCACCGACCGGCCTGGGGTCACGTCCAAGGACCTGGCGGCCGTCAGGCAGAAGGAGCAGCTGGACGCCGCCCGGTTGTTGGGGGTCAAGGACGTGGTGATGCTCCACCACCCCGACGGGGAGCTGGAGGACAACGGGGAGTTTCGCAAGGAGCTGGTGCGCCAGGTGCGACTGGTGCGTCCCGATGTGGTGCTGTGCCCCGAGCCGTACCGCAGGAACCTGGCCTGGCACCGGGACCACCGCATTGCCGGTCAGGTGGCCCTGGACGCTGTGTTCCCCTACGCCCGGGACCACCTGCATTTTGTGGAGCTGTGGCGGGACGATAAGCTGGAGCCCCACAAGACCGCCGCCATCCTGTTCTGGGGGGCCGAGCTGCCCGACACTTTCATAGACATCGGCGGCGCCATAGACCTGAAGCTCAAGGCGCTCCGATGTCATCGGAGCCAGATGGCCCACCGCCCGCCCGCGGAGGTGGTGGAACTGGTGCGGGACCGGGCCAAAGAGGCCGGCTCCAGCGCCGGCTGCCAGTACGCCGAGGCCTTCCGCAAGGTCACCTTCCGCACGTAGAACCACTCCGTCCCGACGCGTCGGGGCGGTTATCGGACTGGTTCTGAGCAGGCCTGACCCGCAGGTCTGTCCGCGCCCCCTACCCCACCACCTCGCTAATCTGGAACTGGGGCTGGATGTCGGTGTAGTTCTTGCTGTCGCCCATGATCTCCCGACCGTGGGTCTTGAACCCCTCGTGCAGCTGCTCCACGGTGCGGAAGTACAGGCTGCCCACGGCGACATAGGGAGCGGGCGCCTTGGGGTCGGTGCCGGAGATGCCCTTCTCCACCTCGCTGCCCACCAGGCCAAAGGACTTGAGACGCTGCTGCACCAGGGCCATGTGCTTGCCGGTGTAGTAGGCCAGGTCAAACTTCTTCCCCGGCTGGTTGGGGTAGAGCACCGT
>JBGPJN010000010.1:0-24974 GCA_041485445.1 Dehalococcoidia bacterium
CGCGATCGAGCACGCCAGCTTCGAATTCCCGTGGGGCGAGGCGGAATTCCTCCGCGTCTTGCGCCAGCGGAACTGCATCGGCATGGTTGCCGAGCACGGCGAGCGCGTCGTCGGCTTCATGATCTACGAACTCCACAAAACCAAGCTCCAGATCCTCAACTTCTGTGTTCTGCCGGAAATTCGTCGCCAGGCCGTGGGCGCCCAGATAGACCTCGCCTCGGTGCACCAACCCTCCGCCAATGCCGGTGCTGACCGTCAGGTAGAAGAGAGTGCGCGGCGGGGTCTGCTGGAAGGCCCCAACCCGGCCCGCGCCGTGGTTCCATTCCCCCAAGGCCGCCAGGTTGGCGTCGTTGCCCACCCAGATGGGGTGGCCCAGCTCCGGCTCCCACAGAGCTTTCAGGGACACGCCGTTGAGGGGCGCCAGGTGGGGCGATCCCTGCAGGACGCCCGTCTCGGCGTCCACCACCAGCCCGGCGATGGCGATGCCCACGCCGGCAATACTTCGTGACCCGCACCAGCCCACGGCCTGGCGCAGCAACTCCAGGCCCACTGCCAGCATCGCCGCCCGGTCTGCCCCCGGCGGGTTGGGCCGGCGCGACTGCCACCGCACCGCGCCCTGGCTGTCCACCACCCCGGCCCGCGCCCAGGTGCCCCCCCAGTCCATGGCCACCGTCAGCTCGGCAGACAGGTTCATGGCACGCGCTCTAACCCACTCTTCTCAGCCTGGCCACCTCTTGCTCCAGTTGGGCAACCCGGTCTTCTACCTGCCAGCGGCTGAAGGCCACCACCACCGGCATGACCAGCGCCACCACTGGGACCACCGCCGTCACCGCCAGCCAGGGCGGCCAGCCAATGCGACGGAAAATCCGCGCCCACGCGTAGGCCAAGAGCACTCCCACCATCAAGAGGATCAAAAAACCGAATCGCGCCATCCTTGTTCCTCCAGGAAGATACTGAGTGCCGGAGTCAGCCCAGCGGGCTAGCGGGACGGGGCGCTCAGCAACTCGCCCAAGACCACCCGCAGAGTGTCCGCGGTCATGGGCCCCACGAACTTCCGGCGCAGCATCCCGTCGCGGTCAATGAAGAACTTCTCCGGTATGCCCTTCACGCCATAGTCTATGGCGATGGCGCCCTTGACGTCCACCCCGCTGGGATAGGTCACGCCGTACCGCGCCACAAAGGCCAGGGCGTCCTCCCGCCGGTCCCAAATGTCCACGCCCACAAACTCCACCGGCTGCCCGGCGTACTCCCCGTACACCTCCGCCAGCGTCGCCGCCTCGTCCTGGCAGGGCGGGCACCAGGAGGCCCAGAAGTCCACCATGACCACCTTGCCCCGCAGCTCCGCCAGGGTGACGGTGCGGCCGTCCAGCAGCGTCAGGGCGAAGTCCCGGGCCGGACCGGGGGCGATGCGCACCTCCCCAAAGGTGCGGTTGATGCCCGCCCCAGCCGGTCCGCCTCCCTGCCGGACCGAGGCCCAGGCCAGCAGGCCCAGCAGCGCCGCCACCGGCAGCGCCACCGCCAGCAGTATGAGCGTTCGCTGGCTCATGGCCCGCCGTCTTCAGGCCGGGCGGCGCCAGCGGCCTCCCCCCCGGTGTCCAATGCTGCCGCCTGTGCCTTCAGCCGTTGCCGCTGGACCAGGTACTGGGATTGGTCCAGTCCCCCTTGTTGAAACCGCCGGTCCAGGGCCGCGATGGCCCCTACCAGCGCTCGGCGCCCACCGAGGCCGCCCGACTCTGGCGCCAGTGCAGCGGCGACCCTGGCCCGGCCCGGCGCCTTCACCAGCCCATACGCCAGCAGCAGCGCCAGCGCCGCGCCCAGCGCGCCAGGAATGGCCGCCTCCCAGAATGCGGGCCGCGCCGCCCCGCGGGTCAGGCGGGCCGGCAGGCTGGGCTGCGGCAGTCCGGACAGCGACAGCACCGGGCCTTGGCCGGGGCGGAAGCCACGACCCTCCCACACTCGGTACAGGGCGCCGTCCAGCTCCAGCGGCGGTTGGGGCTCCAGCCCGGCAACCTGCACGGTGGACAGGCGCTGGGGCACCAGCACCTGGTACACCTCCGCGCCCTGGAGGAGCCGCTGGTTGTAGGAGATGCCCGTGCCCCGGTACGGGAACCGATAGGCAAAGGTCAGGTCATGGGGACCGGGAAACACCGGAGCGGTCACGGCGAAGCCGGCGCCGATGGGGATCACCTGGCCTCCCGGCAGGTCCGAATCCACCTCCAGCCCCGCGGCGCCCGGAGGCAGCGAAAACCGCAGGAAGCTAATCTGACCGGGGTTGGTCAGGTCAGGGAGCAGGGTCCGGTCTCCGCCATTGACCAGGAGGATGATCTCCACCGCGGCCACGGTCTGGTTCCCCACATCCACCTCCGAGATAAACCACACCTGCCGTTCTACCCGCACCGCGGCCAGGTCCTGGGTCGCCTCGTACACCTTCAGCTGGACCGGCGCGGTCAGGTCGGAGGGCGACGCCACCGCAGTATAGGTGACGCCGGCGTACTCCACGGCAAAGGCGTAGCTGCCGGTATCCCGCAACGCCACGTCGGAGAACCGGAACCGGCCCTGGGCGTCGGCCACCGTCTGGACCGTGGCGGCCAGACCCCCGTTGGCACTGAAGGAGTGCAGCACCACCCGCAGCTCCGCCGCCAGCGACGCCCCGGCGGTGCCATTGACCAGCTGCCCCTGGACCGTGACTGTGGTCTGGGCCGCCGCTCCCCTGGCGTCCGCCAGCAGCAGGAGCAGGCCCGCCCCCATGACCAGGGCCCACGCCAGCCAGGGCCTCATGGCCCCGCGTCCCGGAGCGGCGGGCCGTCACCTTCCGCCAGCGCCGCGGCCACCTCCCGCTCCAGCGCCTGGTCCGCCGCATCCGCCGACGCTTCTTGCTCAGACTCGCGGCGCATCAGGTGCGCGGCCTGCCGCCGGTACACACCCAACTGCTGCTGGTAGAGGTCTTCCGCAAGGTCGCCGGCCTGGCGCTCCCACATCAAGTCTCGCATGGCCTGGTATGCGGTGGCCAGCTCCGGCGACGTGGCCGGCACGCCGGGGGCCGAGTCTTGCTGCCCGGCGCCGCGGCGGGCCGTGAGGAACGGGTAGGCCAGCACCAGGGCGCTGAGCAGGGCCAGGGCGGCGCCCACCAGGAACTCCATTTCAGCCCGCTTCCCGCACGTCCCGGGGCCGGGCCGGGCTGACCGGCGACTCGGCCGGCGGTGCCGGTATGGGCTGTCGGGCCGGGGCGGCCTGCCGCTGGGGCCACAGGGCCACCAGGGTGCCCAGCACCACCACCGGCCCGGCGACCCACATCCACCAGACCAGGGGGTTAATCAGGATGCGCAACACCACTGTGCCGCCGGCCTGGTTCTCGCTGGGCACCACGTACAGGTCCTCCACCGGCGTGGAGCGGATGGCCGCCCGGGTGGAGGCCATGCCCGCGGCAGGGTAAGAGGCCCGCCACGGACGCAGCGTCGCCAGCAGCCGGCCGTCGCGGTACACCTCCACGGTGGACACGTACTCGGTGCGATCGGAGAATTGCAGCTCCTCGGTGCTTAGGTACAGCAGCCGGTAGTCGCCCAGCTCGGCGCTCTGCCCCGGCGCCAGCACCACGTCCCGCTGCAGGTGAAAGAAGGAAACGCCCAGCACGCCCAGGGCCACCATCACCACCGCCAGGTGCACCAGGTAGCCGCCGTAGCGGGGGCGGTTGGACCAGGCCAGGTTCAGAAAGGCCGCGGCGTAGCCTTCGCCGGTGGCCCGCCGCCGCGCGCGGGTGGGGCGCCAGCACTCCTGCAGGACGCTGGCCGCCACCAGGGCGCACACGCCGAAGCCCAGCAGCGGATATGCCTGGCGGACTCCCAACGCCGCCAGCAGCGCCGCCACCGCCAGGCCCGCGGCCACCGGCAGCAGCAGCCGCTCCCGCAGGCCTTGCAGGCTGGCCCGCCGCCAGGGCAGCAGCGGGCCCACGCCCATGAGCAAGACCAGGGCCAGCATCAGCGGCCCGTTGACCTGGTCGTAGTAGGGCCGGGCCACGCTGATCTCCTGTCCCACCAAGAGCCGGGAGATCAGGGGGTACACGGTGCCCCACAGCGTAACGAAGGCGATGCTGAGGAGCAGCAAGTTGTTGAGCAGAAAGGACGCTTCCCGGGACAGCATGGAGTCCAGGTTCCGGTCGCTCTTGAGCTGCGGGAACCGCCAGAAGAAGATGCCGAAGGGCGCCACCACGCCCACACCCAGGAACACCAGGAAGACCCAGCCCAGGGTGGACGCGCCGAAGGAGTGGACCGAGGGCACCGGGCCGCCGCGGTTCATGAACATGCCGTACAGCGCCAGCCCGAAGGCCACGTTGATGAGCACGATGTTCCACATGCGGAACATGCGCCGCCGTTTCTGCACCATGATGGAGTGGATGAAGGCGGTCAGCGCCAGCCAGGGCATCAGCGCGGCGTTCTCCACGGGGTCCCAGAACCAGAACCCGCCCCAGCCCAGGATGGTGTAGGCCCACCAGGAACCCAGCAGCAGCCCGCAGGCTAGCAAGGCCCACGCCACCAGCGCCCAGACGCGGCCCGAGTCGGCCCACTGGTCGCCGGTCTTGCCGCCAATGAGGGAGCCCAGGGCAAAGGCGGTGGGTATGGCGATGGCCACCAGGCCGGTCATCAGCGCCGGGGGATGAAAGAACATTCCCACGTGGGTCAGCAGCGGGTTGATGCCGTCGCCGTCGGGCGGGACCAGGGGCAGGCGGGCGAAGGGATTGGCCATCACCGCCGTGACCGCCAGAAAGAAGGTCAGCACCAGCATCAGCACCGCGGCGGTCCAGGGCAAGGTGTCCCGCACCCGGGCCGGGGCCAACCACAGCGCCAAGGCCGACATCCCGGACAGCACCATGGCGATGAACAGCAGGGAGCCCTCGTTGCCGGCGTAGAAGGCCACCCAGGTGTAGATTTTGGGCATGGCCAGGTTGCTGTGCCGGGCCACGTAGGCCACCTGGAAGTCCCGGCCGATGAAGGCCCCCACCAGGCTCAGGGTGGCCACCAGCAGTACCAGAGGCAGCAGGAAGGTGGCCCGCCGGGCGCTTTCCACCAGGGGCGGCACGCGGCGCACCTGCCCCAGCACCGACCCCAAAAAAGCGTAGGAGGACAGGGCCAAAGCGATCCACAGGGCGATGGCGCCCATCTCACCCATCGGCGGGACCGCCGGCTTGTGCCGGGGCCGCCGGCGCGGCAACCGTCAGCTCCTGGTCCACTCGCATCAGGAATGGCTCCAGGCCGGCATCTGGGCTGGACATAGGCTCCGGCGACGGCGGTGCCCGGCGCCGCATGGCGCGCAGGGCCAGCAGTCCGGCGGCCAGCGCCAGGGGCACCGCCAGTACTGGGAAGAGCCACGCCACCAGGTTGAACCCCGACTTGGGCGGCGCCGCCAGCACCCCCGCCCCGTATCGGGCCACAAAGAAGTCCAGCACCTCCTGGCGGCCGGCGCCCTGGGCCAGCATCTCCCGCACCCGCAGACGCATCTGGCGGGCCAGCTCCACCTGAGACTGGTCAATGGTCTCGCCGGGGCACACCGGGCACATCAGCATGCGGTCAATGGCCTGGGCCTGGGATTCATCGTAGGGGCTCTGGGCCAGGGCTGGCCTTGGCGCCACGTGACCGGCCAGCAAGAAAAGCACCATCAAGCAGGAGGCAGCGGCAATCAAGCGCCGGGGAAATCCCCCCCAACCCCCCTTTGCAAAGGGGGGTTGGGGGGATTTCCGGGCAGGTTGGAGGCTATTCTGCAAGGGTAGTCCCACGCCCCCATTGTACCAGCTTACCGGGCGTTGGAACCCCAAGGCAGACCGGTTAACGATCCTTGCATCGCACTCTAAACCGCTCGTGGTGAGCCTGTCGAACCACGACCTTGCGCCCTTCGACAGGCTCAGGGTGAGCGGGTCGGAGGTCGAGTCAAACGATTTAGGCAAGGCTTGATAGTGCGCCACGCCGCGCCCCGGCTCAGCGGCACTGGTCAGGCTGGGCGCTCTGCTGCAAGCAGCGGATGATGTAGTCGGCGATGCTCTGGGTCTCTTCACGGGACAGCAGCTTGGAGAAGTTGGGCATCACCTGCACGCCGCTGAACATGAAGCCCTGGATACCCGGCGCCCCCATGCCGACCACGCCAGCGGAGGTCAGGTCCGGAGACACCACCGGCTTGTAGTTGTACTTGGTCATCAGGGTCTGCAGCACCGGCCCGTCGCCCTTGCCGGTGGCCCCGTGGCACATGGAGCAGTTGACCAGGAACAGGTGGTCCCCGCCGGTGTTGGAGGTGGCTTGCGGCGCCGGGAACCAGGCCACCGCGGTATCCGGCGCCGACAGGCGCGGCGGCTCATAAGAGCGGTACGACTGGTGGTAGTGCATCTCGTAGAAGAAGTCCAACGGATAGGCGCCCTGGGAGCATCCCGCCGCCAGCGCGCCCAGCAGCAACACCAGCCCCGCCAGGACGGCCTTGCGGCCCGTCCCGCGGCCAACCATCCGCCATCCCAGGAGGGTGCTCATGCGGTGGCC
Source organism: Dehalococcoidia bacterium (assembly GCA_041485445.1). Lineage (GTDB taxonomy): Bacteria > Chloroflexota > Dehalococcoidia > Lucifugimonadales > UBA3495 > SHYG01. The sequence continues at coordinate 6,516 of JBGPJN010000010.1, forward strand.
GCTCCCGCCGTGTGCTGCTTCACTTCCACCGCCCCGGCCTGGGAGAGGATGCCCGGCACCCGGCCCAGCTGGACCTCATCGCACTGCACCAGCACGCCGATGTACCCGTCGGTGATGCGGGTGTCGTAAAGGCCCATCTTGGGGGAAGGCAGCCGCGACTCAAACACGATGCCCAGGATGGTGAACAGGATGGCCCCCAGCATGGTGCCCTCGTAGCAGATCACCGCCATGGGCGGCAGCGACAGGATGGGCTTGCCGCCCTGCACCAGGGGGTAGGCCATCTGGGTCATGGAGGTGAGCAGCACGCCCGAGGTCAACCCCAGCACCGCGCCGATGAATGGGAAGATGTACAGGCGGTGGTGCTCGGCGCGCTCCCCGAAGGCGCCCTCGGGGTACGGGGCGTCGGTGAGAAAGTCGTAGTCCTTCTCCGAGACGCCCGCCTGGCGCAACGCATCCCCCGCGTCGGCGGCATGGTTGGCGTTGTCAAACAATCCTAGAACTGGCTGTTTCGGCATAGTTGACGCCCTCTCCCCGAGTCTCGGCCGCTAGAGTCTATCCTAAAACTCACCGCTGAGCGCGTAGAGACCGCTGCGACAATAGACAACCAATCGTAACCTCTCTGCATCCTCGGCGCTCTCCGCGGTCATCGGACAGGTTCTTAGTCCTCCCGGAAGGTGGCCGGCACCGTCCGGCGGCCCACCTGGACCGAGGTCCTCAGGAACTCTCCCTCTTTAATGTCGTACAGGGGTATCAGCGGGAACACCCGGCTGAACAGCAGCAGCAGCAAGGACACCAGCCCAAAGGTGGAGATAACCAGGGTGAACTCCACCCAGGAGGGCATGTAAGTCTGCCAGGTGAAGGTGAACACCTGCTTGCGGGCCAGGCCGGGCACGATGATCAAATACCGCTCCAGCCACATGCCCACGTTCACCGAGATGCAGGCCAGGGACATGATCCACAGGTTGCGCCGGAAGGACCGGGGCAGCCACAAGGTCACCGGCAAGAAATAGGTGATGCCGGCAAATATAATCATCAAGACGTTCCACGGGTACTGCAGGAACTGCATCTCCCGCATGGCCACCTCGTCGGCCTCACGGCCGTACATGCCGAAGATGATCTCCATACACAGGAAGTAGAACCAGGCAGTGGCCACCACGATGAGCAGCCGGCCCAGGGCGTCGATGTGCTCCTTGCGGATATAGTCCTGCCAGCCGTAAATCTGCCGCAGGATAATCATCACAAACACCACCGCCGACACGCCCGAGTGCACCGCGCCGATGACGAAGTAGGGCGCGAAGGTGGTGGAGTGCCACGCTTTCACCGTGACCGACATGCCGAAGTCCCAGGACACGATGCTGTGCACCGAGACGAACACCGGCAGGATCAGGGCCGACAGCAGGACGCCGGCCACCACCTGGAACTTCCACTGGCGGGCGTTGCCCTGCCACCCCAGGCTGAGGAGGGAGTAGATGCGGTGGGCCACCCCGGTGGTGTGGTCCCGCAGCACCGCGATGTCCGGCACCAGGGCAATGAGCACGAACAGCGTGCTGGACGTGAGGTAGGTCATGATGGCGCTGGGGTCCCACACCAGCGGCGACCGCACGCTGGGCCACACGCCCCGGGCGAAGTCATAGGGGAACAGCCAGTATATCGCCCGCCAGGGACGCCCGGTATGCATGATGGGCATAGTCAGGGCGGTGCTCAACGCGAAGATGGTGAGCACTTCCGCCGCGCGGGTGGCGGGACGCCGCCACTCGGCCTTGGCCAGGCGCAGGATGGCCGACAACATCACACCGGCGTGGCTGATGCCGATCCAGAACACGAAGTTGGTGATCATGAAGGCCCAGGCCACCGGCCGGTTAAGCCCCGTGACGCCAAGGCCCCGGTTGATCATGTACCCGGAGACGGTTACTCCCGCCAGCACCACCAGCGCCAGCACCGCCACCGCCGGCCAGAACCACTTGGGCTGCTCCAGAATGGGCCGGAGCAGGTCCCGGTTTATCTCCGTGGGGGTTAAAGCTCGGCCTTCCTGCATCTAGGCTCCAGTGTTCCCGTATTGCCGGCGGCCCCGGATTGTCCCGTAGTCCCGGGCTCTATCGTAACTGCGCGCTGCCATCCCAGACATCTACTCCGGCTTGGCCAGCACCATGTAGCGGCCGTGCATAAAGTTTTCCATTCGCTGGTAAAGGGCGCCCTCTTTAATTTCCCACACCGACAGTATGGGGAAGACCCGGGCGGCCAGCAAGTAGATGAACGCCGCCGCGCCAATGAAGCCAACCACCATGAAGATGTCCCACAGGTCCGGCCAGGCCGCTGGGGGCACGACCTCCAGGAAGTGGTCGAAGGTGTGTCCGGCGTTGAACGACCCGACGAAAATCCGCACGTTGAAGGCTAGCGTGCCAAACAGGATGAAACACGCTGCCAGGGGAGGGCCCCAGGCCTTCTTGCGCACCGGGTTCCACAGCAGGATGAAGAAGGGGGTGAAGAAGCTGAGAATCACGTTGGCGGCGAACACCCAGCCGTAGGACTCAAACAGGAAGTACTTGAGGATGTTCTGCTCCACTTGCAGGCGCCCGTACCAGAAGGTGATGAAGAAGGCCCACAGATGGTAGGTCCACAGCATGGTCAGGGCGAAGAGAATCTTGCTGGCCGACCAGAACAGGGACACGCCGATGTACTCCTGGTAGTCGCCCCACTTGCGCAGGATGAACAGCACCAGCAGGATGGTGGCCAAAGAGGACTGGAAGCTGACGATGGTGTACAGGGGCGGGAAGATGGAGTCCTTCCACCCCGGCACCAGCGCCATGCCAAACTCCGAGGCCACAATGAACTGGACAAAGATGAGAAACATGAAGTAGAACGCGCCCAGCAGGGCCAGCCCGGCCTTCTGGATGTTCCACTGGCGCTTGGAGCCGTACCAGCGCCCCGCCAGCACGCCATACAGCTTGCGCCGGAACCCGGTGGCGGTGAGCCGCGCTCCCGCCAGGTCCGGCATGGAGGAGAGCCACAGGATCGCCAGGCCCAGCACCGCCAGGCCCACCACGCCCAGCATATCCCACCAGTAGGGCGCTCCCACCGGCCCGCCGAACCAGATGCTCCGGCGCACGACCATCTCCTGTCCCACCGGGTTGGGGTTCTTCAGCGGAGGCAGCACCATCAACAGCGGGATGAACATCAGCACGTTGAGCACACCCAGCACGCCGAACAGCTCCGACACCCGGGACAGGGGCCGGCGCCAGTGGCTCTTGGTGAACCGAAAGCCCACCGCCACCAAAGGCGCCGCGCCGGTGATCATGAACAGGAAGGAGAACACCGCCATGTAGTAACCCCAGGGGGCGTGGTCGTCGAAGCCGTCCCCAGCGGCGCGGGCGATAAACCCGATGACCCCCAGCGCCAGCAGCACACCCGTAACCACCAGGGCCATTCGATAGCGGCCCACCGGGGCAATGGTGCGGCTCACCAGGTCGCGGGCCGTCGCCTCCCTGCGGGGGAACACCCACATGTCGGGGGGATAGGGCTGGTGGGGATGATGCGCGTGTTCAGCCATGCTGCTCGCCCTGCTTGAGCGGGTACTGGTCCACCTTCTTGAGGTAGAGCACGTTGGGCTTGGTGTTCATCTCCTCCAGCAGCCGGTAGGCCCGCGTCGTCCGGTCCTCCTCGTGAGGGTGCTCGTTGGCATCGGCAAAGTAGGGGCTGATGGCGCTGTTGGGATCAAGTTGGTCGCCAAAGATCAGAGCGCCGGTGGGGCAGGCCGCCACGCAGGCCGGCCCGAAGTTGCGGTCGCGCAGGGCCTGGGCGTCCAGGCGGCCGCCCTCCCGGCGCTCCACCGTCAGCTCGCCCCGGCGAAGGCGCTGGATGCAGAAGGTGCACTTCTCCATGATGCCCCGGCTGCGCACCGTTACGTCTGGGTTGAGCTGGTTGCGCAGGGTGGCCGGCCACTGGGGCTCCCACCAGTTGAAGAACCGCACCTGGTAGGGACAGTTGTTGATGCAGTACCGGGTGCCCACGCAGCGGTTGTACACCTGCACGTTCAGGCCCTGCTCGTTATGGTAAGTGGCGTACACCGGGCACACCGGCTCGCAGGGGGCGTTCTCACAGTGCTGGCACAGCACCGGCAGGAACCGGGCTTTGACGTTGGGGAACTCCCCCTCCCAGTACCGCTCGATGCGGATCCACTCATAGGCGCGGCGCTGCAGGAACCGGTCCTGGGTGTTCATGGGCACGTTGTTCTCGGCCTGACAGGCCACCACACAGGCCTGGCACCCGGTGCACCGGTCCAGGTCAATCACCATGCCCCACTTGTGGTCTATGCGCTCAGTTGCCATCAGTCTTTCCCGTCATCCCCGTCGTCCTTATGAAGTCAGCGGGCCCCGCCCGCCGCCCCGTTGGATGAAACCGTCTTGAAAATATCTTCGGAGGGCGACAGGCCGATCTCCCGCGCCGGGGAGGTGCCCTCAAACTTGGAGATCCGGATGGACTGGCCGGTGGGCGTCAGCCGCACCCTTGCGCCCGCCCAGGCCAAGGCTCCCGACACCGCCACCCGGCGGTCCTCCAACAGGTCCAGGACATTGGCGCTCTCCGGAGCGGCGCGCCCGGCGGCGTACTCCCCACCGGACCGGCGTCCCTGGCCCAAGGGGATGCCCACCACGTTGGGCGGCAGGGCCGGGTTGGGGTACACGGGGGCAAGGATTGACACCCCCGCGGCCGACTCCACCCGCACCACGTCGCCCTCCCGCAGCCCCAGCTCCTTCACTTTGTGGTCGTTGACCTCCACCCAGGTCTGCCAGGTGATGGTGGTGATGGGGTCCGGTGCGCCCTGCAGCCAGGGCAGGTGGGCGTTTTGTCCGTCCAGCAGGGTATTGTGGGCAAAGGGCAGCAGGAAGAACTCGCCATCCGCCGCTCCAAAGTAGCTGGGGGCGGCAGCGCGGGCGGCAATCCCCGCCAGCAAATCTCGGGGCGCCGCTCCCGGACGTGGTCCAGTACCCTTTTCATCCCACCAGCCGCCTTGCCGCAGCAGCGTGGTCCAGAACTCGTCGGCGCTGGCGGCCTGAATAGAGCCGCGGTTCAGCGCAAACAACGCGTCGGAGGACTCCCGCAGGAAGTCCCGCAGCCGGGGCCACGGGAGGTTTGCCGACTTGCCCTGTTCCTGGGCTGCCGCCAGCAGCAGGTCGGCGAAGCTGCGCGGGTCGTAGTCGCTGAGGGGGTTCACCACCGGCTGCTGGAATCCCAGCGTGTAATATCCTGGGCCGGGTTCAGGTATGTCGCTGCCCCAGTCCTCCAGGTACACCCGGTCGGGCAGAATCAGGTCGGCCAGGGCGGTGGTCTCGTCCATAAAGGAGGAGAAGCTAACGGTGAACAGGTCCTCGCGCCCCAGCGCCTCCCGGAAACCCACCGATGGGGGCAACCCGTGCACCGGGTCGGCCTGGTGGACCAGCAGCAGCTTGGACCGCCCACCCCGGATGTCCTCGGCAACGCCGGCCCAGTCGGCCAGGGAGCCGACCTTGGCCGCCGCGGGCAGGTCGGGCAGCGGGCTGGCCGGGTTGAAGACCACCCCGCCGGGGGCGCCCACGCTGCCCACCAGGTAGTTCAGGGCGTAGATGGCTTCTAGATTAAACTGCCCGTTGCTGTGGGCGCCGGCGCTGTCGCCGCCGATGGCCAGGCTGGGCCGGTTGGCGGCGAAGTCGCGGGCCAGCTGCCGGATGAACTCGGCGGCGTCCTTCCCCGGAAGGACCAGCAGGCCCTCGGGCAGGCCAATGCGCGGTGCCACGGTTTCAGGACGGAAGGCCTCCAGGGACGCGGCGCCCCGGCCTCCGGTGAGGCCCGCCACGTCCACACCGGGGGCCTGCAGCCCCTCGGCGATGATGACGTAGGCCAGGCTCAGGGCCAGGTGTCCTTCCCAGCCCGGCGCGATGGGCAGCCAGCGGTCAGCGTTGGCGGCGGTCATGGAGAACCGCGGCTCCACATGCACGTGGGTGCCCCGCCGCGTGCGGCCCGCGCCGTGACGGAACTCGCCGTAAGCCCGGGAAAAGTGAGTGGGCGACCCCCAGGTGGACAGGAAATCAGCCCCGAAGGAGATGAGGTAATTCGCATGGGCGATGTCAAAGCCGGGCAGCACGTCCTGACCAAACACACTCTTCGCCGCGCCGCGGTAGGTGGTGTCGTCCAGGGTCTGGAAGCCCAGGTGGCGCCCGCCGAAGGCGGTGGCGAACCGGCTGACGATGAGGCCCAGGTGGGCCCGCAGCGGCTCGGTGATGAGCACCAAGCCCTGGCCCCGGTCCGACAGTTGGCTGCCCAGGGTGTTCAGGGCCTGGTCCCAGGCCACCGGCTGGTACTGCCCGGCGCCTTTTGGCCCGGAGCGGCTCATGGGCCCCGCCAGACGGTGGGGATGGTACAGGGCTTGCAGGCCCGCATCGCAGCGGGCGCTCTGCTTGCCCAAGTTGACCGGGTAGTTGGGGTTGCCCTGCACCTTCTTGGCGCGCCCCTCCATAACCCGCACCAGCACGCCCTCGGCGGCGGGGCACTGGCGGCACAGGGTGGCGTACCAGTTGTCCTGCCCCTTCACCAGGTCCTCGGGCAGGCGCACGGGGCTCTGGATCTGCAACTCCCCTTCCGGGAACGGAATCTTGCAAGACACCGCGCCCACCGCGGAGATCCCCGCCCAGGTCAGGAAGTTGCGTCGCGTCAGGTTCATAGGGTGGTAACCAAGTCCCTTATCTATTGCCCGATTCCCGTTATTGGTGACAGACCGTGCAGTCGGTGGGCACGCTGTTCTGGCGGTGGCAGTCCAGGCAGGTCCCCATCTTCAGCGACTGGCGGGCCTGGGGCTGGACCTCGGTCATGGACGCCACGTCGCCGTGGCACTTGGAGCACACCTGCGCCACCGGCAACTGGGTCTCGGGCGTGGTCCCCGCGGTGAAGAAGCGCACGTGGGCCTCGTGGACAAACCGGACGTGGTCCGGCAAACGGTGGACCCGCTCCCAGTTGATGGGATTCGTCTTGTCCCAGTCCACCGCGGGAGGGCTCCCCGGCGGGCCATCGGTGATGCCCTCACGGATCTTGGCGATCTCCGCCGCCTGGGCCGTGCCCGGACTGCCCGTAGCCGTCTTGTGACAGAAGAGACACTGCTCCACCGCCGGCACCGTGGCGGCGGCGCCCTTGGTCACGTTGCGGTGGCAAAACTCGCACTGGATGCCCAGGCCCCCCTGCTCCGGGGCGCCGGCGTGCACGGTGTGGGGGAAGGCGATGGGCTGGGGCGGCGCGTTGCCCAGACCAAAGGGCGGGTTGGAGAACCAGGACATGGCCACCACCACCAAGACAAACACCATGATGGCGGCGGTCCCCAAGCCCACCAGCGCCAGCGGCACCATTTTCCCTTTGGGCAGCATTGATTTCGTCCCTAGTTCAGTGGGATCCGGCGCCGCGCCGGCCCATCCGCGCGGGTCTCCCCAGTCCAGCGACCGGCCCGGCGGGAAGGCGGCTCGCCCGCGCCGTTACTCAAATCAGGTAGCGGTTCCAGATGTTATCCAGGAGCAGGGTGCGTAGGATCACGTTGATCAAAAAGAACGCGGCCACCAGCAACACCAGCACCGTGAATACGGTCAGCGGCATGCGCAGGCGGGCAGCCGAACTAGGCAGGTGTCCGGTGGAGATGAGGGATGGGATGAAGGCGTGGGCCGTAAGGGCGCAGAACGCCGCCGTGATAATCAGGGGATAATAAATCCAGAAGTAGGTGAGCCAGTTATGGATGTCCTGCCAGTTGGCACTGGTCAGGCCTTTAGGGTCGTCAAACATCCAGGAAGTTCCGCTGCTCAGTCCACACTGCTCAGATGGGCCCCGCCAAGGTCAGTGAAAATTATCACAAGAGCTTCGGGGTGTCAAGGGGAGATTAAGGCGGGTAGTGGGTCAGTTTGATATGGCAGTGAACATGGACTCTATCCGTCTCACCGGCGAAGGCCGGTGTCCAGGTACCCCGATGGCATCGGGGTGGTTGACATGCTCTGATGGATTCCGGCTTGCGCCGGAATGACGAAGACCTATCTGACCCACTACCTTAAGACGGCGTTTGCTCACCCTGCAGCTCAAGCGCCGGCACGTGCTGAATGCGCCTGGAGATACGCTGGCAGTTCCCTTGAACTTCGGCGCCTGTTTGACTAGACTGGCTTTACACATGCCTTCCGTGCTCCCGGGGTCAGGGAGCAGCGGGGCGTAAGGCCACCGAAACTGGGGACCGGGCCTTGGGGAAGACCCAAGAATGTTTGTCGGGGGCTTACACCCCTGGAGGGGACGGTCCGAACCATGCGACGCTTCATCCGGTTCAGCAGGCAGGTCTGGTTAATCCCTTTGACGGCGCTGGTGATGGTGGCAGCCTCCAGTTGCCGGACCGAGCCGGCGATGCTCACCATCGGCGTGGTCAACTTCACCTCCATTTTGAACCCGGTTTACGACGGCTTCAAGCTGGGTATGGCCGACTTGGGATATGTGGAAGGGCAGAGCGTGGAGTACGTCTACTCCGGGGGAGTAGGAGAAATGGCCGACCTGGACCCGGAAGCCCGAGAGATCATCGCCCGCAAGGTGGACCTGGTCTTCGCCATCAGCACCGCGGCCACGTTAAAGGTCCAGCAGGCTACCGCCGGCACCAGGATCCCGGTGGTTTTCGCTCCGGTGGTGGACCCGGTGCAGTCGGGCATGGTGAACAGCTTGAGCCGGCCCGGCGGCAACCTCACGGGGATCCGCACCGGCGGTTTCGCCGCCAAAGAGCTGGAGTGGCTGGTGGTCCTGGCGCCGGGAATCCAACGGGTTCTCGTGCCCCACAACCCGGATGACGGCGCCTCGGTGGCGGGACTGGCGGCTTTGCGGGAGGCGGCCAACAAGCTGGACGTGGAGCTGGTGGTCCACGTGGCCCGCACCAGGGAGGAGTTGAACCCGGTGCTCACCAGCCTGCCCGAGGATGTGGACGCCATCTTGATACTGCCCAACCCGGTGGCCCTCAGCGCCATCGCCGACTTCGCCCACGTGGCCGTGGCCCGCCGGCTGCCGCTGGCATCCACCTCCTACGCCCAGTTGGAGGCCGGGGCCCTGATGTCCTACGGTCCGGACTACACCCGGATGGGCCGGCAGGCGGCCCGGTTGGCCGACAAGGTGCTAAAGGGCACTGCGCCTGCGGACCTGCCGGTGGAAACCTCCGAGTTCTTCTTCAACGTAAATTTGCGCACCGCCCACGACATCGGCTTGACCATTCCCGATGAAGTACTCCAACAGACCGACCGGATAATTCGATTACCGTGACGACCGCCCGTAGCAATCAGGCGACCCTATGAGGAGTGCTAACTCCAGCATCCGTTCGCGCCTCACCGTAGCCTTTATCGGGCTGGCGGTCGCCCCGCTGCTGGTGGCCGGAGCGGCAATAACCTGGTACAGCTACAGCTTCCAAAAGGGCCAAGCCCTGACCCTGCAGCTGGAACTGGCCCGCGGCGCGGCCATTCAAACCGCCGACTTCATCTCAGTGGGGACCACGCAGCTCAAGGTCTTCGCCCAGAACATCCCCGGCACCGAGTGGACCAGCGACCAAAGCCGGCGGGGGTTATCGCGTCTGGTGTCCCAGGACCCGTTCTTTGAGGAGGTCAGTCAGTTAGACCGTTCAGGACGGGAGCTGGCCCGAGCCTCGCGCATCGTGGTGGTCACCTCCAGCGATCTGCGGAACCGGGCGCAATCCCCGGAGTTCCTCCAGCCCGCCGGTACCGGCGCCACCTACCTGGGGCCGGTATGGTACGACCCCGTGACCGGTGAGCCGTTCATGACCGTGGCGGTCCCGATCCTGGACCCCCGCACCGGGGGCGTCTCCGGGGTGCTGGCGGGCAACCTGCGCCTGAAGAAGGTCTGGGACCTGATCTCCGATCTGCGGGTGGGAGAGGGCGGCGCCGCGTTCATCGCCGACCAGAACGGTTGGGTGGTGGCGCACCGTAATCCATCGGTGGTCCTGGGGCCCACGCGGTTTGCCGCGCCGGAAGAGAGTGGCGTGCACGCCGGGCTGGACGGGAACGCCGCACTGGTGGCCCTGCAGCCCGTTGCCATACAGGGCTCAGGGCTGCAGGTGGTGGTGGAGCAGCCCCTGCTGGAGGCCCTGGCTCCCACCATTCGCGAAGTGCTGGTCATCGGCAGCATTCTGGTGCTGGCCCTGCTGGCCGGCCTGGTCATGGCATCGCTGGCGGTGCGTCAAATCGTCCGGCCAGTGCAGGGCCTGGCCAACACCTCGCTGGCCATCAGCTCCGGCGACCTGACGCAGCGGGCGCCCGTGACCGCCGGGGATGAGCTGGGCACTCTGGCCTCGGCCTTCAACACCATGACGGACCGGCTCCAGGCCAGCATCAACTCCCTGAAGCAGCGGGTCGCGGAGCGGGATGCCGCGGTAGCCAAGCTGGACAAGGAGATTGCCGAGCGCAAGGAGATTGAGGAGGAGCTACGCGAGGCCAACCTGCGGCTGGAGCAGACCCTGGCGCAGCTCAAGACCACCCAGGGGCACCTGGTCCAGCAGGAACGGCTGCGGGCGTTGGGGCAGATGGCCAGCGGGATCGCCCATGACTTCAACAACGCCTTGGCCACCATCCTGGGCTTCAGCGAGCTGCTCCTCACCCGCCCCACCGACGTGGAAGACACGGAGAAGGTCCTGGCGTACTTGCAGATCATCAACACCGGGGCCAGGGACGCCACCCGTATTGTGTCTCGCCTGCGGGAGTTTTACCGGCATCGGGAGGAGGGCGACGTGTTTCTGCCGGTCAACCTCAACGAGTTGGTGCAGCAGAGCATATCCCTTACCCAACCCAAGTGGAAGGGCCAGGCCCTGGCCAACGGCGTTCTGATTGACGTTACCGCCTCCCTGGAACCGGTCCCACTGGTGGCCGGCAACGAGGGCGACTTGCGGGAGATGCTGACCAACCTGATATTCAACTCGGTGGACGCCATCGTCCAGAGGACCGGCGGCCGCGCCGGCGCCGGCGTCGTCAATGAGGAACAGCTCGCCACCGACGGGTCCATTGTCCTCAGGACCTACCGGCGCACCTCCCTCCCCAGGATTGACGCCAATGGCGCCCCCACAGCCTCCCCCCAGCCTGCTGACGAGGTCGTGCTGGAGATCTCGGACAATGGCGCCGGCATGACCGATGAGGTGCGCCAGCGCTGCCTGGAACCGTTCTTCACCACCAAAGGCGACGAGGGTACCGGCTTGGGCCTGTCCATGGTCTTCGGCATTGTGGAGCGGCACAAGGGGGCCCTGGACATCCAGACTACCTGGGGACAGGGAACCACCTTTGTCATCAGCCTGCCCGCCTGCGCTACCCCAGCCCCGGCCACCCGCGAGCGCACGCCGGACGCGGAGACGCGGATCCGTCCGCTGCACGTGCTGGTGGTGGAGGACGAGGAATTGGAACGGGACCTGATGACCAAGTACTTCAACGCCGACGGGCATACCGCCGAGGTGGCCGCCAACGGCCGGGAAGGCCTGCAGAAGTTTCAGCAGGGCAAGTTTGACCTGGTGATTATAGACCTGGCCATGCCCGAAATGAGTGGGGAGCAGCTGGCGCCGGTGATCAAACGCCTGTCCCCTCAGACGCCGACGATTATGGTGACCGGCTTTGGCGACATGATGCTGTCCTCCGGGGAGGTTCTGCCAGGCGTGGACCTGATTCTCAGCAAGCCGCTCAGCTTGGGTGACCTGCGCAACGCCGTAGCCCGCGTGACACAAAGGGACCGGGTGACGGTGGGCTAGGCTCACCCACCGGCTTGGGGCACCGACACCTCCCGGCCAAGGTTGGAAGAGTCCCGGATGGCGTCCAGAAACCGGTGCAGGCTCACCGCGGTATCGAAGTCCGGCGGGCCGCCGGACCCGGTCCGGATGGACTGAGCAAACCGGTAGTACATCTGTCCCACGTTGTAGGGCTCGCCGCTGGGCATCCCCTCCAGCACATAAACGTGGCGCTGGGGCGCCGGTAGGTCTTGCAAACGCCTTTCGCGGGCCCGGCCGCCTTGCAGCCGCACCTCCCGGAGCTGGGGCGAGTCGTCGGAAGTGGCCACCAGCGTCCCTTCCCGCCCGTAAACTTCCATGCGGTAGCCGCCGCCCAGCCAGGGCACGCTGGACACATGGACGGACGCCACTGCGCCGCTGGCCAGGCGCCCGCTGACCAGGATGTTGTCGGGCGAGGTGACCTCCACCACCTGCTGGGTATCAGTCTCCAGCCACTGTTTGGCCTGGGTGGAAACCACCGACGCCACCTGACTAAACTCCCCCACCACGAAGCGCAGCGCGTCGATGGTGTGCCCGCAGGCGATGGTCAGGGTGTTAGCCCCCAGGGCGTCATCCCGCTGCCAGGTCCGGTCCGAGGTGCGTTCCAGCAGCCCGCCGCGAGACAGGCTGACGTGGCAAGACATCACCTCGCCAACGTAGCCCGTCTCCACCAGATCCTTCATGTACATAATGGATGGGGACACCCGCGCCTGTAGTCCCACCGCGGTGCGTACCCCCTTGGCCCGGGCCAAGTCCGCCAGCTCCCGGGCCTCGGCCAAGGTAGCGCCCAGCGGCCACTCAGTGTACACGTGCTTGCCGGCGTTGATGGCATCCTTGGTCACCTGGTAGTGGCTGGGCACCCGCAGCACCACCGCCACGGCGTCCACCTCCGGGCAGGCCAGCAGCTTTTGATAGGAGTCAAAGGCCAGGCGCGCGCCAAACTGGCGTGCCGCCTCATCGGCGGTTTCCTGCCGGGTGGTGCACACCGCCGTCAGCTCGTACTCCGGACTGGCGACGGCCGCGGGGAGATGGGAGCGGGGCGCCCAGCCCCGGTGTACGTTGGCGCCGATGATCCCCAGACGAATCTTATCCGATGCCATGCTTGCTTCCTCCTAGCCGGTGTGAACTCCCCCATGAAACCGTGAAACCGCCCGAAAACCCTCACCCCCTCGGTCCCCCTCTCCCTTAGGGAGAGGGGGAGGAGATTTGAACCGGGGGGATACCCCCAGCCCCGACTGGTCGGGGCACTCCCCCGAGGCGCATTTTGGGATGGGTCCCTGAAAGCCGTGGAGGCACGGGCCTAGCCCGACAGACCCTGCCAGTAGCGCCGGCCCTGCACCGTCACCACCTTGCCAAAACCCGGCGCGGGAAAGTGGCCCGCCGCAACGGTGGCGCCCTCCCTGGCCAGCCGCTCCATGAGCCGGCGCCGGGTGATGCTGGCCTGTTGGGGGTCCATGTCCGCCCGGGAGATCCAGTCGGTCTCCTGGACCTGGGCCGGGTTATGGGCCGCATCGCCCAGGATCAGGCCGCGCTGCCCCTGGGATGAAATCAAGATACTCACGTGCCCCGGGGTGTGGCCCGGAGTGGGCAGCGCGCTCAACTCGCGGGTCAGCACGTGCTCTCCATCCATCAGCTCCAGCAACCCCAGGTTTTGCAGCGGCCACACGCAGGCCGGCGCGTTGGGGAATCGTTCTTTCACTTCAGGCCGGTGACAGGCCTCCCAGTCCTGGCGGCTGGCCCAGTAGCGTGCTCTGGGGAAGGTCGGCGCATACCCAGAACCCTGTCGCTGGAGGTTCCAGCCCACGTGGTCCCGGTGGAGGTGAGTCATCACCACCATATCAATGTCCTGGGGGCGGACACCCTGGGACTGGAGGGCGGTCAACAGCTCGCCCCACGGACTGGCCGGGGCATCTGAGGGCGGCGGACCCAGCCCCGTGTCCACCAGGATGGTGCGACCATCCGAGCGCACCAGGAAGGAGGCGAGGTTGAACCGGACCTTATGCTCCGGCGTCAGGTGGGCCGCATAGGGCTGCCACTGGTCGGCGCTCACCGCCGGAAAGAAGTTGCACGCGTCGAACTCCAGATAACCGTCGGAAAGGGAGGTGATCTCAACGTTGCCCACGCGAACCGTACTACCGGCCATTTCCTGCCTCCAAACCGCGGCGGTCGGCGATGGCGGCCGGCCCCCGCATCCAGCGATTTACGGCGCCAGCGATGCATGGTGCAGCCCCGTTGCGCCCCTCTGGTTTGAGCACCAATTATACCTCGCCCGTGGTGCGTTGACAGGCCGGCGGCCCGCGGCGGTACAATGACGCAGTTGGCCGGTGCACCGTGGCCCGGCGACGGCGCCCGTGGGGGTGTAGCTCAGTGGGAGAGCACCTGCTTTGCAAGCAGGGGGTCAGGGGTTCGAATCCCCTCACCTCCACCAGCTAGATACAAAATTCCCGCTTCCCAGATATGAGAGCCGCCTGACCAGGCGGCTCCTTATTTTTCAAAAGTGGCATAACCGACCCCCTGCTTTTCAAGGGAAAACGGCTCAGACTCCAGTTGCTTGCCTCACCGACACTTCTGCAAAGAGGATAGCCGGCGGTTCCAGCATAGTTTCAACCAGGCCAACATGATTGGACACATATACCCCAATGCTGGCAGGTCTGCTAGACGAGCCACGGCTACGCGGGCATAAGCGCATCAACATCGCCTCTCCTTCTCAGCGGAGCATATCCACCGGAGAGTAACAAGGTTTCGATGTCCCAGATTCCAACTCAAGGGGCTGTCTGACCTGCAACTGTTCACAGTTGAGGGGATTGGGTTATCCACTGCCGTTCCAAGATCAAGGTGCTAAATACGGAACAGGCGGAGGGAAGGCAGGCAAGCCAAGTTCGTCCGCTCGAGATTGAACTCCTACCTCTGACTCGCAATTGTAGCTGCCCCCCAGGCAATGCCGTAAAACGTGGCAAGCAAGCGCTGGAAGGCCTCATAGACCGTGCCTTTGCATAGACAGAAACACTGGTGGTTTTCGGGCCAGTTTCGTATCTGAATGCAGCCCTTCTGTGGGTCCAAACACGGGACTGCATGGGGTGCAGGGGGTCGCCGGAGTGCACGTAGGTAAGGGGGAATGGGGTGCCTGCGGTTCATGAAACAAAATCTCCAGTCGACCTCCAGCGAAGCGGTGCTTATGGGAACGACCCAAAATCGTCCCAGCATGTGGCGTAGTCGGCACGCCCCTTTGATTTGACTCAAGGCCCGGTGGAACTGAGCCAGCGGCCAGAGGCTTGGCAAGCTTACCAGACCTGAGGGGTATTACCACCGCGGAAACATTCAGGTGGCCTTGCCGCGTCGGTACGGCAAACGTCAGACCAGCGGTCTGCGGGACAAATTCTTGCGCAGACGTTTAACTCCTAAGACTTCTCTCAGCACAACTGGTCTACGACCACCAAGGCCCAACCTGTTCTTGAATCAGAGTCAATAGACTGCGGCGTAAGACCCACCGACGCGCATGCCGAAATCCGTTAAGGGCGCACACCAGGGATACCCAGTCGGATTCGGTAAATGCCGGTCATTGCCGTCATATAGAGTGTTCTGCCATCCTCGTCGCCCCATGCCAAATTATGCTGTATCTCCGGACCTTTGATTATGCCAAGAGCCTGTCCTTGAGGCGAGAGAATCCATACTCCTCCTGGCCCACAGACGTACAGGTTGCCGTCCTGATCGACCTTTATCCCGTCAATCCCGTCCTCTCCAGGAGCTCGGGTCATGTCGTGGAAGATTTCACCAGCGGCTAGAGTTCCGTCGACGTTTACCAGGTATCGCATCACGACTTTCTCTTGTGGGTCCCAGTTTCCAACGTAGAGGTACCTCTCGTCCGGGGAAAAGGCGATACCCTTGGGACTGGTCAATTCCTGGGTCAGGAGACTAACTTCCCCTTCATGGGCTCGGAACACACCGCTGAAGGTAAGCTCCCTCCTCGGATCGTCGAAGGTCTGGGGCAGCCCAAGAGGCGGGTCTGTGAAGTACAGGGATCCATCGGACCGGTATACCAGGTCGTTGGGGCTGTTGAGGCGCTTGCCTTGATACTGGTCTGCCAGCACGGTCGCCTTACTCCTTGGTTCCACCCGGATAATCCGGCGGTTGCCCTGCTGGCAAATGGTCAGCCTCCCTTCCGAGTCCAAGGTCAGGCCCGTGGAGCCCGGCTGGGTGTATTCTCCGACGTCGAAGCCGCTGTAGCCGCTATTCACCCGAAAGACATTCACCGTGCCGTCTGGGGCCCAGCGGTAGATGGCGTTGGTGTTGGGTGAGCTAAAAAGCAAATAACCAGCGTGGACCCAAACCGGGCCTTGGGTGGAGATGAATTCGCCCGCCACTTTCTCCAGCTCCGCATCCGAAGGTACAATGGCATCTAGAGCTGGACTTCGCCGGACAACCTCAAACTGGGTTTCCCAGGCGACCTGAGCCCGATCGGCCACATAGAATTTGAGGGTCGCGGTGCGAAGCCAGATGTAGTTCTCTGGGGAAGCCGATATAGGCGCGTTTATCCCAAATACAGCGACTTGGAAGCTCTGCCCCGGCCTAACATCACGGGCAATTATGACGCGGTTGGGCGAGTTGAATCCGGAAACAACTGTACCGCCTGCCTGTCCGACTACCCGGGGCAGTTGCCCATTGACCCAGACCTCAGCGTAGTCATCGACTATCACCTCAAAGACAACGGTGGATCCGGTGGGATCGAAGTTGCCCACCATCTTGGGAATCGTGAAATTGATGCGGTACCAGTTGAAGCAGACCTTACCGGTGCCGCGGCGACCATCCAGGTCAGTAGCTGGAACAATTTCCCAGCCGGAGTCGTCAAAATCCAGAACCTGAGCATGGGGAACTATGTCATAGGTCTGATTCGGCGGACCGGTTGGGTTCAAGTCCTCTCCCACACTGCGAAATGGCACAGTTATGACCTCGGCGTCATGATAGCGCCATTGACCCCCGACTAACTCAACACCGGCGTCGGTGTTCAGATCAATCATGGCATCTGGCAAGCCTGGCAGTATCCCGGACGGACCGGGGAGTCTCGCCGCTGTCATACGCCGTCCTCTCCTGTGACCTTGTCTGGGGTTCATGGCGACAATTACATTTTCTCTTGTTAACGCCAATGCACCCTAATGCGTCCATCAGCTAGAGCTCGATGCGGTCCTGGGCCGACCCCATCCCTTCCAACGCCAAGCCATAGCCCAGCAAGTCGTGCATCAGTCGCTTGATGTGCTGGGTCAGCAGCACCCGGCTGTAGCGCAGCACCAGGGGAGGCTGCTGCGCTAGCTGCTCCGCCAGCTCCCAGGCCCGGGGCAACAGTTGCTCTCTGGGCAGCACCTCGGCCACCAGTCCCAGCTCCAGGGCTTTCCGGGCATCGATGGTCTGTCCGGTCAGCAGGAAGTACCGGCCTCGGTTCATGCCCAGCAGCATGGGGTACACGACGTGCATCCCGTCTCCAGGGATGAGCCCGCTCATGAAATGGCCGGAGTCCTGGAAGCTCGTATCCTCCGAGGCCAGCACGATGTCACAGAGCAACGGCAGCTCGGAGTGGCGCAGGGCTGGACCGTTGATGGCGCTGATCATGGGGACCTGGATATCCAGGAGGTTCGTCAGAAGATGCTTGCCTTCCCAGTAGGTCTTGTCCCACTCCAGGGGTGTCCTTCTGGGCCTGCCCTGGGCGCTGCCCCTGGGGCCCGAGAAGGAGTTGCCGGTTCCGGTCATAATCACGACCCGGTTTTCCCGGTCGCTGCCAATATCCCCGAATACCTGGGGTAGCTCCTCGTGAGGGAGGCTGCCCCACTGGAGCGGACCGCCATTGGTGTGAAGAGTTATTTGGAGAATCCCGTCTCGCCGCTCCATCCTCACGGTTTGGTACTTGTGAGCGTACTGGTCGAACGTCACCATGACTTTAGCTCCTGCTGCTCTTGGGTGGCCATAACCTGCCTTCTACTGGCTCCGCTGCCTGGCCGCGTTACAGGCGACCAGGGGCTGGTCCTGGTGGAAGCCCCATCGGCCAGAGCTACAGCTAACGGGACCGGGTCCGCACGTTACGCGCGATGCTCCCTGCATCGGTCTGATGGCCACGCCCATGATCCAGCGCCCTCTTTCTTACCTGGGCCGAGTATAAGCGCTGGTGCCAAAGACCCGCAAGGAGGCACACGTTCCGCACGCCACGCGGCGACTCCTTTTAACGACCCTTGCATAAGTATCTAAATCGGTTGGAAAGCGTTTGCGGCGTAAATCCCCCCTAGCCCCCCTTTCGCAAGGGGGGGGTTGGGGGGGGGTTCTTCCGGCACAGTTCAAGCATCTATGCAAGGGTCTATAACTCGGCGCCCGGCTAAGAGAGCGCGGCAGTGGTACAGATGGGAAGTGGGGGTTCACAAGAGTAGTGGGCCCGGTGGAATCGGCTCGCCAGCTCTACGCTGAGCCATAATGACAATTAGGCGCACCTGTGACGGTTTTTATTACCGTAACCGTACTTCTATTGGAAGGAACTTGAGGTTGACGAACATCCAATAGGCCGTGGTAGACTCCCTCTAGCCCATCCAGACTCTGATGATGGCACGGGATCGGCCGATATGGGGAATTACGGTTTATAGTGAAGGAGGGGACAATGACACAAGCTAGCGTGGGTAAGTATGGTTTGGATGTCGGTACGCCGGGAA
>JBGPJN010000011.1:0-23640 GCA_041485445.1 Dehalococcoidia bacterium
CCTTGAGTCACAGCTACGGCTCCCACAGCATCAGGCACTTTAGAGCGCATGGGGTTGATGTGGAACTGGTAGAACAATCGCCGAAACACACCTACGTGGCCCTGGTGGACGCCCAGGCCAAGCTCCTGTCCCAGGCCCTGAACCGCATCCAGGGGGAGGACGACCTGGGGCTGCGGGCCATGCTGCTGCAGCAAGTTCTCAAAGAACTGCCCCAGCAGGAGGTGCTGGCCTTGCTGCCGGAGAGCGCCGAGAGCCTGCAGGCCATGGCCGCCATGGGCCAGGAGTCCATCGCCCAGCACCTCCAGAGCTGGCAGCAGGCCCAGGGCGCCCGCCTCAAGCACCTGACCTTCCAGCTCACCCCGGACCAGCTGGCGGTGGTGGAGGCGGCCCTGACGAAGATCATGCCCCAGGCGCGGGAAGATCAGGGCGACAGTCCCAACCAGCGGGGAGTGGCGATATACCTGCTTTGCCAGGAATACCTGCAGAAGGAGGGAGCGCGATGAGCAGCAGCGCCGTTGACCGGATCCAGGAAAAGTCTGGGCTTCCGCTCTGCCCCTTGTGCGGCCAGCCCCTGAGCCTGCGCCTGGCCCGGGGGCGGAAGTCAGGCAAGCCCTTCGTCATGCTGATCTGTCCCCAAGACGGGCGGCACCTCAGAGCGTTCATCACCGACAAGGAGTACGTGCAGGGAGTCCTGGCCAAGCTGGAAGTGAGTCAGTCCGCCAAGGAGGGCAAACCATGAAAGCGAGTCCTGAGCAACCCAGAAGGGCCGCCGTCTATGCCCGGGTCTCCACCACCGACAAGGAGCAGAACCCGGAGACCCAGCTGATGCCCCTGCGGGAGTTCGTGCGCAACCAGGGGTGGCAGGTGTTCCTGGAGTACATCGACCAGGCCCCGGCCACCGACCTGGCCCGCCGGACCCAGTGGCGCGAGCTGCTGGCCGACGCCAGCAAGCGCAAGTTCGACCTCGTGCTGGTCTGGCGCATGGACCGGGCCTTCAGGAGCGTGCTGGACGCCGCCACCACCCTGGAACGGCTGCGGGGCTGGGGGGTGGGCCTGCGGTCCTACAGCGAGCCCTGGCTGGACACCACCAGCCCCTTCGGGGAGGCCCTGTACTACATCACCGTGGCCTACGCCCAGCTGGAGCGGGGGATCCTCAGGGAGCGGGTCAAAGCCGGCATGGAGCGGGCGCGGCGGGAGGGCAAGCAGATCGGGCGGCCCAGCGTCTGGGACCGGCGCGGCTTCCCCCAGCGTTTTGGAGCAATTTTGGAGCGCATTAACGCCGGCTCCCTGTCCCGGCGCAAGGCCGCCAAGGAGCTGAAGATCGGCTACGCCACCCTGAAGCGGCTGCTGGACAAGCAGGGTGACCCTTCCCAGGCCAAGGACCTGCCGGAGCAGGCGGCCTAGCATGGGCGGCCGATCCTCTCAGGGTAAGCCTCAGAAGGGGAGACCGCCCCGCCGGAGGCACTCCGCGGCGGTGCCCGCCGGCCCGAATAGCGTGGGTGCTGAACCTGCGCCGGCGGCCCCGGCCCCAGGCGGCCGTCCGGTCTGCGGCGGCAACAACGGGTTGACGGGTATACCCCAGGGTATACACTGGCGGGCCACTACGGAGAGCACTGAAGGGAGCCTTGAGTTGGACCAGATCGCTGTCAACCACTTCCTGGACACCCTGACCCAGGTGGCCCTCTCCATCGCCTCCCGTAAGCTGAGCAAGGAAAGGGGTGAGCAACCATGTTGAGAGCGGTAGCCTACATCCGGGTCTCCGACAGCAGCCAGGTGGACGGTCACTCCCTGGACGCCCAGGAAAGGCTCTTCTACGAGCTGTGCAAGAAGCGGGGCTGGATCCCAGGGAAGATATACCGGGAGGAGGGCAAATCGGCCCACAGCGACTCCACCAAGAATCGCCCGGTGTTCAAGCAGCTGCTGGAGGACGCGGCCAACCACGAGTTCGACATCGTGGTGGTGCACACCCTGGACCGCTGGGCCAGGAATCTCAAGGTGCTGCTGGAGACCGTCGCCATTCTCAGCCAGCACAACGTGGGGCTGGTCTCCATCACCGAGAACCTGGACTGGTCAACGGCGGAAGGCCGCCTGGTGGCCCGCACCCTGGGCAGCTTCGGGGAGTTCTTCAGCGACATGCTGGCCACCCACGTGAAGAAGGGCATTCAGGAGCGGGCCTTGCAGGGGTTGCACCTGGGGGGCATCCCCTTCGGCTACCAGTCCTGCTGGGAGGAGGTGAACAAGCTACGCCAGCCCCGCTGCCAGCCCGAGCACGCCGGCGCGGTGCATACCCATCCCCAGGAAGGCCCCGTGGTGCTGGAGCTGTTCCAGAAGTACGCCACCGGCCAGACCACCCTGGCCACCCTGGCGGGCTGGCTCAACGCCCAGGGGTTCCGGACCAGGAACATGCACAAACTGGAGGACGGGACCGGCAACCTCGCCGCCGGCCC
Source organism: Dehalococcoidia bacterium (assembly GCA_041485445.1). Lineage (GTDB taxonomy): Bacteria > Chloroflexota > Dehalococcoidia > Lucifugimonadales > UBA3495 > SHYG01. The sequence continues at coordinate 2,448 of JBGPJN010000011.1, forward strand.
AAGGCTCTTCACCACCGCTTCGGTGCGGGGCATCCTGCACAACGTCTTCTACACCGGCAGGGTGAAGCACCATGACCAGGTGATGCCCGGCACCCATGAACCTCTGGTCAGCCCGGAGCTATATCAAGCCGTGCAGATGGCCTTGACCAAGAACTCGGGCCGCAGCCGGACCCTGGACCCCCATCCTGAGCGGGAATACCTGCTCAAGGGCCTGATCCGCTGCGCCTGGTGCGGCTACCCCATGTGGAGCCAGACATACAGAAACGGCCACCGGTACTACCGGGAGCAGAGAGGATCCAGGGGCGCAGGCTACTGCGTGGGAAGAAGCTCTTCCCTGCCCTGCGATATCCCAGACCTGCAGATGGACCAGATCATCGGAGCCATCACCTTGCCCGACTCCTGGCAGGACCGCATGCTGACCCAGCTGCACCTGGAGGACGAGGTGAAGCGGGTGGAGGAGGAGAGAAAGCAGACCGAGCAAAGGCTGAAGCGACTGGGCCAGGTGTACCTGGACGGCTTGCTGCCTCAGGAAGACTACAAACGCCAGAAGCGGCAACTGGGAGACAAGCTCCAGTCCCTGGTGGTGCCCGGCATCAACGCCGCCCAGGAAGCGGGCAAGCTGCTGGAGAATCTCCCAACCCTCTGGGCGGAGGCTGATCTAGCCGAGCGGCGGCGCATCCTGCTGACCATGCTGGAGGCGGTCTACGTGGACCCGGTGGAGGAGCGGAGCGTCGTGGGCTTCCGGCCCAAGCCCGCCTTTCAGGCCCTGTTCCAAATGGCCGCTACGAAAGAGGGCAGCGGCGTTGCGCTAATCAACCAAACTGCTTGCCCTGAAAACGAATCACTCCCGACCAATGGCCGGGACTGTGGCGAAACCGCCATGTGTTCTTGGTGGAGACGGGGGAGGGTCGAACTCCCTCGTACACCATATCTGGCGGTCCTGGTGGCCGTGGGGTGGCACCGAAACTGGGTTTCTAGTGCAGCCGCCACGCTCGGATGGAGTCTTGCTAACAACAACTGATTGGTTCGCGGCGTTTTAGAAGTTGAATCCAATACCCGAGCTTACTTCAGTAGAATCCTTATTGATTCTAGAGTTGTCCCGTCGTCGTCGAAATCACCGTGCCTGGTGGATTCGGTCCACGCCCGATTCATACCTGCCAAAGAGACAACTTCGTTGGAGTGAGCCCATCTCAATTTTCCCCCAAAGCTTCGGTCTATTGGCTTACTAACTCTCTTCTCAAGAGCCGCGACCAGTTCCTCAAGACCCAGCAGCCCACGGTTCCACGGATCGCGTAAGGAGGCCTTAGGCTCAATGGGTATCCGAAATCTGTTGAAGTCCCGATGCGACCATTTAGCTTCGAACAAGTCATGTATCGCCCACAATAGGGACTTATCCTGGACGATTATGCTGTCGGCCCTTTCCAGTTCCGGGGTTAGCGCAAAAACCACTGCTTGGTTGCCCATCTGGATGTTTGACAGCGACTTTTGCACCTGAGTAACATGGCAGGCCGGGGCGAGGAGTATATAAATCTTGACCCGGTTGGTCAAATTCGTGAATTCAGTGGAGACGAGATCAAGCAGATAGTTAGCGACGATGCTCCCCGCGCTGTGGACCACAAAAGAAATTTGTACGCCGTCATTTTCCACTACTGCCTCGTTCAGGTACTTGAAGGCTCGGTAGAATCCTCGCTCCCGGGCATGGCTCCGAGAACCCGGCGACCTAAGTGCTGCCCTGGCTGTGGCGTATTGGCTCTTCCACATGATCCCGCCAAAGTAGGCCGTGGGTCCTCGCAGAGCCCTTGCAAGCTGTAACCAATTCCACGGCAGGAGCAGACTTGGCAAAGTCGAGAGACTTCTCCAAAACCGGCGAGTAAGACCCCTCCGTATTACCGCATCCCAGCCTGAGCCCCAGCTGGTATCCCACGCCAGATGAATCAGGTGCCATCGTTCGGTCTCGAACTCCTTGGAGAATCTTAGGACGCGTTCAATAACCCCAGCGAGGTCGTTCAGCCCCCCGTGAATGAAGAACACCAGGTGCCCATTCTTGATCCCGGCATCAATAGGGCGATGATAGGCCTCCTGGTAAGGCCTGCCTGGCTGCCACATTGGAGGCTTGCTCCTGAGCCTGCCGGTCTCGTTGACGGCGATGTAGTGCTCCCCGTAAAGGGCATACACATCAGTCAGACCGATTGTCTCATTAGTACTCAACGATGCCACCGCCCCTCAACTGGTTTCCCTCACTGCGGTGGAGGCGGACCTCCGGACGGCGAGGGTGATTCGGATTGAGAGGTGCTGCTGGCACCTGGTGAAGCGCTCCCTTTCGCCACCGCTAGCATGTCCTGAGCCCACCTCTCACTGAAACCCGCGATAAACGCAATGCCCAGATAGAAGTAGACCTGTTTGGCAACTTCGGCAGGTTGGGCAATAGGCAGCAAAGTCCCCACGATCAAGACGTTGAGAGCCAGGCCAATTATGCCTCCAATGAGCGGGCGGAAGGCTCCTAGCAGGTACAAGAGGATGGATCCTGCTTGGTATTGCAAGGTGAGGCGGCCAAAGGTCATCCGCGACATGACGCTGACCATGGCGCCAGTGCCTCCTGCGACGAGGCTGAGGCTGCCAAGAAAAGTTACCGGCGCCAGGTCAGGGTTGCCGACGCGAGAGATGGCCCAGGCTATTAAGAAGACTATGCCGGCGAGAACCAGCAATCCGAGCACCATGCCCGCGAAATACTTGAACTGGGCATTTCGCTGGGTACACCGCTCATAATATCGCCGGGCATACCCCAACTCGTTCCGCAGGTGGTCCAGCACCGGAGAATAGACTTTCATATTGTCCGTGGTCTCTTCTTCCTGCTTCGCGTTATCCAACACGCCAATAGAATCAGACACTACGGAATAGATCATCTCCATACTTGTCCGCCGGTCTCGACCTTCAGGGAGTTGGTGGGCGTCTATGGAAAGCTTCTCGCATTGCGCGAGAAGCTTTCTAATTTCTAGCTCCAAACCGCGATTTCCTACGAGGCCCGTCACCATGTGTATCTCATCGTTATCAGTTAGAACCGAGGCGACCATGACTTGTGAAGAAGCATAAAAATGTGTGATGGCGCCGTGTTCGTGTTCAAAGGCGTCCACTAGCTTAGGATAGTACCTCCGGTAATACATCCGGTAATTATGTGGATCGTCTTCGTTCCATTCTTCTTTTTGATAGTAATAGGCTTCAACCAGCTGAACGAATGAAGCCTTGTTTTTTTCAATAGCCGAATCGTACTCAGGGAATGGCTTCTCTTCCCCTACATCCGGCAGAGTGACAGTTTGCTTGTCTGGAGCTGACGTCATAACTCCACCGCAACGAACCAACCGAAGTCGGCGCGTATTGTAGGCTGGCCAGACCTCCCTATTCACCGCCGAAAGTGAGCCTTTTCAACTGCCGTGGCCTCGGGTAATCGGATAAACCGTGGCAATCCTCCAAAACATGTTTACTTGTTTAATATTATGCTTCCAGTGTTAGGAGATGAAATCGGCCGATGGGAGTAACTTCCTTTAGTGCGGCAGTCCTCCAGCAACTAGGTCCCCAGATGCATAAGGTGGACCCTAATGATGGGGGCCACCTGACATAGAAGTGTCGCGAGTCTTTCAGGATGACTCCATTGCCGTCGTTTCACGGCCATTCAGGTATTCCCAGTCCGAAAACTCTGCCGGACATTTTGGCCTCATCGCTGTCCTAACGATGGGGTCCACCTCACAGTACACGAAGTGAACCCTCTTTAGGTCAACCTTCCCAGCCGATCAAGTTCCATCCTTGGGTAAGTTGCTTAGTTCTGCCATGATAGGTCAGTACCGCATCCTTACTGACATTTATCCAGTATCCGCGCCCTGCTTCCAGGGCAGCCAGGTCATATTCCGAATGGGGGTAACTAGGATCATACAGGCGCCAGCCCGCCGTGCCTTCGTACGACCAAACTCGCACGAGGACATCTGTGATGGATCGGAGAGCCTCCGCCACCGGGGTATGGAGCGGCCCAGTAGGTAAGCTGAGGCCAAAATAAGAAAGCACCATTCCGATTGGGTTGGCAATGGAAATGGTGTCGGTTCCGCTGAACCCCAGGCCGACGATCGCCCCGGAACCCTTTTCGACAATGGCGCTGCCGGAATCGCCTGGTCTGAGCATGGGAGAAAGGGCCAACTGGTTGGCAAATGTCAGGACACCCAACCTCTCATACTCGACCTTGATCGTTACGTCCAGCCCTGTTACGGTTCCATCAGTGACGCCGCTTGTCCGACCCGACTTCTGTACGGGCATCCCAATCGATGGCTCCGCCCTTTGTCTGTACCCTCCAATACCCAGTATCTCCGAGTTGGCGTCAACCGTTAGCTCAAGGATCGCGGCGTCCATGAGGTTGGTTTTGTTGGGACTGATATCCGACCAGGCAGCTACTGTCCCAATCCAGTTTTGCTCATAGTCTCCGTCGAAGTCCCCACTCGAGGGCTGACAGACCCTAGAGCCGATCCGGATATTGTATTTCAGGTCCCAATCCGACCCCGGTGGAACCATGTCAGGTGCCGGATTTAGCCAGTCACACCCAATGACATGCCGGTTAGTCAGCACGTAACGCTTATCGCCCTTCAGCAACAAAGGCAAGCCAATGGTGCCTGCTAACGAGAAATTTGTGGGGCCGATGCTCACACCGCCGACAATGGGTCGCACTCTGGTTTGATTAACGTCTGCCAAGGCGCGGACGATTCCAACATCGACAACATCGGTTGCGACTTCCTGTCCATCTCGTAAGGTAAGAACAGGCTTGACAAGGGCTTCGGTGGACAGCGCTCCAGTTCGTACCTTGCGCTGAACGTAAACCACCACCGCCTCTTGGCCCGTGTCCACCCGTCCCGTGATCTTATTGCCTGCCCCGGTCCCCAAGACATTGGGTAGCTTCATAAGCTCATCGTGGTGTAGTTGCCTGGCGGCCCTGGCCTTTTCGTGCGCCATGATCTACCTCCTGGGCGGCGATGGGGGTACGTCGTCGCTCTGCCGCTGGAATACTTGGGCCACAGCCCCGCTGAGGGTGGCGTTTCTTGTCCCCGGTAGCACCGCACCAAAGACGGAGTGAATCACATTTGATCCCAAGCCAGCAAATACTCCGTATACAGCTACCTTAATCGGGCTCAGTCCCTCGAGGGGACCGACATCTAACGCCCAAGCGGCGTAAGCGATACCTATGGTGGTAACTATGGCCAGGTATCGCATGATTGGACCCTTTACAAAGCCTCCCCAGAGATTTTCCGCCACCTGCTCGCCGGCTGTTGAAATTCCGACCAAATAAACCACAAGCGTACCGGCATCCATATTCCCTCCTTTAGTTGTCACTCCCGTGATGGCCGAGTTATTGGGCTAACATCAAGGCGGAAAGCACATGCAGATTCGAGAGTGCAAATAGGCAATTTGGCCGAATCGGTTCTTGCCTACATGAATGTTGGGTCCACGGCCCGACTTGCTCGGCTGCCTCTAACGGCTTTGCACCCTCACAACGCCGATCTCTTCCACATCAATTTCCCAGCCCTCTATCGTGCTCGGAATGACTTCATGTGGCTGCAAATCAGTTACCGGAACCTTATGGGTCACAAATACCTTAATGACCGCTTTGCCTGCTTTTTCCCCAATCCCCACGCCATTCACGTTTGGCAACCGCATGAGTTCCTGCTCGTACTTCCTTCTCACAGACGCGATGCTCATTGGCACGACCTCCGATAACTTGGGCTATATTAAGAATCGTGTCAAATCCCACAATCTATGCCGAACTAGCAATCTACGCATAGCTTAGGACTCCCAGAACAAGAGGGCTATGACACGATTCATGTGGCACCAAGTTCCAGCACAGGTCGTCGCATCCCCGCGGTATTTCATAGACCACGGCCAACTACTGTGACTTCCGGATGCCCCCGGAACTAATCTAAGAGTACCTGATCTCAGGGAACAAACCCCGCCGGGCCCTGGCGATCCAATTCGCTCCCGGACCGCGTCGGTCAGAACTTAAGGCCCTGCGGCAGGTGTCCGCGACCCAGCGAATTGAACTTCTCCCATTGGGCCGGCGTGAAGACCCCCTTGTCAACCGCGTCCATGAGGCCCGCTGCCCGGATCTGGCCCGGGGTCACCAGGCCCTTCTCCACCACCTGCCGGGCCACCGGATCAAGCACCAACCCCTCCTTGGTGAGGACGTATTCGTGATTGATCGCACCGGCGAGCGTGCCGCTATGCCCCACGACATCGCCCCCCAGTTCCTTTCGCAGACAGGCGCTCGCGACCTCGCAGGGGCCAGTGCGCCCCCCGGCGGCGGCGCGGGCTTGGACCACGGCCTCCTGATAGCGCCGCAGGTCGCTTTCCAAAACTTGCGGCACATGATCCGGATCTAGGGCTCGCTTGAACGGAGCCCCGAGGTCGTCGGCCTGGACCGGGAGTTTTTCTCCTGCGTGAACGGCCGGATTCCCGTGTGGGGCTTCGTCGAACCTCGCCGAGCGCGGCGGCTCGGCCGGAGCCGCCTCCATCGCCGGTCGTCTCACGGTTTCGGGAAGTTCGGGTTTCGGCATCTCCGGATCGGGCAGTTTGCCTGTGATCGGCTCCTCCGGCAGGTCGGGCCTGGGCCGGGCGGCAGTTTCGGGAAGCTTGGCCTGGGGCAGGTCGCGGGGCAGATCCGGCGCGGGCGCCTCGGCCCCCTGCGGCCGAGGCGTGGCGGGTTCGATCTCCTCGCCTAGCCTCGCCCCCGCCTCTTCTCGGGTCATGCGGATCGGGTGCCTCCCGTCCACCCCACGCTCCACGCCAGGGCCTGGCGTCTTGCCCAAGTCGGGAAGGTCTTTCGGCTCGAGCCTTTCGGTGCCGCGCGGCCCGGTCGGCTTGTCGCCAGGTATGTCCGGCGTCTCGAACTGCGTTGTCTTCGTGGCGTTGGGATTGATGTGCCTTCCCGGCGGTGGCTCAATTGTCGTCTTGGCGGCCTCAGCAGCGGGAGTCAGAGGCCTGGCCGGCGGCTCTATCCTCGTGGGGGCGAGTTCGGGTGGAACCGACGGGGCGGGGCCCTCCCCGTGCCAGACGGGTGGCCCCTCCTTCGGAACGAACCACATGCCGTTCCGACCCCCAACCGGCGTAATGCTACCTCCCGGCCCTTGCTCTAAGGGCGGTGCGGGACCCCTTCCCATCCAAACCGGATCGCCCTCCTTCAGATCGAGCCACACGCCGTCCTGGTCGTAGAGCTGGCCGCCAGGCGCCGGGACCACCGCATCCAGTGGCGATTTGACCGTCGCGGCCGCCTCCTCAGGAGTCGGAGGCCTGGCCACTCTCGTCACGGCCGCCTCCTCAGGAGCCAGAGGCCTGGCCGGCGGCGGCTCCGGGACCGCCGGTCGCCCCGCCTCGCCGGGGGCATAGCGCCGAGTCAGTGCATCGGGGCTTCCTTCACGCGCGGCTCCGCCGGCGGACTTGCCGATGTCGCCTGTCATGGGCTCATTCACCGTCGTGCGGCCAGCCCCGACCTCCGTACCCTTGAAGGCCGGGTTCACCTGGATCTTGGCCGCGGCGATGGTCTTCTCTTCCTGGGTGAGACTGCTGACTTCCGAGGCGCCCTTCTGCGCGGCGCTGAGTTCAGAGGCCGTCCTTTGCGCGGCGCTACCTTCTGCCGCTGCGGCCTGCGCCGCGCGCTCCACGGTCTCCGCGTTGTAGCCTCTGCCGAGCGTTCCGACCCTGTCCGCGCCTTCGCCTAGCTTTTCGGCAACCCACTCCACGGCGCGTTCGCCGGGCGGGGTTCGCGAGAGCGCACTTAGTAGCTCGCTACCGGCTATTGGAACACCTTGCCTAAGGATTTCCTTCGATTGTTCTATGAGGTCTGCGCGGTTCTGAGCGTTGTCATACCGATTCACGGCGTCGGCGTCCAAATTGTTCTTCCGGAGGATGTCGAGCCGTATCACCGTGTCCTCGCGAATACGGTTGAGGTGATATTCGTCCCGGTAGCTGGGATTCGCGGCAAGTTTTTGATCGACGTCGGCGAGCTTGTCCAAGAGCATCCGCTCGGTCTTACCCGGACCTTCCGGGGCTTTGATCGTCGGGTCGTAGGGGGTCGCCGGCTCTTGACCGGCCATAATGGATGGCCGGGAAGCGAGTTCGCGCTGGTCCGGTGGAAGGCTGTCGACGACCTCCCGCTCCCGCGCGATGTTCTGGAGGCGCTCGCGGGCCCGGAAGTCTTCCTCGCTCATCCCGGCGGGCGATCCCGTCCCCCGAACGGGCGCCTGGTGACTCTCGGCAACTTGGAGGTCCATCTTTGCTGCCGTCAGACGGTCGGCTGCCCTCTGCAGGTCGCCCTTGGCGCTCGCGTCGTATGCGGCCTGCGCCGCTCTGAACTCCTCCTGCGCTCGGCGGAGTTCATCCTGCAGCGCGGCGGCCGCAGCGGGCGTAATGGCGTGCGGATCGACAGGCGCCGAGGCCTCGGCCGTTCGCGGCGCTCCGGTATTTTCACGCTCGACGGTGTGCGGATGGTCACCAGGCGGCATCGCGGGCGTGGCGGGCTGGTCCGCCGCGGTCGGCTTGGGCAGCGGCATCGTCCAGTGCTCTTCTGGCGGTGCGGGTTGCGGCGGATCTTCGCCCAGCGGTTGGTTTGCGATTCCGCCAGGACCTCTTGCTCCAGTCAGCGGGGGCGGCGTCTGATCGCCGTCCGTTGGCGGCTGCGGCATTGTCCAGTGCTCTTCTGGCGGTGCGGGTTGCGGCGCATCTTCGCCTAGCGGTTGGTTCGCGATTCCGCCAGGACCTCTTGCTCCTGAGAGAGGCGGCGGCGTCTGACCGCCGTCGGTTGGCGGCAGTGGCATCGTCCAGTGCTCTTCTGGCGGTGCGGGTTGCGGCGGATCTTCGCCCAGCGGTTGGTTCGCGATTCCGCCAGGACCTCTTGCTCCAGTCAGCGGAGGCGGCGTCTGACCGCCGTCGGATGGCGGCTGCGGCATTGTCCAGTGCTCTTCTGGCGGCTCGACCGTCGCGGTTTTCGTGCCTGGGAGTGCCGGCAGCGGCAGGCCATCTTCGGCACCAATGGTGATCCCGGAGAGTGCGGCTAACCCGGCAAGCAAAGCCGCGAGCACGGCGAGCGCCGCCGCGTCCTTGGCCTTGGCGTCAGCCTCTGCCTCTGCCTTGGCCTTGGCCTCTGCCTCTGCATTGGCCTTGGCCTCTGCCTTGGCCTTGGCCTCTGCCTCTGCCTTGGCCTTGGCGTCGTCTTCGGGATCGACGTAAACTTCCCTGTCCTCAGGGTCAGTCTTTCGAACGAGGTCAACTACGTGAACAGGGGCAGGGACTACCGGAACGGGTGTGGCGACTACCGGAACGGCGGCGGCGATGCGCCGTTTCAGCGATATGGTTACCGGATATAAAAGTTCCGCTTCGCAGTCGCCCTTGACGATCCAAGTTCCCGTTCCGAGGTACCACTCACCGATAAAACGGTGATCGTAAGCGAAGGTTACGTCGAAGTAGTACACCGTATGATGCCGGATTCCTCCGATCACATGGGCCTTATCCAGGGTCAGTGTCCCCCCCTTAGTCTCGAACCAGTCGCCGGCCCTCGTGTTGCCTTCTGGGATGGATAGGACCAGGACTGAGCCCTGAGGCGATACCGTGAGATAGGCTTGGATGTGCTCCCAGTTAAACCCATTCATGAACCCGTACCCATCATTCCAACAAGGAGCTTGTTCCCCCTCGACTGTTACCGTGCCCGAGTACTTGCCAGGCACGAAATTTACCGGGTCATCGGCGTGGGCCGTGAGAGAAAGCGCCGCGAAGAGGGTGGCGGAGAGTGCTGCCACTGCGAGCCAGAATTGCGGCCGTTTCGTCGTCCTCATTTCGCGCCTCCCACGTTGATTGGCTCCGGACCCTCGGCCGTATCGCGCTTCGGCGCTCCGGCGTCGGCGCGCGGCATGAGCGCCGCGTAGCCGATCACCAGTGAGAGGAGGACGATGAGTTGCTGCTTGAGGTCTAGGAAGGTGACCGGCCGTTGACTCATCAGGGCGATTGATACGAGCAGCGAGATCAGGATCACCGCGACGACACGGACCCACACCGGAAGCTTGTCCCGCGCATCGAGGAGCCGCGAGGCGGAGCGCGCGAGGCTCGTGCCGTATTGGGCGGTCGCGAATGTGAAGAGCCCGACAAACACAGGGAACACCACCTGTGGCGCAAGACCAAACTTAAATGGACTCGCTGCGTGGACGTAGCTCCAGGACAGGACAAACGCGAGCGTCGCAATGACCGGCGCGACGAGGAAGCGCCTGTTCCCCGGGAGCCGTGGGGCGAGAAGCAGGCGCAGCCACCGCGTCAACTGCTTGCGCATGAGGAACAACACGACGCTGAAGACGATCGCAGGAAAGACCGCCAGCGCTCCAGCCTCGAACGAGCAGACGTAGCTCGCCGCCGGCTGGCCACAGCCTGGGCTAAGACTGAGAATGCCACGGGAGCCCTCGGCAAGGAGCCAGCGGAGGAGCCGGGGCGGCAGGCCTAGGGGGAACCAAGCGATCAACGACGCGGCGGCGCAAACGACAAGGACGATGGCGAAACCGGCGGGGCCTTGGGGCCGCGCCTCGTGTTGTCCAACTCCCTTAGCGGTGTTCACGACGTTCTCCCCTCCGGTAAGTAGCCCTGACCATTTTCTCGGTCTGTGCGATTTGCATGAGGAACAAAGACATCCTGCGCCGTGGCCCAACCCTGGGTAACAGCCAGCAGGCGTATTTTTGTCCAATCAAAAAGGACGATCGCATGATCGGTCTTAAGGAGAAGAGAGTACGCCACTGTGCTTAGGCTCGGTAGACAGGCCCTTCCGGTTTCCACCTCCGGCTGACGCCCTCTTTGATGAGTAGACAGTACGCTACTATTACCCTTGCATCAATAATCGGAAGTAGCAACTGCCTACACCGAAAAGGTGCAGCTACCCGGGGACGATCAGCGTCAAACGGGAGGGCTGGGGCATTTGTATTGGTGGGATCGCGTGGGATGAAGTCTGAAGCTAGGCTGTACTTTTTTGACCAATGGCGTTGGCCTAAGACCATCTCCATCTGATTCAGAAGACGGGCGATGTGCCGCTTGAGTCGTTCCGTTGCCATAACAGCCTCCTGAGTGGCAGCAATTGATGTTGCCTGATTTTATTCCGTCTGCGGAGGATGTCAAGGTTGAATAGCAAATCGGAAGGGGCCCATGAGAGCGTTTACCGGCCTCACATTGTCAAATGTTAGCGTGAAAGTGTTGTAGTCAAGGGAAAATGTCAGGGTTTAGTGTCAAGCGATTTTGTCAGTGAAGTCGATTATACCCTGTCTGGTCCAGTGGCCGGGGCTGTGATAAATTGGGAGAGCAGGGGGAGACGGGACGCCGGGTGCATTGCCCGCCGTTCCGTTTTCTTTTGCTTGGAGGTGTGGCGGGATGGGTGTGGTCGAGTCCAGAAGACGCTTCAGGGTGGCATAGCCGATGCCCAACTCCTTCGCCGCTCTGCCTACGGTGAGGTCACCCTGGCGGATGCGCGCTTGGGCGATGACGAAGTCTGGCCGTAGCCGGTAGCCCTCAGACACCCGCGGGCGGCCGATTTGTTGGCCGCGTTGGCGGGCTCGCTCCATCCCTTCTTTGATGCACTGACTGTGCCAGGCGAGGCGAGCCTCATCCACCTGGCGGAGGAGGGCCTCACCATACTGGGGATCGTGGTCAAGGTTCGGGTCAGTCGCGCTGGGCGCGAGGGAGGCGTACATTGGCATCCCCGGGCCATGCTTCAGGCCAGTGACGCCACGACCCCGCAGCATCCTGGCGTGGGGTGGAGCCGTTCGGCTGGCCACCGTCTTTCCCTGATAACAGACTACGAGTTGCCCTTCCAGCCGTTCCTGGACCTCCACTGTTGCCCCTGAATAACTGGGGTGGTCAGATGTGGGAAACAGCTGCAGGCTGGATTGCTGGTAGAGCACCGTATTGTCTTTGGCTACCTTGCGCCGGTTCTTGATGCACAGCGTGCTGGCCAGGTCCAGACCAGCGCCAGGGGTCCGGTAAGCTGATCCCGTCTGCGCGGCCGGAACTCCGAAGCGAGCATTGAAACGAGGCAGGAACTCCGCCAGCGCCACGTTGGCCTCCGCAGCGGTGGCGGCGCCGGCCAGGCGCAACTCAGCCACCAACCGGTCTTGGAAGGTCCCATTGGCCCGCTCTACCCGTCCCTTGGCTTGCGGACTGCGGGCAAAGATTTGGGTCACGCCCAACTCCTTGAGCGCCCGAGCAAACTGGGTGGGAATCCGCTTGCCAGTTTGGTGGTCTTCGTCCCACAAGGTGTGGTTGTGCTGGAAGACGGCGTGGCGGTCCGTGTAAACGGCCAGGGGAATGCCATGGCGCTGGATGATGTCCTGGAAGAGGAGCAGGTAGCCCAGGGTATCCTCCTGGCTGTGGAAGCGCGCGGCGGCGACGATGCCCGTGGCATCGTCCACGGCCAGCAAGAGGGTCAGGGCCGGCCCCCGGCCCATCAACCAGTCATGGGGGCTGCCGTCCAGTTGCAGCAGCATCCCCTCTTGCGCCTTGCGCTCCCGCCGCTGGCGGTGGCGGGGCGGTCGTCGTCGTCGCGGGCTGGGTATCCCAGCCCCCGTCAGGATGCCCCGCACGGTGGAACGGGTTAGGAACAGTCCTTCTCGCTCCGCCAGGAGTTCCGTCAGGTGAGTGTGGTTGAACCCGGAGTACCTGGTGCTGGCCAGGGCGATCACCTTCTGCCGGGTCTCCTGGCTGATGGCGTTAGCCGGCCGTCGCCCCCGGTTGCCGTGGGCCAGGGCAGCAGCGCCCTCCTCCCGATACGCTGCCAGCATGCGCCAGGTGTGGCGTTCACTCAGCCCCAGAATCACGGCGGCCTCAGGAGCGCTTATCTGATGCCCAACCAGTTGGTTCAAGACTTGCAACCGGGTTTGCTCTCGTTGGCTCAATGTCAGTCCTTTCATGACTGACATTTTCCCTTAACAATTAGTTACTGACAGAATCGTATGCCAATGACACCACCCGCCCCTTGCGGCGGCCTGGGAAGCCTCGGCCGTGTGGCCCAGAATTTCTCTACGTTAGGAGACGTTCGCCAAGTGTGCACCGTTAGGTCACGGTTCATACCCCAGTGTGGGGACGACTGAATGACACAATTAGTTCTTCGAGCAAGACTTGAATCTCATTTATGGGCTGGATGAGCCAGGTTCTGGATGGCTCATCACCCACGGTTCATGGTATGGCGGCCTTGCCACAATTCGCTGGACTAAGGACTGGTTGAGGAAAATGATACGACGAAGAAACCGGGCGCCAGCCCTGGGAGTTGCTCCCCAGACCCAGCAGCATACCGTGGAGCCGAGGGCGGTGCTTGGTCTCCCAGAGGAAGACCTGAACGGCGTTCACGGCACACCCAAGCCGAATATTCTGGCCCAAGACGTGGCCGATGAGCTGATTCTGCTGGATGTGGTAGGCGGCGGGTATTTTGGCCTGGACAAGGTGGGCGCCCGGATCTGGCGCCTTTTGGCGGACGGCCGGAGCGTGGCGGATATTCTGGAAACGCTGCTGGCCGAGTACGAGGTTGACGAACCTTGCGCCCGCCAGGACCTGTTGGCACTGTTGAACGACCTGAGCAAGAGAGGCCTTGTTGAACTTCATGGTCTCGCGCGGTCTTAGATTCCTCCGCTTTGGGCGGAGTGACTACCGGGGACTGGCCACTGCGGTCTGCTATCTGGTGATCGCGGGATGGGAGGTTTACGTCCGGCGAATAGACCTCAGCCCTTGGCTCGGGACTCCAGAACCGGATTCCGTTGCACCAGTCGGCGCCGTTCCAGCGGATTTCCCCAGTGCCGCGGCTAGATATTTAGACATCGCATCCCGCCACCCCTTTCGGTGGGCCCGGTGCCTGCAGCGCTCCCTGGCTCTGTGCCTGTGGCTGGACGCCCGCGGGTTCCGGCCGGCGCTAAAGATCGGCGTCCGCAAGGAGGGGGCCAGGTTAAAGGCCCACGCCTGGGTAGAGGAGGGGGGCAGGATCATCAACGATACTGCCGAGGTTCAAGTGCAGTTTGCCACATTGCCGACCCTGGAGCGGGAGTTGCCCCAAGGCCACGGCCCGGCGGGGAGTAGCCTGGAATGAGCGGTATCGCAGGAATCCTCAACCTGGACGGACGCCCGGCAGACCCGGAGCTGCTGGGCCAAATGTCCCTGGCGGTGGCCCATCGCGGCCCTGATGAAACCCTCCGCTGGACTCAAGGGCCGGTTGGCTTCGCCCATTGCCAATTGCGGACTACCCCCGAGTCCCTGGGCGAACACCAGCCCTTAACCCTGGAGGACGGGCGCTACGCTATTACCTGCGATGGCCGGGTGGACAACCGGCCCGAGCTAATCGCTGCGCTGCGGGACCAGGCGCCAGTAAGCGACGCCACCACGGATGCGGAGCTGCTGCTCCGGGCGTATCGGCGGTGGGGAGATCGGTGCCTGGAACACGTGGTTGGGGACTTCGCCTTCGCCATCTGGGACGCCCCCCGGAGGCAACTGTTCTGCGCCCGCGATGTCATGGGCATCCGGCCTTTCTACTACTACCGGGACGACCACCGATTCCTGTTCGCCTCGGATATCCGTGCCTTGTGGGCCGCTGCCGGTGTGCCCCGGCAGCTCAATCCCCTGATGCTGGGCCTGTACCTCCTGGACAAACGCGGCGAGACGGAGCAGACGTTCTTTGAAAAGATCTTGCAGGTTCCACCGGCCCATTGGTTAACAGTGGGGGCCAGCGGGTTCCAGAAGGAATGGTACTGGGAGCCCCAGCCCTGGCGCCAAATTCGCTATTCCACCACGGAAGAGTACGTGGAGCACTTCCGCCACCTCTTCTTCCAGGCGGTGGCCTGCCGGCTGCGCAGCACCACCCCAGTGGGCATCGCTTTGAGCGGCGGTATGGACTCCAGCTCCATCACCTGCACCGGCGCCCACCTGATGGAAAACGGCCTGGCGCCTCGGGTGGAGGTGCAGACCTTTTCTTCGGTGTTCAACGATTTCCCCAACGTGGATGAAAGCGTCCTGATCCAGGCGGTGGTGGAGGCCACGGGAGTCAGAAGCCACTACATCCAGGCCGACCAGCTATGGGGCTTTAAACCCCTGGAAAACCAGGCAATGCCCTGGAACCAGCCGTGGCCCGCGCCCTTCCAGGCTTCGCTGGAAGCGATCCAGTGCCGGGCCCAAGGGGAGGGCCTTCGGGTTTTGTTGACCGGAGAGGGCGGCGACGAAATGCTGGTGCCCAGCTTTGGGTTCCTGCTGGACATGCTGCGGGGTTTGCGGCTGGCGCCGCTGACCCAGGAGGTGCGGAGGCTGACGCCCCAGAGCCGGGCGGCCTTCTACCGGGAAGCGCGATGGGCCCTGTTCCCCGACTCGGTGCGCCGGACCTACGGTCGGTGGCGGTCGGGACCCCGGCCGGTCCCGGGCCACCTAAGCAGCCAGAAGCTCCAGCAGAGCGGCGCCCTGGACTACCAGCCGCTTTCGGCGGCGCGCCACCGTTGTGCCGGGAAGCACTGCCAGCACACCTACCAGGGGCTGGTGAACATGCCCAAGGGCCCGTTTATGCCACGCCTTACCGACACCTATGCCAGCCACCACCTGGAGGTCCGCCACCCCTTCTACGACGTTCGTCTGATGGACTTCCTGGGTCGAGTGCCGCCGCAGCTCAAGTTTTCACGGGGCTGGACCAAATACCTGCTGCGCAAGGCCATGGCCGGCATTCTGCCGGATCAGGTCAGGCTGCGCTCCAGTAAGACAGTCTTTGATGACATGTACACCCAGGGCCTGCGGCAGGAAGGTCCGCGGTTCTCCCTGTTGGCTACTGAGGGCTACCTGGTCCGACAGGGTTGGGTGAACCCCCAGGAGCTCCAGGCCTGCTATGCCCGGACCCTGGCCGGGGAACGGGCCTTGGCCCCACGGCTCACCACCTTCATTACCCTGGAAGACTGGCTCCGAAATCAATTTGACAGCAACGGCTGCGGGGTCCCCCAGGGAACCCACCCAGCGGCTTCAAACCACTGAATACTGAATAAGGAGGTGATAAATCATGAATACCGCAGGAATTGAAAGCGCCACGGGGCGCCTAGACTACCAGACCCCTCGTCTTGTCGCTTACGGCGCCCTGTCTGCCATCACGAGTGCAGTGCAGTGCAGCCACTTCGACAAGATTGGACGCCGACACGACTTCCTCACCGCGGCCCAGCCCCAACTGGACGGGACTGTCATTTGCGACCCGTAACCACCCTGGGAGTGTAGCCGGGCCGTGGGGGAGGAGCCGTTGCTGTTTCTACTTGACTACCCGCCTCCCCCGCGGTCCCTGGCCTGGACCCAGGTCTTCCTATAGACCCTTGATGCCAAACCAATGGTTACCCGGCAGGATAAATATGACTGACAACATGACCCTGGGACCGCGTGCTCCCACCAGGCCCCAGAAAGTCCACTCGCACTACCGAGTCTACGGACAGCGGCTATGCAGCACCGTGCCCCTGCCTGAGTTGCCCCACGCCGACTTCCAGGTCCACGACTTGGCCGTGCGGTACCTTGATCCCTCGAACCAAGGGAGTGATGAAGGACAACCGGCACGGTTGTTGACCAAACGACCGACTACCGAAGGTGACACCCTTTCCTTGTGGGCCACCGAGGAGGGCTACCTGTTGCGCTGGGCGGATAAGGGGGAGTTCCGCATCGCAAAGGACGGGCGGTGGGTCAGTTGCAGGGTGAACCCCGAGCTGGGCCGCACCTGGATCACCTCTAACTTGTATGGCGTGGTCCTGTCCTTCATTCTTCACTTAAAGGGAGTCAGAAACTTGCACGCCAGCGCGGTGGTCTTGCCCTCCGGCGCCGCAGGGTTTCTGGCAGCGCCGGGGGGTGGTAAGTCCAGCCTGGCGGCAGCCTTCGCTGCTCGCGGCTACCCCTTCCTCACCGACGACCTATTGTCCATGACAGAAGATGCCCCAGGGTACTGCGCCCATCCCGGGTTTCCCTTCACATCCCTGTCGGCATTGTCCATTGGGGCTCTGGGTCCCTTGGTATCCGTGGAGGCACCGGCACCGCCTGCGGGGGAAAAGACCCGGGTGGCCGTAGACCCCAAGTGGGCCGCCTTCCACCCAGGACCCACGCCCTTAAGTGCCCTGTTCATTCTCCGAAGGGGTGGGCCAGAGGCGCCCATAGCCTTGGCACGCCTGCCCAGGGGGGAAGCCATCCGCCTCCTGCTGGAGAACACCATCTGCCTCCCCATCTTGCCGGCCGGGGTCCTCCAAGATCAGCTGGCCTTTCTGGCAAAGCTGACGGCATCCGTTCCCGTATGGGCTCTGAGCTACCCCACCGGTTTTCAGCACACGCCGCGCATCATCGAACAGATCTTGGCCCAATCCGGGCGCGCCCTGTAGGGTGGAGAGAGTATGGTCGATTACGCCATTCAAGTGGAGCACCTATCCAAGGCTTTCCCCAGGACCAGCGGGTATCGGGACATGTTGACGTTCTGGCGCCGGCAATACCGCCACGCCCTGGATGACGTGACCCTGAACATCCCTCGGGGAGGGGTGTTCGGCATCCTTGGACCCAACGGGGCGGGCAAGACCACCCTGCTGAAAGTCCTGGCCGGGCTGATCACCCCCGACGCCGGCGGGGTGACCCTGGAGGGCGTGGATGTTACCGGCGATCCCGTCGGCTCCAAGGCTCGCTTAACCTACGTACCCGCGGACGAACGCACCCTTTACTGGAGGCTCACCGGGCGGCAGAACCTTCAGTTTTTCGCCGTGCTCAACGAAATCCCTGCCAGGGAACGGAAACGACGGGTGGCAGAGGTGCTGGACTTGGTGGGCCTCACCGACCGCGCCGATGAGCGGGTGATCAAGTACTCCACCGGGATGAAGCAGCGTCTGGCCATCGCCCGGGGGCTTCTGGACAACCCAGGGATACTCCTCCTGGACGAACCCACGCGGAGCTTGGACCCCGCGGCGGCCCGCCAGCTCCAGCGGTTCATCAAGGATGATCTGGCCGCACGCCTGGGGAAAACCGTGGTGCTGGCTACCCACAACATGGAGGAGGCCACCAACCTTTGTGAGCTGGTGGCTATCCTCCACCAGGGCCATGTACGAGCCTGGGACCGGGCGACAGCCATCGCCGAAAGGCTGGGGGGTCCCGCCCGCTTCGCCGTGACCCTAACCGGCCCGACCAATGGGGTCGTCCACCAGTTGCAGGCCCTGCCCGGTATCCTGAGCGCCAGTCGCACCGCGGGAGGCGGCGCTGAGGATCTCTCCCTGGAGTTGACCGTGGCTGATCCGGAGCGGGACATTCCGGCGGTTGTGGAGTTTTTAGTGCAACACGGCGAACGAGTGATGCGGGTGAGCCAAGTGAAGGCTTCCCTGAGCGACGCCATCGCCGGTATGGCCGAGGAGGCTGCCTGATGACATCCAAACTGCTGGCCATGCTGAAGAAAGATTGGGATGAAGCCCTCAGCTATCGCCTGGCCTTTCTGATGCAGGCCGGAGGCGTGGTGGCCCCCGTGGTGGCCATGTATTTCCTGGCCCGAGTGTTTGACGGCGTGGACGTGGCCGGCTTGGCCAGATATGGTGGAAACTATGTCTCGTTCATACTCATCGGCATCATAGTAACCAGCTACTCAGGGACGGCGGCCCAGGCATTCTCCAGCGGCCTCCGGCGTGCCCAGTTGGCCGGGACTCTGGAGGTGCTGCTGTTGACCCGGGCTTCCCTGCCCACCATTGTGGTGGGCTGGTCCCTATACCCCTTCCTGCGGTCTACCGTTATGGCGCTGGTGTACCTGGCCGGGGGATTCGCCATCTTGGGGCTGGCGCTGACCAACATGGATCTGCCGGCAACCTTCCTGGTCTTTGCCCTTACGGTGGCCATCATGGCCAGCCTCGGCATCCTGGCGGCCAGCTTCACCCTGGTGTTCAAGCAGGGGGACCCCTTCACCATGGTCCTGCTGATGGCGTCGGGCTTGCTCAGCGGCGTCGCCTACCCTGTGAGCGTGCTGCCTGAGTGGCTGCAGGCCGTGGCCCAGGTCCTTCCCCAGACCCACGCCATTGAGGGGATGCGTCTGGCGGTGCTCCAGGGGTACTCGGTCCAGGAGATCGCGCCCCAACTGGCACTCCTGGGCATCTATGCCGGCATGCTGCTGCCTCTGAGCTGGTGGGTGTTCAGTTGCGCCATCCACCGGGCGCGGGCGGACGGCAGCCTGGCTCACTACTAGTCCTGGTTATCGCAAATCGGCAAGCAGAACTCCTCCTGGTTGAGTCAGAAGCACGGAGGTGTACAGAGGTGTGTAGATGACTAACGGTCTAATGCCCCCCAAAGCTAAAATGCCGCCCGCAGCATCGGAGCTGGTATCCATGAGCCCAGAGGAGCGCCTGTTGGTGGCCTGCGCACGCTGTACGCTGTCTCCGGACCAGCATCAGGAACTGGAGACCCTGGTGGGGAATCGGCGCGGGCGCGCCCTGCGCTGGGATCAGGTCTGGCACAAGGCCCAGTGGTACAACCTTACTCCCCTGGTGTACCACCACCTGAGCCAATTGGAAAACCGCCGTTGCATCCCGGCGCCGACTATGGATAAGTTCAAGGCAGCCTACCGGGACAACACGGTAATGAACCTGTTCTTCCAGGCGGAGTTGCGCAAGGTGGTGGAGGCGTTAGACGGCCGGGGAGTGCCGGTGATCTTGCTCAAGGGCCTGGCCCTCTCGGAGATCGTGTACGAGAAATCCGCTCTACGTCCAATGACCGACCTGGACCTGCTGGTCCCCGAGGAACTGGTGGCCTGCGCCCAAGAGACCGTCCATCAACTGGGGTACTCACCCATCGGCATCGTTGAGCAGCAGCTCGATACTGAGCAAAATCACCGCCATCTTCCCGCTTTGCAGCGGCCGGGAACCCCGGCGATGGTGGAGATTCACCGGCACATCGTGCGACGGGATAGTGCGCTTTACTTCGACATCCGTGGGTTCTGGGAGCGGTCGCGAGAAGTCTCGATTGGCGAGGTGCGCACCCGAATATTGGCGCCCGAGGACTTGCTGATTCACCTGAGCTTGAACTATTTCCTGGACCGGCGCTTTCACAGCTTGGCGGCCCTTCGCCAGCTCTGTGACGTGGCCGAAAGCGTTAAGCATTACCAGCACCAGATTCAGTGGCCCGCCCTGTTGGACAACGCACGGGAGTACGGAGTGGAAGGATCGGTGACCAGTGTCCTGTATCAGGCCAAAGTACTGCTGGGCGCACCGGTGCCGGACGACCTGCTGCAGCCATCGCAGGTGACAGAGGACCGGGAGGTGGCGCGCTTTCTGCGGCGTAGGGTGCTGGACACACGTCACTGGGTGGCCCGCGGGCTTGCAGTCCCGGGGAAGAAATACCAGCCCCACCGTGTGGCCGCCGAGGCGCTGCATCGATTCATTCCCAGTCGGCGTCATCTGGCCCAACGTTACCACCGGCCCGTCCACGGCATCCGCAGCTTCTTGTTATATGCGGAGCACATTGGAGTCGGAGTGTCTACACTGACTCGGGCGGTCGCTTGTCCCCAGTCCACCATGGAGGACCTTGCGATAGATCGCTGGCTTCACTCATTGTACGCCCACAAGAGTCGCAGGTAGGGAAGCCAACGTTGCCCGCCGTTTGGCGGCGAGGGTTTTGCGCACCATACCTTCTCCTTTCGCCAGTTGAGTACGGTGTCACGGCTCAAATGGGGTGTGGTGTTCGGTTTCTTATCTTGATATATAGCCTCCCACCCCGCGGTCAACGGCAGCGGTCGGATTAGCTGCCCTGGCAAGTGCCAGCCCTCCAGAGCCCACACTCACTTCAAAGACAGCAACGCAGGGGGTGCAAAGCCAAAGGTCTGTGAGACCTGAATGCCACGCAGCCCACCGCCACCAGCACTGCCAGATATGGTGTACGAGGGAGTTCCGCCCTCCCCCGTCTCCACCAAGAACACATGGCGGTTTCGCCACAGTCCCGGCCTCGTGCCGGGACTGATTCGTTGTCAGGACAGGCGTTCTGGTTGATAAGCGCAACCCCGCTGCCCTCTTTCGCAGCGGCCATTTGGAACAGGGCCTGGAAGGCCGGCTTGGGCCGGAAGGCCACGATGCTCCGCTCCTCCACGGGGTCCACGTAGACCGCCTCCAGCATGGTACAATTTGTGACACTTCATCCCGACCAACTTGGATGTGGTTATGAG
>JBGPJN010000012.1:0-23463 GCA_041485445.1 Dehalococcoidia bacterium
AACTGTTCAGACTGGGTGGGGGAGGCGCAGGGTTGCTGACCCCTGCGCAGCTTGTACCGGACGTAGCAGGTTTGGCGACCGAGGGGTGTGCAGAGGGGTGAAACCCCTCGCCGGGGGTCTGGGGGTGTCCCCCAGATACATTTCTTCTCTTCCCCCTTCCTGGCCAGGAAGGGGGCAAGGGGGATGGTCGAAAGCCTTCTCAGCAGCCGGTGCTCCATATGACTTGGAACGCTGGTGGGGAGCCCAACACCCGACTCTGAGCAGTTACGAGCAGATCTCAGACGTGGCCATCAGCCTTGCGGCGCTACCGCCTGAGCCATGGCCTGCTGGTCGCCGATGCGCTGATTGCAACCACCGCAATGTCATCGGGCATGTTCCTGGTCAGCAAGAACCAGCGTGACTACCGATTCATTGAGGGTCTGATTACGCTTGGTTATCCTCAGCCATTCCCCACCCAAACATAGGGTTCTACCCAAACACCTCCGCCAGCGCGCAGCTAAAGCCCGGCACCACCTGCTCTCCGTCCAGCCGGTCCTCGCCGGATAGCTCCTGCACGTCGTCCAGGGAGCGGTAGACCGTGACGGTGCGGGTGGCCGGGTCAATGACCCACACCAGCCGGGTGCCGGCCCGCAGCCAGTCCTCCACCTTCTCTGCCACTTCTCCAGGCCGGTCGCTGGGGGACAACACCTCCACTGCCAGGTCTGGGGCTAGCTCCAGGAAGCCTGTCGGCACCTCACCTTCTGGGAGGCGGTGCGCGGCCACGAAGGCGGCGTCGGGGGCGCGGACGGTGTCGGGGTTAAGGCGCAGTATGAAGCCGGTCTCCGCGGCGAAGGTCTCGCCCAACCGATTTGTCCTCACGTGAGCGCCCAGTAAGACTCCAATTGTCATGGCTACACTGCCGTGTCTGCCTCCCGCTGGCGCCATCTCAAACAGCTCTCCTTTCACCAGCTCCAAGCGCTTGCCCGGAATGGAGAGGTTAAACAGCTCTGCGGCGGTGAATAGTTTCTTGTGAACGCGCACGGTGTCCCCTCCTACCCCCGCAGCCCCGGCACCACCGCATCGAAGGCGGCGATGGTCCGCGCCACGTCCTCGTCGGTGTGCACCAGGGACGGGTAGAACTTCTGGGGCCATGCCTTGAGGATGCCCCGCTCCAGCAGCCCGGCGTTCAGCCGGCCCATCATGGCGGCGTCAGCGGCCAGCCCGTCCCGGTAGCTGGTCACCGGCTGCCCGGTGAAAAACACGTCGAAGATGGCGTCCTCGCCGCAGCTCTGCACCGAGATGCCATTCCGGGCGCAGGTGTCCGCCAGGGCCCGCCGCACCCGCCCGCCGGTGTCCCGCAGCCGCTGGTAGGCGCCGGGCTTCCGCAGCTCTGCCAGTGTAGCCAGCCCGGCGGCACAGGCGATGGGGTTGCCGTTGAGGGTGCCGATCTGGTTGATGTACTCGTCGGAAGCGGCCTGGGACTGATCGTAGACGGACATAATGTCCCCGCGGCCCATCACGGCTGCCAGGGCGTAGCCGCCGCCCATAATCTTGCCCACGGCGCACAGGTCTGGGGTGACGCCGTAGAACTCCTGGGCGCCGCCGTAGGCCAGCCGGAACCCGGTGACCACCTCGTCGAAGATCAGGGGAATGTCATAGCGGGCGGTTAGCTGCCGCAGCCCCTGCAGGAACCCCGGCTGGGGCGCCAGCACCCGCTGCAGTGGCTCCACGATGACCGCCGCCAGCTCGCCGTGGTGGGCGTCGATAATGGCGGTGGTGGTGTCCAGGTCGTTGAAAGGGGCGATGAGCATCAGGTCCTGAATGGCGGCGGGGATGCCGCCGCTGCTGGGCCGGGCCTGGGGATACTCCTCCCCCGCCGGCGGGCTCACGCTCATCAGGGCGTAGTCGCTGGTGCCGTGGAAGGCGCCCTCAAACTTGAGCACCTTCTCCCGCTTGCGGTAGGCGCGGGCGGCGCGCATGGCCTGAAAGCAGGCGTCGGTGCCGCTGGTGGTGAAGCGCACCTTCTGGGCGCAGGGCACCGCCTGGGCCAGGACTTCGGCCAGCAGCACCGCCTTCTCGTTGGTGGCGAAGAAGGTGCTGCCCTGCTCCACCGCCTTGATCACCGCCTCGGTCACCGCCGGGTGGGCGTGGCCGAGGATCATGGGCCCCGACCCCATGAGCCAGTCCACGTACTCGTTGCCGCTGACGTCCCAGATGTGGGAGCCGCGGCCCTCCCGCGCCAGGAACTTCAGCGAGTCGGGGTAGTTGGTGTTGCCGGTGCTGGCGCCGGGCAGGTAGCGGGCCGCTTTCTCCAGGAGCTGCTGCTCCAGCCGGGTGCGCTTGGGCATGGGTTGGCCTCCATCATCACTCAATTCCCTAGCCATTCTTCCCGTGTGAGACCTGCCTGGCGCAGCAGCCGTCGCAACAGCCCGACGCTGATTTGCCTTCGTGTGGATTCGGGATGATCACAGTGACATCGCCCCGGCGCATCTGCGGGTGGTGCCCACCTGCGTAGGGTCCTTCAAAACCCAGCTCGTGGAGTCGTAGCACCAGCACAGGCCAAGAGACCGGGGTTATCCGGTACATGGGCGAGACTCAGGCTGGCTGAGTCAGTTCATTAAGGTCAATGCCCGCCACGATGGGGATGGCCAAGCCCAAACGCAGTCGCAGCGCCAACCAGTCGCTTAGCGCCTCCCGGAGTTCACGCCGGCAGCCTTCCAGCGTGGCCTGGCGTGCCCACACCCCTTGAAGCCCGGGAATTTCCCCCCAGTAGGTCTTCTCGTCCTCAATGATCCCATAAACAGCCTGTTCCATAGCCTTGTCCAAATAGTTGGCCAGCATTGCACCTCTCCTGACCAGAGGTCATACCCATGTTGCTATGGACTCAAGCCGAAGGCCCCGCCAAACGGCTCAGTGGGGCCTCAACCTTGGCCACGAACCCCCGCGCCCACACTAACCAGTACACCAACCACAATCCGTTGATGACATACTAACCTTCCAGGTAGGCTAACCAACACCTAAACTTATTCCACGGTGAAACTAGCAGAGGGATGTGTCATCCTAAGGAGCGCAGCGACGAAGGACCTAAAATGGCTATGGGGAGCGATCTCCGAACCACAGACGGGCTGGCAGACTGCCATTTTAGACCCTTCGTCCCGACTCGGTCGGGACTCAGGGCGACAGTGTGAAGGCTCAGGATTGGCGTGGGTAGCCATGTAGATTCCACCTTGGCTTTAGTTTTGAACTATGAGTTGAGGGGCTACTTCTTAGAGTTAGTAGCAGCGGAGCAGGCCTTTTCTACGGCGATGGAAGTTACCGTGCCGCATGCAATCGCCGCAGGGACAGCCAGCAAAGCCCCGGCGCCCGTCGAGGCAACTGCGCTTCCGCAGGTCGCACCCGCTACATAGCCGGAAACCGCACCCGCCGTCTGGCAAATTGCTCCTTTAGTATTCCCCTGAGCCACTTTGTTGCCTACGTCAACTACCGTTACAGCCGCGCCTACGACCCCTGCAATCTTGGTCGCACCAGCTACCCCACTGGAGACGCCCTTGGGGAGCGGCATCTTGGTGACTGAACCACCAGTGCTTTCAATGGCCCTGGCTGCCGGCCCAGATATCTTCCCATTCTCCGGAATTATCACCTCTAGCCTCTTTCCTGAGCTCTTAGCCGCTTCCACCGCTTTGGGCAAGTTTTCCGAATAGGTGACATACTGTTGGTTTTTTACTTCCACCAACGTCTTGCTGGTGGACTTGTCTGGAAAGTAAGTCCCCTGCCTCGTCTTCACACCAGTGTTATGCTTGTCCTGTATTGCCCCAAAAGCCTTCTTTTCACCTGCAACTCCCTTTTCCTGGGGAGTTGTGGCCCGGACTGGTGACAACTGAGGACCGGCCCCACTGTTGCTCTTGGTAGCGTTCGTCACGTTATTTTGAGGCTGTGCTGCTTTCCGATTGCTCGTATCCACCGTCGAGTTTGCCGCTACACCTGCGGACTTCGTCGTCTTCTGAGCAAGTTTAGAGGATTGGGTAGCCGAACACTGTGCCCTTGAATTGGAGCTACATGCTCCTTCTGCCACCTGCGCTGTGATCAACGAGGCGATTCCCAGAGCTGTTACAGTTAAGAAGGGCGCCAACATCCACCGCATAGATAACCCCTCCAAAATACAAAATGGTATTCTTCCACCTGTGCCTGCACGGGTGAGTACTGCACTCCTGTTTCTTGCTACTATGTTGCCCCCGCCTTGGCCTTGTGCATCACGTCCACCAGCTCTTTCACGGAGGCGGCGGAGCGCTTCAGCGCCGCCTGCTCGTCCCGGGTCAGCTTGATCTGGATGATCTGCTCCATGCCGCCGGCGCCAACCTTCACCGGCACGCCCACGCAGGTGTCGTGGATGCCGTACTCGCCCTGCAGGTAGGCGCAGCAGGGGATGATGCGCTTCTTGTCCAGCAGCACCGCCTCCACCATCTGGGTGATGGACGCCGAGGGCGCGTAGAAGGCGCTGCCCTGCTTGAGCAGCGCCACGATCTCGCCGCCGCCCTGGCGGGCGCGGGTCACCAGTTGCTGCACCTTCTCCTCGGCCATCAGCTCGCTGATGGGGATGCCCCCAACAGTGGTGTAGCGGACTAAGGGCACCATGTCGTCGCCGTGACCGCCCAGTACGTAGGCCTGCACGTCCTCCACCGAGACGTTCAGCTCCATGGCGATGAAGGTGCGGAAGCGGGCGGTGTCCAGCACCCCGGCCATGCCAAAGACCCGGCTGCGGGGGAAGCCGCTGGTCTCGTAGATGTTCTGGAGCATGGCGTCCAGGGGGTTGGTCACCGCGATGATGATGCAGTCGGGGGAGTACTTGACCACCTGCTGGGTGACCGCGGAGGTAATCTTCATGTTGGTCAGCAGCAGGTCGTCGCGGCTCATGCCGGGGCGGCGGGCGATGCCGGCGGTGATGACCACCACGTCGGAGTTGGCGGTGGGATCGTAGCTGTTGCTGCCGGTGATGCGGGCGTCGGAGCCAATGACCGGCCCTGACTCCAGCATGTCCAGAGCCTTGCCCTGGGGCAGGTCTTCCACCACGTCCACCAGCACCACGTCGGCGTACCCCAGGCCGTGGATTCGCTGGGCGGTGGTGGCGCCCACGTTGCCGGCCCCCACCACGGTTACTTTGCTGCGCATTGGGTTTGCACTCCTTTCCTGTACCGCGGACACGCAGAGAACACGGAGGAAAACTCTGCCGTTACACCCGCGGGTCTCGGCGTCCTCTGCGTCTCTGCGGTGAATTCTGCCGGGTGATGCCTACCCCTTCTTCACGTAGGCGTCCCACCGGGCGTCCAGGTCCCGGTCCTCCACGGTCTTCATGAGGTATTCGCCGAACTGGGCGCTGGTGGCCCCGGTGCTGCGCCCGGTCATGGTGATCTTCTTCTCGTACTGGCCGCACACGTCCAGGGCCTTGTGCAGCTTGGCCGCCTGCTGGGGGAAGCCGATGTGGTCCATGAGCATGGCCCCGGCCCGGATCATGGAGCTGGGGTCGGCGTACTGGGCGCGGCCCTCCGCCACCATGCGCGGCGCGCTGCCGTGGATCGCCTCGAACATGGCGTAGACCTTGCCGATGTTGGCGCTGCCGGCGGTGCCCACGCCGCCCTGGATCTGGGCGGCCTCGTCGGTGAGGATGTCGCCGTAGAGGTTGGGCAGGGCCAGCACCTGGAACTGCTTCTGCCGGGCCGGGTTAATCAGGGCGGCGGTCATCAGGTCGATGTACCAGCCCTCCCACTTGATGCCGGGATACCGGGCCGCCACCTTGCGGGCCACGTCCAGGAACTTGCCGTCGGTGGTCTTGATGATGTTGGCCTTGGTGACGATGGTGACGTTGTCCTTGCCGGTGCGCTTGGCGTGGGCGAAGGCCGCCTCGATGATGCGCTCCGAGCCCTGGGTGGTGATGACCCGGAAGTCAATGCCCAGGTCCTCCGTGACGTTGATGCCCTGGCTGCCCACGGCGTACATGTCCTCCGTGTTCTCCCGGAAGAAGGTCCAGTCAATGCCCTGGGCGGGCACGCGCACGGGCCGCACGTTGGCAAACAGGTCCAGCTCCTTGCGCATACCCACGTTGGCGCTCTCCAGGTTGGGCCAGCCGTCCCCCTTCTCCGGGGTGTGGGTGGGGCCCTTCAGCGTAACGTGGCAGTCCTTGATCTCCGTCAGCACGTCGTCGGGGATGGACTTCATCTGCTCGGCCCGGTTCTCGATGGTCAGGCCTTCGATGACCCGGAACTCCACCTTGCGCCGCCGCACCTGCTCCCGCATCATGTGCTCCAGCACCCGTTGCGACTCCAAGGCGATGGTGGGCCCAATGCCGTCGCCGCCCAGCATGCCGATCTTGATGGGGCTGACCTTGCTGAAGTCCAGCCAGTCGGGCTGCTTCTTCAGCAGCTCCACTCGGGCCAACTGCTGCTCTAGAACCTTGCCAAAGTGGGTCTTGGCTGCTTCAATCTCTCGCTCGTACGCCATTGTCGCTCCTCGTTCTGTGCCCAACTAACCGCGTTGGGGTCTAAGCTGGCGCCATTATACAATGATTCCCCAGGCCTCGGTAGTCCCGCTATCCGCAGGCAGAGTCGCAGGTTCCCATGGCAGGGGACAGGGCTTCTACCGTCACACCGGCGAAGGCCGGTGTCCAGAGGAATGTGAGGTTGAGACGCTGTAATGGATTCCGGCCTGCGCAGGAATGACGAAGGTATACTGGACGCCCAACCTACCCGCCCCGTCGCCGCGCCGCCTCCTCCGGCGGCTTGACCTTGCGGAACAGGGCGTACAGCGACAGGTCGTAGCTGATTTTCAGGACGCTGCTGGCCAGGAAGGGCGCGCTGGCGGACACCGCCTGCCACAGCGCGGTGGACGCCGCCGGGCCCAGGCTGGCGGCCACGCTCCGCCCGGTGAAGTTGAGGCTGGCGGTGGCCACCCGCTCCTCGGGGCGCACCACCGCCATGGTGTAGGAGTCGCGGGTGGGCGAGTCCATCTGCCCCAGGAAGGAGCGGAGCTGCCAGAACAGCACCGCCAGCCAGGGCCAGGCGGCGGGGGTAAAGGCGGCGGCGATGGTGAAAAAGCTGGAGGGGATGTGGGTGAACACCATGGTGTTCAGCAGCCCAATGCGCCCGGCGATGCGGGCGGCCAGCCACAGCGAGATGGCCGACAGCACGTGGGACAGGAACAGGATCAGGGCGATGGACCCCAGGTCGATGCCGAAGCGGTGGGCGAACCAGTAGGCGATGAGGGCCTGGGTGACCATGGCGGTGGTGAAGGTGTCCAGGGAGTAGAGGCCGGTGAGGGTGAAGATGCGCCGGCGGGAGGGCAGTTTCATGGGGTTGGTCCAGCCTCCCGTGCCGGCGGCGGCCTCCACCCTGGGCGTGAGCAGGCCGTAGACCAGAGCCGTTCCCAGCTGCAGCGCGGCGAAGGCCAGGAAGATCAGGCGGTAGGCCGTCAGGGCGTCCAGCCCAAGGACGCCCTGGTAGATGGGAGGCAGGGCCGATGTCAGCGCCCCCAGAGCGGTGCCCGCCCGGGCCACGATTCCATACAGGGCGAAGAGGTCGGTGCGGTGCTCAGCGGGCGCAGTATCGGGCAGGCTGGCCTGCTCAATGGGCTGAGTGGGGCTGGCGCCGCCGCCCACGTCCCCGGCCAGGCTGCCCAGGAACACCAGCGCCGCGATGGGCAGTGGGGTCTGGACGAAGAACAGCCCCAGTCCCGCCACCGCCGACATGAGCGTGAACCCCACCAGGAGGCGCCGCCGGCCAACCTTCTGCGCCGCCAGCCCGGCCAGGAAGGCGAAGAAGGCCGCGCCGGCCACTCCCGCGCTGAGGAACCCGCCGATCTGCACCAGGCTGAACCCCAGCAGGTCCAGGTACAGGGCGAAGATTACCGCCAGGCAGCTCTGGGAGAAGGTGCGCAGGCCCCGGCCCGACATAATCAGCCAGGCGTCGCGGCCCACCCAGGCCAGGAGTCTTGGCTTGGGCAACTAGCCCTGCCCCTGCCCGGCCTGGGGCGGCTCCAGCAGGCCCCGCTGGGCGGCGTAGGCCGCCACCTGGGCGCGGCGGCTCAGGCCCAGCTTGTCCAGGATGTGGCTCAGGTGGTTGCGCGCCGTGTTCTCGCTGAGCACCAGCTCCGCGGCGATCTGGCGGTTGGTCAAACCCCGGGCCACCAGCGCCAGCACCTCCTTCTCCCGGTCCGAGAGCAGGTCGTTCTCCCGCTGCCGCTCCTTGCGGGCCAGGGTGGTGAAGCGGGCCAGCACCTCCGCGGCCACGCTGGGGCTGAGCAGCGACTCCCCCTGGGCCACCGCCCGGATGCCCCGGAGCAGCTCCTCCCGGCCGCCGTTCTTCAGCAGGTAGCCCGACGCCCCCGCCAGCACCGCGGCCTCCACCGCCTGAGCGGCGCTGTGGGAGGTGAGCATCAGCACCTGGGTCTCCGGGCGGGCGCTCTTCATCTGGCGGCAGGCGTCAATGCCGTCCAGCCCCGGCATCAGCACGTCCAGCAGCACCACGTCGGGCTGGAGCTGGGCCGCCAGGCGCACCCCGTCCCGCCCGTTGCCCGCCTCGCCCGCCACCGCCAGGTCCGGCTCCAGGCCCAGCACCATCTTCAGCCCCTCCCGCAGGATGGCGTGGTCGTCCACGATGAGCACTCGGATGGGGGGCATGCGTCACCTCCTGGTGGGTAGGTCTAGTGTTGCCCTAGCCGTCTGATTTCTTGGGGCCTGGCCCAAATAGGTGGCGCAACGTTTCGCAACTCCTGCCAAAGCCACACTATTGACAGGACAGCCACAGTAACCCAGATACACCGCCAAGAGAAGCTTTCCAGGAAGGAGTTCTCCAACGCCAGCCGCCTGCCAAGTGGAAGCAGCCAGCAAAGCATGCCCATAAAGTGAGTCACCGCCCAGGTGTAACTGCGATAATCATTGTATCTGCCTTCCATCAGGTTCAGACTGGCTACCTGAAGTTGAGAACTCCACTCCCAGAAGGCGCATGGAGACAAGCCGATGCCGTACCTAGGACATCGGCGTGCAAAGCAAGAGCGAAGGCGCAACCACCAGCCACAGACTCCGGGCCGAAATCCCACTGTGGCAATGCCTCTGCCTGGACTGGAGCGAGCATAGTTGAATGCGTCGCCACGTCTGAGCAAGAACAAGCCATATTGGACAAACATTTCGTGCAGAACGTAGCGTTGCAGCATGTATATGACGGGGCTAGATACTGCTATAGCTGCCGCTAGCCCGAGATTGCTTATATGGTAGGCGGTACAACCCATCGCGAGGGAAGATTCAATCGTGGAGCAGCGGCCCAAGTACCAAAGCGCCATAAAGAGAATCCCCGGGTATACCCAGCGCAAGACCCTCTCAAGGTTCCCAAGCACGCCGCTTACCGCGTCTTGCATTAGTCCTCTCAGACATCGTTGGTCTCCGGTTTAGCCTGGTGCATCTGGCTACGAAGTTTTGGCCACCACCGGCGCGGGCAGGGTTAGCGTAACACATGTGCCCTGCCCCGGCGCACTGGCGATGTCCAGCCGCCCGCCCAGCTCCCGCGCGCGCTCCGCCAGGTTTTTCAGCCCGTGGCCGGCGTATTCCCCCTCAACTACAAACCCCAGGCCGTCGTCGGCCACCTGCAACAGCACCTCTCCCTGCTGGAAGGCCAGATGCACCTCCACACAGGAGGCTTGGGCATGCTTGTACACGTTGGCCAGGCTCTCCTGCACAATGCGGTACAGCCCCATGCTGGCGGCCAGGGGCAGCGGCGTCTCGGCGCCGGTCACGGTCACGGCGGCGGGCAAGCCGGTGACGGTCTGGAACTCCTGCACCTGCCGCTCCACTGTCTGGGCCAGGGACGCGCGGCCTTCCTGCAGGGGCCGTAGGTCGAAGATGTAGTGGCGGGCGTCCAGCAGGGCCTGCTTGGACAGCCGGGACAGGGAGGCTAGCCGCTCCTCCAGCCCCGGCTGCCCCCGGGCCGCCAGCACGGCGCAGGCCTCCAGGCTGATGCTGAGCATGTACAGCGACTGGGCGATGCCGTCGTGGATGTCCCGGGCGATGCGGCTGCGCTCTTCGGCGGCGGCCTGCTCCGCCTGGCGGGCGCGGCGCTCCAACTCCAGGTTCTCCTGGGCCCGCTGGCGCTCGGCGGCCACCGCCTCCCGGCGCCGGCGGCGCTCCCAGCCGGTGATCAGCGCCCCCGCGGCTACAATGCCCACCATGTTGATCACCCGCACCGCCAGCTTCTTCTCATCCTCCTGGGCCAGGTCCAGGGTGGGCGCCACGGTTAAGGCCATGGCCACGTAGATCCCAGCCACCAGCGCCACCACCGCGAAACTGACCCGCCGGGGAAACATCAAGGAGAAGCCCAGCAGCGCCGGGTAGTAGAAGACGTAGAAGTCGTTGGAGATGCCGCCCGCCAGGAAGAGGCCGGCGGTAATCATGGACAGGTCAGCGGCGCTGAGGGCGCAGGCGTGCCGCCAGGTGATGCTGCGGCCGCGAAACACCAGCCAGGTCATGCCGGCGTTGAGGGCGGCCAGCGCGGCCCCCAGCAAGTTTAGCACCGTGTGGAACAGGTCCGGCTCCACCCGGTAGTTGTTCAGGAAGAACCAGGCCAGCAGCAGCAGCCAGCGCACCGCCACGGCTATGGCCACCGTGGGCCGGTAGTCGTCAAAGATGGCGAAGGCTGGGACGGGCTGGTTGTGTTGCATCATCCTCAATGCTGGGGTGGCGATGGCGGGAACCTGGGGAAATCTGCCCCTGCCTGATGGGTCGAATCTAGCATCGGGCCGCGGCAGCGTCAAGGTGATGGCCGGCGCGGCGCAATGGTGCGAGGTAACGACTGACGGACGGCCGGTATGTACCTACCCGTATGGCCCGAAGTTAGGTTACCATGTCTTGCAGCGCCTCCGGTTGGGCTCTTGTTCGAGGCCTGTGATATGCGACTTCGCTACTTCACCACACTGGTGGCGGGCACGGTGCTCTTTGGGCTGGTGGCTGCGGTGCACCTGCTTTCCGCCATGGCCAGCGGCTCCATGCCGTGGCTGGCGGCGCTGTGGTTGTTTGTGCCGGCGCCGCTGTTGTTTGTCTGGCGGGCGGTGTCCGCCCGGAGAAGGCGGCGGGACCTCGCCCGCTCCACCCGCTGGAGTTGGCTGGGCAGAGGTTACCTGGTCGTGGCGGCGGTGCTGGCGGTGGCGGTCCTGGGCGGAGTGGGCTGGATCGGCTCGCAGCGGGCAATCCATCCGAAGCCCTCCACTTACCAGCGCACCTTGGCGGATTATCCTGAGCTGCAGGCGGCGGCGGAAACCGTGTCTTTCCCGGTCCCTCAGGATGGGCGTCGAGTAGGATGGTTCATCCCGGGGCGCCGCCAGGCCACCATCTTGCTGCTGCATGGGTACGGTGGGCGGAAGGAAGAGATGCTGGGCCATGCCCAGATGCTCCATCAGGCGGGATACTCGGTCATGCTATTTGACTTTCGCCACACAGGGGAGAGCGATGGAGGCGCGGTGAGCCTGGGGTTTTTTGAGACCCAGGATGCTATAGCCGCGGTACGCTACTTGAACACCCGGCGGGACGTGGACCAAGGCCGTTTGGGTATATTGGGTGAATCCATGGGGGCGTCCGTGGCGATCTTGGCCGCCAGCCAGGTGCTGGAAATCAAGGCGGTTGTTGCTGACTCAGCCTTCCAGTCTGCGTCCAAGGCCGTTGAAGAAGGGTTCACTCGCACCACGGGCCTGCCCCGCATCCCCTACTCCGCCATCACCCTGGCGATCATCCAGCTGCGGCTGGGCGTCTCCCCGGCGGACGTGGTGCCTGAAGACCGCATCGGGACCATCAGCCCCCGCCCGGTGCTGCTGATCCACGGCCTGGCGGACTCGGAAGTCTCTCCCGGCAACAGCCAGGCCCTGTTTGCCGCGGCCGGCGAGCCCAAGGAGCTGTGGCTGCTGCCGGGCAGCGACCATGTCGATGGCATCAAGGATTATCCGAAAGAGTATGCCCGTCGCGTGGAGCAGTTCTTCGACCTGAGCCTCCGCTAGCTAGACCGTATTGAGCTGCTTGGCCAGCTCCGCCGGCTCGGTGACGGGGAGCTGGCAGGTGTAGTTCCGGCAGACGTAGGCGGCGGGCTTGCCGCCCACCAGGTCCCGCCCGGCCAGCAGGGGCAAGTTGGCGGCCGCCTGGGCGCTGGCCGCTCCTGCCAACACCTTGTTGGGCCGGAAGTCCCCAAAGACCACGTCCAGCAGTGCCTGGGTGGCCGGGTCCTCCCGCGGACCGATGACCGCCACCTCCTTGGGCGCCGCGACGTAGAAGTCCAGGGCCGCCAGCCAGTGGCCCACCCCCGCCGGCGCGCGGCCCATCAGCTCGTTCAGGGCCCGCAGGGGCGCCGCCCCCTTGCGGGCGTACTCCTGGTTGCCGGTGACCACCGCCAGCCGCAGCAGCAGGTCCGAGGCCACCGAGCCGCCGCAGGGCTGGGCGTTGTCGAAGATGTCCCGTGGGCGGATGACCAGCGCCTCATGGTCCGCGCCGGTGTCGTAGAAGCCGCCCACGCCCTCGTCCCAGAACAGCTCGATCATGGCGTTGGCCAGGCTCACCGCCTCCTCCAGCCAGCGAGGCTCAAAGGTGGCCTCGTACAGCGCCAGCAGGCCGTCGGCTACGCAGGCGTAGTCCTCCAGGTAGCCCAGCAGGTGGGCCTGGCCCTGACGCCAGGTGCGCAGCAACCGCCCCTGGGGGCGCAGGTTGTCCAGCAGGAAGGCGGCGTTGCGCCGGGCGGCGTGCAGGTACTCGGGGCGCTTCAGGCAAGCCCCGGCCTCGGCGAAGCTGCGCAGCATCAGCCCGTTCCACGAAGCCAGCACCTTGTCGTCCCGCAGTGGGTGCACCCGCTCCTCCCGCACCGTCCGCAGGGTCTCCTTGCCCCGCTTGATCAGGTCCAGCAGGCCGTCCAGGTCCAGGCCGTGCTCCTTGGCGAACTCCGCGGGCATCCGAGGAATGTGCAGGATGGTCTGCCCCTCAAAGTTGCCGGCCTCGGTGACGCCAAAGAACCCGCCCAGGGTGTCGCCGTCCTGGTTGCCAAGGGCGGCGCGGAGCTGCTCCGGTGTCCAAAGGAAGAACTTGCCCTCCTCGCCCTCGCTGTCGGCGTCCTGGGCCGAGTAGAACCCGCCCGCCGGGTCGGTCATCTCCCGCAGCACGTAGGTCAGGACCTCCTGGGCGACCCGCTGGTACAGGGGTCGCCGCGTGACCTGGTACGCGTGCAGATAGAGCCGGGCCAGCAGCGCATTGTCGTAGAGCATCTTCTCAAAGTGGGGCACCAGCCAGAAGGCGTCGGTGGAGTAGCGGTGGAACCCCCCGGCGATCTGGTCGTACATGCCGCCGCAGGCCATCTTGTCCAGCGTCAGCTCCACCATGTCCCAGGCCCGGGGACTGTACCCGTGGTGGTGGTAGCGCAGCAGGAACTCCAGGGTCATGGGCTGGGGGAACTTGGGCGCCGCACCGAAGCCGCCGTTCTGGTAGTCGAAGTTGGTGGCCAGGCTGGAGTAAGCGCGATGCAGCACGTCCGCCGTCAGGGGCGTAGTCCCCTTGGCAAGCTGTCCGGTGCGGCCAAGCTGGGCGGCAACCTGCTGGGTCACCCGCAGGACCTCGCCGCGGTTGCTCTGGTAGGTCTTGGCCATGGCCATGAGCAGGCGGGGATAGCCGGGCATGTTGGGGTGGTCCACCGGCGGGAAGTAGGTGCCGCCGTAAAAGGGCCGGCCATCGGGGGTGAGGAACACCGTCATGGGCCAGCCGCCGCCGCCGGTGAGCATTTGCACCGCCTCCATGTACACTGCGTCCAGGTCCGGGCGCTCCTCCCGGTCTACCTTGATGCTCACAAAGAACTCGTTCATCAGCGCGGCGGTGGCCTGGTCCTCAAAGGACTCTCGCTCCATCACGTGGCACCAGTGGCAGGCGGAGTAGCCGATGCTCAGCAGGATGGGCTTGTCCTCCCGCTTGGCCCGCTCCAGGGCCTCCGGCCCCCAGGGGTACCAGTCCACGGGGTTGTGGGCGTGTTGTAACAGGTAGGGACTGGTCTCATTGATCAAGCGATTGGGCATGATGGCTCCTGGCATCTTGGGTCTGGGCCGGTGTAATGTGGCGCTGGGACAGTATACATCCTCGGGACGGCTGGCCCACGTAGTAATGGATGCAACCCAACGGCAGAGTCTCGCCGCCGCCGGGCTGGTTCTGAGGCGAGGCATGGAGGCACAAGCATGAGACACATTCCCGTGGAACGCGCGTTCCTTACGGCCGGGCCGGGCCTGCTGGCGCTGGCGCTGGTGATGGTGACTCTGGCGTGCGGGCCGGCGGCGGCGCCAACCCCCGGCGGCGGCGCCCCGGGTATACCTGCGGCGACTGTCATGCCTGCGGCGACTGCCTTACCTGCGGCGACTGCCATACCAGCAGGCGGCGGCCAGGTGGGGGACCGGGTCCAGGCCTTCACCATCAAGCTGGCCGACGGCACTCAGGTAACCTCCCAGGAGCTGCTGGTCCAGCACCGTCCCACTTTCCTGTTCTTCTTCGCCACCTGGTGACCCACCTGCCGCGCTGAGTTGCAGCGCCTGAAAGGCATCTACCCGGAATACGCCGGCCGAGTCGCGTTCTACGCCATCGGCTCCGACCCCACGGAGGGCATCGCCGCGCTGGAGTCCTACCGGCAGCGGCAGGGGCATCCCTGGCCGGTGGCGGAGGCAGTTGGCGCCACGCTGCGAGACCTGCGGGTGCAGACCCAGTCCACCAAGGTGGCCTTTGACGCCCAGGGGGTGATTATCTACCGCGACGGCTACGGGAAGGGCGACGCCGACCGCTGGCGGCAGGTGTTTCAAGAGCTGGCGGCATCGGCGCCGCCGGCGGGCGGCGGTGGAGCGGGCAAATAGGGCATGAGTGGGCAGCCAGTCTCTCTCCCTTACCAAGGGGGAGACACAGAGGAGGTGGTCTCCGCCCTCCGCCGCGCGCCTGGAGGGGGACGAGGGACGACCCCCCTGTAGTCCCCCCTTGGTAAGGGGGGACGGGATTGGCCTTCTCCCCCTAACCAAGGGGGAGACACAGAGGGGGTGGTCTCCGCTCCTTGCCATGCAGGGCTGTGGTAAACTGGTGGGGCCAACTTCCCCCACAGTCTGCAACGGCGGTACGTCACGACTATGTCCCAAGCTAAGGTAGTGTTCTTCACCAACCTCCCGCCCAACCTACGTCAGCAGGTGGTGGACCGCGCGTTGCCCGGCATGGATGTGGTGGCCGCCCCGGCCAACCTGCCCGACGACGAGAAGATCAAACTGGTGCGGGACGCCGACTTCATCATGCTCTTCCCCGGCCGCCTCTCCGACCGGGTGCTCCAGGCGGCCAAGAAGTGCAAGCTCATCCAGCTGCTCAGCGCCGGCTACGATGAGATGAATCTGCGCCTGGCCGGCGACCTGAGCATCCCGGTGGCCAACAACGGCGGCGCCAACCGGGTGGCGGTAGCGGAGCACACCATGATGCTCATCCTCTCCTGCTACCGGCGGCTCATGTACTACGCCACCAACGTGCGGGCAGGCCGGTGGAAGCCGGAGCAGGACCGCCGGATCGACGTGTTTGAGCTGGAGGGCAAGACCCTGGGCATCATCGGCATGGGCAACATCGGGCAGCAGGTGGCCAAGCGGGCGAGGGCCTTTGACGTGAGCCTCCAGTACTACGACAAGTTTCACCCGCTGCCGCCCACCCAGGAGGAGGCCCTGGGCCTGCAGGCGGTGCCCCTGGAGGAGCTGCTGCGCACCTCCGACGTGGTGACGCTGCACGTGCCCCTGACCCGGGAGACCCGGGGCATGATCGGCCCGCGGGAGCTGGCCATGATGAAGCCCACCGCGGTCATTGTGAACACCAGCCGGGGCGGCGTCATTGACGAGCCGGCCCTGGCGGAGGCGCTGCGTAAGGGCACCATCGCCGCCGCCGGGCTGGACGTGATGGAGCATGAGCCGCCGGACCCCAGCGACCCGCTGCTGAAGCTGGAGAACGCCATCATCACGCCCCACACTGCCGGGCCCACCCTGGAGTCCATCCCCAAACGGGCGGACAACTCCTTCGCCAACATCCAGCGGGTGTGGAGCGGCCAGCCGCCCCAGTGGACCCCGGAGTACGAGAACCCGGAGTGAGGGGGTGACACCTGCACCCAATCCATTCCAGGGTTTGGCAGCGAGGAACACCAACTGCATGCTCATCGTCGTTCCGGCGAAGGCCGGAACCCAGGGTGGCAGCCCTGTGTCTACCTTCTCGCGAGCAGGCGAAACGGTACTTTGTACGTGGGCGTAACCTCCAACCTCATCCAACGCATCTGGCAACACAAGAATGATCTGGTTGAAGGGTTAACACAACGTTACGGAGTGCATACGTTGGTGTGGTACGAAGCCCACAGCACTATGGAGAGTGCAATCGGCCGCGAGAAGGCCATCAAGGGATGGAAGCGCGCCTGGAAGTTGGCGTTGATTGAAGAGTCAAATCCGGAATGGCGTGACCTGTATGAGGAGCTAGGGTAGCTGGATTCCGGCTTGCGCCGGAATGACGAGAACGTGGACCACGGAGTACGAGAACCCGGAGTAGGTCCTTTTGGGCTGGCTGTTCTTTCCACCGCAGAGACGCAGAGGGCGCTGAGAATTACGACAGAGATTGATGCTGGTTTCTCTGTGTACTCTGCGTCTCTGCGGTAAATCGTCCCCCGGTGTTTGAGTAAGAATGACCTCCACTGACCGCATCGCCACTCTGAAAGCCCTGCTGGCCGCCGGGAGGATCCTGGTGCTGGACGGCGCTATGGGCACCGCCATCCAGGGCCGGAACCTCACCGCCGACGACTTTGGCGGCCCCCAGTACGAGGGCTGCAACGAGTATCTGGTGCTGACCCGGCCTGATGTCATCGCGGATATCCACCAGGGCTACCTGGACGCCGGCGCCGACATCCTGGAGACCAACACCTTCGGCGCCACGTCCGTGGTGCTGGGGGAGTACGCCCTGACCCACGAGGCCCGGCGCATCAACCTGGAGGCCGCCGCCCTGGCCCGCCGCCTGGCCGACGCCGCCAGCACGCCCCAGCAGCCCCGCTTTGTGGCCGGCTCCATGGGGCCCACCAACAAGACCATCTCCGTCACCGGCGGCATCACCTTCGACGCCCTGGCGGCGGCCTACCAGGAGCAGGCCGCCGGCCTGCTGGAGGGCGGCGTGGACGTGCTGCTGCTGGAGACGAGCCAGGATACGCTGAACGTGAAGGCGGGGCTGGAGGGCATTGACCGGGCCTTCGCCCAGTTGGGCCGCCAGGCGCCGGTGGCGG
Source organism: Dehalococcoidia bacterium (assembly GCA_041485445.1). Taxonomy (GTDB): domain Bacteria; phylum Chloroflexota; class Dehalococcoidia; order Lucifugimonadales; family UBA3495; genus SHYG01. The sequence goes on from JBGPJN010000012.1 coordinate 17,283, forward strand.
TCCAGGGCACCGTGGAGGCCATGGGCACCCTGCTGGCCGGGCAGGACCCGGAGGCCTTCTACACCTCCCTGGCCCACCGGGACCTGCTGTGGATCGGCTTCAACTGCGCCACCGGCCCCGAGTTCATGACCGACCACGTGCGCACCCTGGCCGGGATCTCCCGCTTCCCGGTGGCCTGCGTGCCCAACGCCGGACTGCCCGACGAGAACGGCCGCTACAACGAGACCCCGGAGATGCTGGCCAACACCATGGGCCGGTTCATCGCCGCGGGCTGGGTCAACGTGGTGGGCGGCTGCTGCGGCACCGGGCCGGAGCACATCCGCCGGCTGGCCGCGCTGGCTGCCGGGCAGCGGGGACGCCAGCCCGTGGCGACCTCGGAGACGCGGGTGTCGGGCATTGAAGCCCTGGTGATTAACCAGGAGCTGCGTCCCGGCATTGTGGGCGAGCGCACCAACGTGCTGGGCAGCCGGCAGTTCCGCCGCCTCATCGCCCAGGGCGACCTGGAGGCCGCCGCCGAGGTGGGACGCCGCCAGGTGCGTAACGGCGCCCACATCCTGGACGTGTGCCTCCAGGACCCCGACCGGGACGAGGTGTCCGACCTGACCGCCTTCCTGGAGGTGCTGGTCAAGAAGGTCAAGGCCCCGGTCATGGTGGACTCCACCGACGCCCACTGCATTGAGGAGGCCCTGAAGCGCCTCCAGGGCAAGTCCATCATCAACTCCATCAACCTGGAGGACGGCGAGGCCCGCTTCCAGGCGGTGGTGCCCCTGGCCCGGCGCTACGGCGCGGCCCTGGTGGTGGGGTGCATCGACGACGACCCCCTGCAGGCTCAGGCCGTCACCCGCCAGCGCAAGCTGGAGGTGGCCCTGCGATCGTACCGGCTGCTCACCGAGAAGTACGGCGTGCCGCCGCAAGACATAATGTTCGACCCCCTGGTGTTCCCCTGCGGCACCGGCGACGCCAAGTACGTCGGCTCGGCGGCGGAGACCATCGAGGGCGTGCGCCTGATTAAACAGGCCCTGCCCGATGCCAAGATAATTTTGGGCATCTCCAACGTGTCTTTCGGCCTGCCCGTGGCGGGGCGTGAGGTGCTCAACTCGGTGTTCCTGTACCACTGCGTCCAGGCCGGGCTGGACCTGGCCATCGTCAACTCGGAGCTGCTGCAGCGCTACGCCTCCATCCCCGAAGATGAGCGCACCCTGGCGGAGGACCTGATCTGGAACCGGGGCGCCGACCCGGTGGCCGCCTTCGCCGCCCATTTCCGGGACAAGGCCCCCAAGTCCACCGTCGAGGAGCGGCGCAGCCTGCCCCTGGACCAGCGGCTCTCCCTGGCCATCATCGAGGGCAGCCGGGAGGGTCTGGCCGAGGACCTGGACGAGGCCCTGCTGGGCCGCAGCCCCCTGGAGATCATCAACGGGCCGCTGATGGCCGGCATGGACGAGGTGGGCCGCCAGTTCAACGCCAACCAGCTCATCGTGGCGGAGGTGCTCCAGTCGGCGGAGGCCATGAAGTTCGCTGTGGCCCGCCTGGAGACCCACATGGAGCGGGTGGAGTCCTCGACCAGGGGCAAGGTGGTGCTGGCCACCGTCAAGGGCGACGTCCACGACATCGGCAAGAACCTGGTGGAAATTATTCTCTCCAACAACGGCTACAAGGTGATCAACCTGGGCATCAAAGTGCCGCCCCAGGACCTGATCACCGCCTACCAGCAGCACCAGCCCGACATCATCGGCCTGTCCGGGCTGCTGGTGAAGTCGGCCCAGATGATGGTGGAGACGGTGCGGGACTTCCGCCAGGCGGGCATCGCCTGTCCCATCCTGGTGGGCGGCGCCGCCCTGTCCAACCGGTTCACCCGCCTGCGCATCGCCCCGGAGTACGGCGGCCTGGTGGCCTACGCCCGGGACGCTATGTCCGGCCTGTCCCTGGCCCAGGCGATTCAGGACGCCGACCAGCGGGAGCGGCTGGCGGCGGACCTGCGGCGGGACACCGAGGCCATGCAGGAGGCCGACCGCCAGCGCCTGGTGGACGCGGAGGCCGAGGCGGCGCCCACCACGCCCCCGGCCCAGCTTCGCCACGACTTTGCGGTGCCCCGTCCCCCGGACCTGCGCCCGCATCTGCTGAAGGGCTACGACCTGGGCAAGGTCTTCCCCTACATCAACCCCCAGATGCTGTACGTGCGCCACCTGGGATTTAAAGGCCGCTTCACCGAGGCGCTGGAGGCCGGCGAGCCGGGCGCGGTGGAGCTGCGCGACGCGGTGCGGCGGGTGGAGGACCTGATGCTGGCCTCGCCCCACATCGGCGCCAACGCCGTCTTCAAGTTCTTCCCCTGCCAGTCCCAGGGCCAGCGGCTGCTGGTGTACGGGCCGGACGGCCAGACGGTGCTGGAGCAGTTCTACTTTGGCCGCCAGTCCCACGGGGACGGCCTCTGCCTGGCCGACTACGCCCGGCCCAAAGAGTCCGGCCAAATGGACTACGTCGCCATGTTCGTCACCAGCGTGGGCCCCGGCGTGCGCGCCCTGGCCGACCAGTGGAAGGACGCGGGGCGGTTCCTGGATTCCCACATTCTGCAAGCCCTGGCCCTGGAGGGCGCGGAAGCCTTCGCGGAGCTGCTGCACCAGCAGATACGGCAGATGTGGGGCTTTGGCGACCCGCCGGGGCTGAGTTTCCCCGACCTGTTCCGCGCCCACTACCGGGGCCGGCGCTACTCCTTCGGCTACCCCGCCTGCCCGCGGCTGGAGGACCAGGCCCAGCTCTTCCGGCTGCTGGACGTGACCGCCAACATCGGTGTGGAGCTGACCGAGGGGTTCATGATGGACCCCGAGTCGGCGGTCAGCGCCCTGGTGTTCCACCACCCCGACGCCAAGTACTTTAATCTCAGCGAGCAGGACATCCAGCGCCTGGAGCGGGAAGTGGCCGCTGACCTGCCCTTGGAATCGCCCCCTCGCCCCCCTTTGCAAAGGGGGGTTGGGGGGATTTCGGCTTGAATATGCGCATCAAGTTGTCCCTGATGCAAGTCATCGCGCGCTGGCTGTCCCGTCGTCGCGCCCGCGCCCGTGAGGCGACCCGCCGCCCGGCGGCGCCGTCGCCCTTTGGCGTCTGGCTCAACGACACCGTGCAGTACCACCATTGAGGCCCGAAGCCTTAGCCCCTCAGTTGAGGGTAAAGCGCTGGGAGAACCCATAGGGGCGAGGCATGCCTCGCCCCTACCTGAAACTGGCCCGTCATCAGCGGCCAAAGAGATTCACATAAACAAGCTCCCCACATCCCGCGCTAACTTCCCTGGCGTTAACATCCCTGGAAGACTTATCATCGGGAAAGAGGTGGATGATGGACCCCATCAGCCAGGTTGCCCAGCGGCTGGGCATCTCCCAACAGCACCTTATCCCCTACGGCCATTACAAGGCCAAGATATCGCCCCAGGCCCTGGCGGAAGGTCGCCGCCAGCCAGGCAGGCTGGTGGTGGTCACCGGCATGACGCCCACCCCTGCCGGGGAGGGCAAGACCACCACCGCCGTGGGGTTGACCCAGGGCCTGGGCAAGCTGGGCCATAACGCTGTGGTCACCCTGCGGGAGCCGTCCCTGGGGCCCATCTTCGGCATCAAGGGCGGCGGCACCGGCGGCGGCCGTGCGCAGGTGGTGCCTGAGGACGAGATCAACCTCCACTTCACCGGCGACGCCCACGCCGTGGCCTCGGCCCACAACCTGCTGGCCGCCCTGGTGGACAACGCGGTGTACCGGGGCGCGGCCAACGGCCTGGAGGCGGGGGGCATCCAGTGGTCGCGGGTCACCGACGCCTCGGACCGGGCGCTGCGACAGGTGGTCACCGGCCTGGGCGGCGGCAACAACAGCCCCCTGCGGGAGGGCCGCTTCGACATCATCGCCGCCTCGGAGATCATGGCCATCCTGGCCCTGTCGGCGGACCTGGAAGATCTGAGACAGCGGCTGGCCCGCACCGTGGTGGGCGCCACCCCCCAGGACGAGCCGGTGACCGTGGGGTCGCTGGGTTTCACCGGCCCGCTGCTGGCCCTGCTGCGCCACGCCATCCTGCCCAACCTTGTGCAGACCCTGGAGGGGCAACCCGCCCTGGTGCACGCCGGCCCCTTTGGCAACATCGCCCACGGGTGCAGCTCGGTGGTGGCGGACCGGCTGGCCCTGGCCTACGCCGACTACGTGGTCACCGAGGCCGGGTTTGGCTCCGACCTGGGGTTTGAGAAGTTCATCCACATCAAGTGCCGGCAGAGCGGCCTGCAGCCCAGCGCCGCGGTGCTGGTGGCCTCCGTGCGGGCGCTGAAGTGGCACGGCGGGGCAACGCGGCGGGACCTGGAGCGGCCCAACCCAGGCATGGTGGCCAGCGGCGGCCCCAACCTGGCCCACCACGTGGGCATCGTGCGCGGCGTGGGGCTGCCGGTGGTGGTGGCCATCAACCGCTTCCCCACCGACAGCGCCGAGGAGGTGGCCGCGGCGCGGAAGATCGCGCTGGACGCCGGGGCCAGCGATGCGGCGGAGTTCTCCGGCTTCACCGACGGCGGCGACGGCGCCACGGCCCTGGGCGAGGCGGTGGTCCGGGCCGCCAGCCAAGGCCCCGTGGAGCCCAGCTACGCCTACCCGCTGGACGCCACGGCGGAGGACAAGGTGCTGGCCCTGGCCCAGAAGATTTATGGGGCCGAGGGCGTGGCCTGGGCCCCGGAGGCCCGCCGCCGCCTGCGCCGGTTTGAGGAGCAGGGCTGGGGCGGCCTGCCCATCTGCATGGCCAAGACCCACCTCTCCATCTCCCACGACCCGGCGCGCCGGGGCCGGCCCAGCGGCTACACCTTTGCGGTATCGGACATCCGGGCCTCGGTGGGCGCCGGGTTCCTGTACCCCCTGGCGGGGCGCATGGAGACCCTGCCGGGGCTGCCCACCCGGCCCCGCGCCCTGGACCTGGACGTGACGCCTGCCGGGGAGATCATAGGGCTGGGGTAGGCGGTGAGGGAAGCGAATGCCACTCAGTGACCGAGACTACATGCGGGGCAAACATCCGCCCGCCTGCACCTGTGTACAGTGCGAGAGGCGGCGAAAAGGCTCTTTGTTGCCGCGGCGCCGGATGCGCTAGTCAATGGGAAACTTCTTTCGGGCCGCGGTCTTGATGGCGGTTGGGGCAGCCATTGCGCTGGCTCTGCTGCCCTTGTTTCCACCTGCCATGGCCCAGCGCGTGGAGAACGCCCAGCACGGGGTATTGCGGCTCAAGGAGCGGCTGACCAACTCACCCACGCCAGTGGCTCCCGGCCCTCGTCCGTCCGCCGGCCTGCCTGCGCCCACGCCGGCGCCCATACCCTCGGGTATGCCACGCTCCGCGCCGGGAAAGCCTGAACTGAAGCCAACACCCACTCCAGCCAGCCAGGAACGCGGCAGCGCCAGGTGGATTGGCGAGTTGGAGCGCCAGATTCACGGCCTCGTTAACGCCGAACGGACACGGGCTTCGCTAAGTCCGCTGACCCTTGACGCCTCACTATCCGATGTTGCCAGGCTCCACAGCCAGGACATGGCGGTCCACGACTACTTCGCCCATGAAAACCTCGCGGGGCTATCTCCGTCCGCCAGGGCTGACAAAGCAGGCTATGCCTGCCGCAAGGACTATGGCTCCTCCCACACTGAAGGAATCGGCGAAAACCTCTTCCAAACGTGGCTGCATTCCTCCACGACTTACCTGTATGGTATTCCAGTAAGAAAAGACTACTTGTCGGTTGAGGAGCTCGCCAGGCAGGTGGTGGACGGTTGGATGGATAGCCCAGGGCACCACCATAACGTCCTGGAAGCGCGCTACGACAAGCAGGGCATTGGCGTGGCCATCGGCATTGACGAAAAGGTCTACGTTGCCCAAGACCTCTGCTGACCGGGGAAGCCAAGGAGGGAAGTCCATTGAATCTGAATGCCAACCATGAGAACGACTCAACCAAGCCCACGCGGGTGGTAATCATGGGCGCCGCCGGGCGGGACTTCCACAACTTCAACGAGGTGTTCCGGGAGGACCCCCGCTACCGGGTGGTGGCCTTCACCGCCGCCCAGATACCGGACATCGCCGGGCGAACCTACCCGCCGTCCCTCAGCGGGCCGCGGTACCCTCAGGGCATCCCCATCTTCGACGAGTCGGAGCTGGCGGACCTGGTGCGCCGCGAGAAGGTGCAGTGGGTCTACCTGGCCT
>JBGPJN010000013.1:0-21643 GCA_041485445.1 Dehalococcoidia bacterium
GCTACATCAAGTTCCTGGACCTGCTGGGCGTCACCCTCACCCCGGCCAACCCGGCCGCCACCGAGGTCACCTTCCTGTTGTCGGCGCCCCAGCCCACGCCCGTTAAGGTCCCCCTGGGCACGGAGGTGGCCACGGTGCGAACCGAGACCCAGGAGGCGATTGTCTTCACCACCGATGAGGAGCTGACAATCTATCCTCCCCGGCTGGACTACCTGCTGGTCAGTCCGGACGCCGCCCAGTTCTACGACCTGTTGCCCCAGCTAAGACAGCAGGCCAGCCTGCCCGTGCCGCCGCCGGCCCCAGGCGGCCCGCTCCGCGGCACACCCCTGTTTCAGGAGGTGCCCCGGCCGGGCGACGTCTTCTACCTGGGCTTCAGCACCGACGTCGCCCAAACCGTGCTGGCCGTGGTCCTGGGCTGCCAGGGCACCAGCGTGGGAATCAACCCGTCCAACCCGCCCTTGCAGTGGCAGTACTGGGACACCGATGTTTCCCGCTGGGAAACCTTCTCCCGCGAGCCGGAGGCCGAGGCCTGGCTTCAGGAAGATGGCACCCGGGGACTGAACGCGCCGGGCCAGCTTCTGCTGCACCTGCCCCGCAGCGCCGGACGGACCACCGTCGGCCTCCGCGAGAGCAACTGGCTCCGCTGCCAGGTCACGGCCTTCACTGCGGAGCAGGGCGCCTACGAGACCTCGCCTCGGATCAGCTCCGTGGCGGTCCAGGCCATGGGAGGCAGCGCGTGGGCCACCCACGTCTCCCGGGTGGTGGGAGAGGTGCTGGGCATCAGCGACGGCAAGCCCGGCCAGACCATGAACATCTCCCGGACGCCCATCCTGCCCCTGGAAGGGGGCGAGACGGTGGAGGTGGAGCGGGAGGACGGCAGCGGCTGGGAGACCTGGACTCAGGTGGCCGAGTTCTCCCGGTCCGGTCCGGCGGACAAGCACTTTGTGGGCGACCCGGTGGCCGGGCAGGTGCTCTTCGGGCCGGTGATCCGCTCCCCCACCGGGCAGTCCCGGTACGGGGCCACCCCGCCGGGGGGCGCCCATGTGCGCCTGACGGCCTACCGCTCCGGGGGCGGCGTCACCGGCAACCTGGGCCGGGGCGTGCTTAGGGTCCTGAAGACCGCCATTCCCTACGTCGCCGCGGTGACCAACCGCAGGTCCGCCGCCGGCGGGGTTGATCCGGAGAGTATCGAGCACGCCAAGATGCGCGGGCCCCAGCTCCTGCGCACCCGGTATCGCGCGGTGACGGCGGAGGATTTTGAATCCCTGGCCAAGGAGGCCTCGCCCCTGGTGGGCCGGGCCCACTGCGTCCAGCCCCAGCAGGCAGGAACCCCCGGCAGCCCGGCGCCCGGCGTGGTGCAGGTGCTGGTCACCCCGGCCTTGCCGGCCTCCAGCCTGCGCCTCAGCGAGGAGGAGCTTGTCCCCAGCCGGGAGATGGTGGCGGACGTGCGAAAACATCTGGAGGAGCGGAAGCTGCTGACCACGGCCCTGGTGGTGGACGCGCCCCAGTACGTGTGGGTGGCCGTGGAGGCCCGGGTCAAGGTGCGCCGTGGCGCCGAGCCCAACCTGGTGAGCCAGGCGGTAGCCGACAAGCTGTACCAGTTCATCCACCCGCTGCAGGGCGGCCCCGACGGTGATGGCTGGCCCTTTGGCCGGGACCTGGTGGACTCGGAGCTCTACTCCCAGATCCAATCGGTGGCCGGCGTGGACTACACCGCCGAGCTGAAACTGTACCGGGTGGACCCCACCAACCAGCAGAAGGGTGATGCCATCCGCACCCTGGAGATCCCTGCCGATGGCCTGTTGTGCTCCGCGTCCCATACCATAACCTGCTTCTGACGAAAGGCGGTTTAATCGTGGTCCTCTCGCGCAACGGCACCTCCTCAGTGGCTTTCGGCCAGCAGAGCAGCTACCTGCAATATCTGCCTGCCATCTACTCCGAGCACCCCTTCATGGGGCGGTTCCTCATGATCTTTGAGAGCATCCTGAGCCCCATTGAAGAGATCCTGGACAACATCAGCTACTACTTTGATCCCGGCACCGCGCCCAACGATGTCCTCCCCTGGCTGGCGTCCTGGCTGGACCTGGCGCTGGATGAGAGCTGGCCCCTGGAGCGACGGCGGGATTTGGCCCATGCCGCGGTCGGGTTGTACCGGTCGAGGGGCACCCGCCAGGGCCTGCTGGAGTACCTGCGCGTGTACACCGGCGGGGAGCCTCATATTACCGAGGACTTTCCCGGCATACCCCTGGCGGGACAGTCCCGGCTGGGGTTGAATACCGTGCTGGGAGAAGGCAGCGGCCCGTACACCTTCGCCGTCACGCTGGAGGTGGACGACCCCCAGTCGCTGGACATGAGCCAGCTCAGGGCGATCATTGAGGCCGAGAAGCCCGCCCACACGGCCTACACCCTGCAGGTGGTGGCCAAGGCCGCCCCTGGGGCACGGCCCGCGGGGCCATGAACGCCGTGACCTCGCCGCATTACCTCATCGTCAGGGCGGAGGGACGTTTCTCGTCTTTCATGCTGTTGGTTTCTGCTTCCAGGAGACGCAAGCATCTGGTATCCTTTCTGCGGGCACCGGGCGCCGGAGGTGTGTATTGACCCCCGTCCAGATTCCGACACAGGCCCTGCGCAGACTTAACCCGCACCGCGGGTTGGTGATTGACGTATCCACCTGGTCGGCGGCGCATGACTACCATCGCATGCACCACCGGCTGCACAACATCGCCATGCACCGACCGGGGGTCGCGGTGGGACTGGAGGTAGTGGCCTGGAATCCGCCGGACCAATCGGTGGTGATTTACCCCGGCGTGGCCATTGACACGCAAGGCAACATAATCATTGTTGGCGAGTCGGTGCATTTCCGCCTCAACGCCGTGGACCCGGGCCTCTCCTACCTCACGCTGATGTACCGTGACGTGCCGGAGGCGACGGCCCAGCCCGGGGGACCGGAGGGGGCCACGCCCACCTACGTGGTGGAGCGGTACCTGCTCCAGCAGCTGAACCAGATCCCCAACGAGGCCTACGTTGAGTTGGCCCGCATCGATTTCTCCTCACCCCAGGCGGTGATCCGCGACGCCCAGTCCATCCTTCGGCCCGGACCCGACGAAATCGACCTGCGCTATCGCCTGGTATCCGGGCCGCCCGCCCTGGGACAGGTGGCCATCGGCGTCATCAGCCTGGAGACCGGCGCCGGCGGCGCCCCCCGGCACCAGCCCGGCGCCATCCGCCTGGCCCACGCCATCAACGCCACCACGGGCTATCGCGCCGAGTTCAAAGGCGCGGTCGGGCTGGACCAGGAGGTTGGCAACTTCCAGCTCCTGCTTATGGCCGGTCAACAGGAGTTCGTGCTGAGCCAGGCCCAGCTGGCGGTGCTGGACCACTTCCTGCAGCGGGGCGGCACCATTATGGGGGAGAGCTGCGGCGCCGGAACTGGCGTCGGCAGTGGTCAGAGGACCGGGGCCTTCTATGCGTCTTTCAACCAGATGGCCGGGGAGCTCCAGAGGCAGATGACGCCGGTGCAGCTGGGGGACCCTCTGCTCACGGTGCATCACCTCTTCTCCCAGGCGCCCGACGGCACCGAGGGCCCGCCCAGGTTCCTGGTGGGGGATGGCATCCTGTTCAGCGATGGGGATTTTGGCTGTCTCTGGGACGGCGGGTGGCCGGAGCGGCCGGCCGCCAGGGAGGCCATCCGTTCGGCCACCGAGCTTGGGGTCAACCTCGGCGTCTACGGGGCCCAGCGCGGTCACCACCACTATCTGAAATCCTTTGCCCAGTAACTTGCCCAGTAACTTGCCCAGGTTGAGGTAGCACGGATGTTAAGCCATGTCTCAGTGGAAGTCACGCCAAAAGCGGTCCAGTTGAACGCCGGCGACACGGCCACGGTGACCATTACCGTGGCCAACACCGGCCCCCTGGTAGATGCCTTCCAGGTCAGCGTGGACGGACTGGACCGCAGTTGGTACCAGATTACTGCCCCCGCCATGCGGTTGGACCCCAACTCCCGTGCCACCGCCAGCCTGGCCATTAAGCCGCCCAAAGCGTGCGCCACCACCGCCAAGAGCTATCCGGTGGTGGTGCGCGTGGAGTCCAACCGCAACGCTGGACAGGACCAACTGGTGCCGGTGGAGATGACGGTTCTCCCCTTCTACGATTTCGCCATGGCCCTGCGCCCTCAAAAGATCTCGGGCCCCCGCGGCGTCTACCAACTGAACCTGAACAACCAGGGCAATGCCGCCCTCAACATCGGGCTTACCGGCACCGACCCGGAGGAGCTCTGCCGCTTTCAGTTTGACCCGCAGCGCCCCAACGTTCTTCCCTGCGAGCAGAAAGACGTTAGGCTGGTGGTGACGCCGCTGAAGCGTCCCATGCTGGGCCGTCCCAAGGCCTACCGCTTCAACCTGACCGGCACGCCCGACCCCGGGACAGCCCCTCCCAAGACAGCCCCGGGGGAGCTGGAGGCCACCGCCAAGATCCCCGCGTGGATCAAGGCGATATTCTCGTTTCCGTTCCGGACCATCACCAGGCTGTTCGGCAAGGGCAAGCGAAAGCTGATGATGGCCGCGGCGGTGCTGGCGGTGGTGGTGGTGGTGGCCGTGGTGATATTCGGGTTTGTGGTGCGGGACCGCCCGGACATCACCCAAGCGGTGGTCTTGAACCCCGGTCAGGAGCTGGCGTTTGGGTTCCAGGTGCCCAAGGACAACCCAACTCACCTGGAAGCGACGGTGGAGTGGAAGGGCGCCGCCGACGTGCTGGAGCTGGCGGTGCAGCAGCCCGACGGGCGGCGAATTCCGGCGCTGCGGGTTTCGGCTCACTCTCCCACCGTGATCTTCACCCTGGACCCCGCGGCGGTGCGGCAGAGCAACTCCGCGGCACGGTGGATCATCTTCATCAAGAACGTCAGCGCCAGCGGTCAGGCGGATGGGGAGATGAGCCTGGAGTTCTTGAGACGCGGGTAGGGATCCGCTGGCTCGCGCCTCGCCTGCTGCCCGGAGTCCCAGCGCCCTTGGGCTAAGGCATTGTGGCCTGGGCCTGCCGCGCCGCCGGCGCCCAGTTCATCCACCCCACGGCCTAGTGGCCGTGGGGTTTTTGGCGTTCCCAGGTAACCCTCCGGGTAGCCCGCGGCGTCTACGGCGGTCCGCCGGGGCTAGCCAGCACCGTGAATGGGGCGGTGGCGGTGGCGGCGCCGACGGTGGCGCCGACGGTTGTCGGGCCCAACACCAGGCCCGTCGGCACCACTGCGACCGTCGTGAAGGCGCCAGAGGCGTCCGTTGCGCCAGCGACGAAGTTTGCCTGGGCACCGGCAGCGAAGAAGATAGAGGTCACCGCGGTAGAGGGTGGAAACCCGGCGCCGGTGACCATCACGTTCGACCCCATTGCTCCTCTGATGGGGTCAACCGTGATGCTGGGGGTGGGCAGCACGGTGAACACGAAGGTGGCGGAGTCGGCGCCGACGTTGGCGGTGACGATTACGGGGCCCAGCGGCAAGGCCGGCACCGTCACCGCTACCTGGAAGCCGCCCGAGGCGTCGGTGGACACGCCGGCCCCCTCGAGCAAGGACAAATCGCCGAAGAGGATGGAGACCAAGCTGGCAGAGGGCGGGAACTGGGCGCCGATGATAGCAACCACCGACCCCACCTGGCCGCTGGCCGGCGCAAGAGTGATTCTGGGGGTGGGTAGCACCGTGAACACGGCCTCGGCGGAGACCGCCGAGCCGTTGACCACTTCGGCGCGGACGGTTGTTGGGCCCGGCTCCAGGTTCGGCACGGTCACGGTCACCACGAAGCCGCCCAAGTTATTCGTGGACAGCGACCCCTCGCCTCGCACATTGATCGCGCCGAATAGGATGGAGTTCACGCCGGTCAATGGTGGGAACCCGGCGCCAATGACATTCACCTGAGACCCCACCTGGCCGCTGGCAGGCTTAAGGGTGATGGTGGCCGGCAGCACCGTGAACGGGGCGGTGGCGAAGGAGTTGACCACCGTGGCGCTGACGGTTATGGGGCCCGGCGGCAAGTCCGGCACCGGCACCGTCACCTGGAAGCCGCCCGACGCGTCCGTGGACGGCGACGCCTGGCCCAGCATAGATATATTGCCGAACAGGATGGAGGTCAACTGGGTAGAGGGCGGGAACCCGGCGCCGGTGATTACGACATCTGCCCCCACCTGGCCGCTGGCAGGCTTAAGGGTGATAGTGGCCGGCAGCACCGTGAACGGGGCGGCGGCGGTGGAGCCGCCGTTGCCGTCGCTGACGGTGGCTTCAACGGTGGCCGCGCCCGGCGATATTAACGGGACGCGGACCGTTATCTCGAATCTGCCAGAAGTGTCCGTGGAGGTAGGCCCAATCTGCACCGGGACAAAAAGCTCCGCCGCGGACCTTGCGAAAGCGATGGAGGTCACGCTGGCAGAGGGTGGGAACTGGGTGCCGGTGATGGTGACCTGAGACCCCACCGGGCCGCTGGTAGGCTTTAGAGCGATGTTGGGGTTACGTGGGGACACCAAGATGCTGAAGGATTGCTCAACCGGTGGCTTGCTTCCATCGGTCACCAGGACGGTGATGGGCCAGCTGCCGAGCTGCCCCGGGTTGGGAGTCCATTGGATGAGGCCCGTGGTGGGGTCAATTACCATCCCGGCCGGAGGGCTCCCTTCCGTTTGCGCCAGGGAGTAGGTCAACGGGTCCCCATCCGGGTCGGTGGCCGCCACGTCGTAAGCGTAGGGCAGTGCCAGAATGGCGTTGGTTACTGCTGTTGAGGTGATCACCGGCGGGTCGTTGACCGCTTTCACGGTGATGGTTACCGTAGCTGCGCTGGAGTCCAACTGACCGTCGTTGGCCTTGTAGGTGAATGTAACAGGGCCGTTGAAGTTGGCGCTGGTGGTGTAGGTGAAAGCGCCAGTGTCGGCCAGGCTCAACGTCCCCGTGGAGGGGCCGGTCACCAGGATCGCCCTCAGGGACGCACCTTCGATGTCGGTGTCGTTGCCTAAGACCCCGCGGGCGAGCACCTCAAGGACACGGTCTTCTTCGACCTGATATGCGTCGCCCGTTGCCACCGGCGCGTCGTTGACCGGGTTGACAGTGATGGTCACCGTGGCAACGTTGGAGTCCAACTGACCGTCGTTGGCCTTGTAGGTGAATGTGACAGGGCCGTTGAAGTTGGCGCTGGGGGTGTAGGTGAAAGCGCCAGTGTCGGCCAGGCTCAGCGTCCCAGTAGAGGGGCCGGTCACCAGGATCGCCCTCAGGGATGCACCTTCGGCGTCGGAGTCGTTGCCCAGGACTCCGCGGGCGGGCATGGTGAGTACAGTGTCCTCCTGGGTGGCGAAACTGTCAGGGACCGCGGTCGGCGCAGCGTTGGGCGGCGGGGCGCTATTATCATTGCCACCACCACCGCCGCCACCACCACCGGGCGGCGGCGCCGGCGTGGGTGCGGGCGTCGGCGTCGGCGTGGGCACCGGTGTGGCCGTCGGCACTGGCGTGGGTGTGGGCGCCGGCGTGGGTATTGGCGTAGCCGTGGGCGCCGGCGTGGGTGTGGCCGTGGGCACCGGTGTGGGTGTGGGCGCCGCCGTTGGCGTCGGTGTTGGCGGCACTACCGGGGTTGGAGACACCAGGGGCACAGCCGCGGGGGTGGCGGTGACCGGGGAAACATTGGCCAATGGGGTTGGCGTGGCCGCCTGCTGAGGCTTCCCCTTGCGCGGCAACGTGGTTACGAACCTCTGGAGTTCCTCCTCCAGATCAGCCTGGGTGCGGGCGTAGAAGGGAGACCCCGCCCCGATATCGTTGGCCAGCTTGTTTAGGGCCGCCTGCTGGTCCGCGGGTACGCCGATGCCGATGAACCGGAACCGCACCTCGGCGCCAGCCCGGCCCATGGCCTGCCGGATGCGGTCAGCGCCTCCATCCAGCCCGCAGATGTCCCCGCCTCCGGTGATTACCACAATTTCATTAACCCCGGCCTCCGGGGCTCCTGACTGTTTGAGGTCGTCAATGGCCTTCTCAATGCCGCTCACCAGGGTGGTGTCCCCCCGGGGGGTGATGCCCCCCAGCGCATTGCGAACGTTGCCCTGATTATTCTGGCCCAGGGGCACCGGCAACTGGCTGTTTTCCCCGGTGCACGACCCTCCGTAGCTTCGGAGACCCAGGTTGCTGTCGCCGGTGGCCGGCGCCGGCAGCACCTTGCTGTCGATGGCGGCCACGGCCGCCTGCAGCTTGGTCTTGCTGCCATCGCCCAGGGGGGACTCCATGGATTTGGACCGGTCCAGGACCAGGTGAACATTGGCCGGCGCCCCACCCCCGGAGAAGGGGGGCCAGCCCTGCAGGGCAGACAGCCCCAGCCAAATTCCAATCACCACGACCAGGCCCAATCCTGCCTGCACTGGTCGCTTACCTGCCAAGTCCCTCATTGCGCCTCCCGGGTGCCCACACCAAGAGCACACAAGAATTGTCTGCCCCATTTGTGGCGGTGTCAACCGATTTCCCCCTTCCAGGGTCACAATCGTGCAGAGTCACAGTCACAACCCACGTCCGATTCCCCCAGGATGCCACGGAACAGCCGCCGTTAACCCAAAGCGCGGCTGAGGGCGCGGGCGCCGTTTTCACACGGAACTACCTGCCAGAACTACTTGTCACCCCGCCTCAGCGGGACTTACTATGTTTCCGAGCCGCCAGGCTTTGGCCCGCGAAGGGCGCCAGCGGGGCGCGGCCTGCGGGAGTCCAGCTTGGTTGCCCCCTGCCCTCGCTATTAGCCCCGGGTTTGAGTTCCCCCAAGAATGGAGAGGTTGGCGAATGACTGGGCCACAGATATTCCTCATGCTCTTCGGCGCCCTGCTGACCTTGATCGGCGTGGCCGTTTTCTTTGCCCTCACCTGGTACAAGCGTGGCCAAGAGGGCAGCAGCGTCATTGAGGCCTTGGACAAGTTCAAGGTGCAGGTGCCCCACGCGCTGGTGATCTTCGTAGGTGGGATGGCGATCATGGCGCTGCCCTTCTTTTTGCCCGCTATTTCTCGGCCCGGCCAAGTGCTGGTCCCCATTGCGCCCACGCCCGAGGTCACCCGGGCCGGCATGCCGGCGACGTCGGTTCCCTCGGCAACAAAGGCGTCATCCGGCAACCTCCAGGTCAGGGTGGCCGCCATCAAGAAGGACGCCGGCGGCAAGATCAGCTTGCTGGAAAAGAACCCCCAATTGACCCGGCAAGACCTGTACAGCCTCTACGTCCGGCCTGAGTCCCAGGCCTACGTCTACATCTTCCAGTACGACTGTGGCGACGACGAAACGACGGTGCTGTTCCCCAATTCCAAGTTCAGCGCCTTGAAGAATCCCCTCCAGGCCGGAGACGCGGTGTGGCTGCCTGGGGAGGACGTTCGGCTGTGGTTCCAGCTGGACACCGACGCACCGACCAGCCAGCAGTACGAGGGGTGTGCTTCCAAGGAGATGGAGAAGATCATCGTGGTGGCCAGTCTGGAGCAAGACCAGGAGGCGGAGATGACTGTGCAGAGGGTATTGAACCCGGCGCCCACCGCCACGCCCATCCCCGCCCGGCGCACCCCGGCGCCGGTCTCGCTTGGCCTCCTGCAGCGGGCGCCCGACGTGGTGTTCTCGGGCGAAACCGACCTGACCAACTCCACCGTTGAGCTCCCTAAGGACGTGAAGGCGACGCTGGCCCAGGGCAGCACCCGCGGCGACCGCCTGCTCTATCGCCTGATGCTTAACCCATAGCGGCAGGCGGCCCCCGACGATGCTCCGAACCGGCCACCGAGACAGGCGCGGCGGCGCCGCCGCTTGACCTCCAGGCGGAACAACCCGGGGCACGCCATTTGGAGCCGTCACCCTCCCACCGGGAACTCCAGACCGGTGTGAATATCTCGGAACTGCCACGTGCTCCTTGCCACCCGGCCCGGTGGGGCTTACTATATTGGTGAAACGCTGAGGGCAACCCCCCCCCGGCGGCACGTCTCAGAGGTGCGTAATGCGCAAGGCAAGCCTTATAAAACTCCTGGTCCCAGTGGTGGCCCTGGGATTGGTCTCCACCCTGACCGTGGCATGCGGCGGTGGTAGCCCCACCCTGGAGCCGTTGACCACGCCATCCGCGGGCTTGACCCCGCCCGCCGCCGCAAGCCCGCAGCCCGCTTCAGGCAAGGTCCAGCTTCGGGTAGCTGCCATCAAGCTGGACGGCGCCAGCCGCAAGGTCAGCTTGCTGGAGAAGAGTCCGCAAATGACCCCGCAGGACTTTTACAGTCTCTACGTCCGCCCCGAGACCGACGCCTACATCTATATTTTCCAGTACGACTGTGGCGACAACGAGACCACGGTGCTGTTCCCCAACCCCAAGTTCAGCAACCTGACCAATCCCATCAAGGCCGGAGCGGCGGTGTGGCTGCCCCGGGAGGACGTCCGGTTCTGGTTCAAGCTGGACACCGATGTGCCCAATAATGAGAAGTACGAGGGGTGTAATTCTAAGCAGGAGGAGAAGATCATCGTGATGGCCAGCAAGGAGAAGGACCAGGAGGCGGAGGTGACCCGGTTGAATATCCTCAGCCCGCCCCCCACCCCAACGCCCGTGCCGGCCAAACCCACCCCAGAGCCGGTCCCGCTGAACATCCTGCTGCGGGCGCCCGACGTGGAGTTCGTGGGCGAAACCGACCTGAAAAACGCCACCGTTGACCTCCCCGACGACGTCAAGGCCACGCTGCTCCAGGGCAGCACCGCCGGCGGCCGCCTGATCTACCGCCTGGAGTTGAACCGGTAGAGGCAGGCCGCCCACGCGGTCGCCGCCCCAGCCTGCGCCTATGCCCAACCTTCGCGGCGCCTTAGTCCCCTGGTTGCCCTCCTGGAAAGGACGGAGGGCTGCGGTTGCGGTCGCCCTCGCCGTGGGTGTTGGCTTGGCGTGCAAGAGTGCGCCGGCGCCAACGCCGGTGGCCAGCGTGTGCGGCCAGCATTCGGACATCGAGTCGGCCCAGTCCCTGTCCGATGTCTACCTGAGCGGCGGCAACTACGACGAGGCGCTGCCCCTGCTCCTCTGTGCCGTTGAGCTGCACCTGAAGGCGCCGGCGCCGGACCTGCCCGCAGTGGCCACCCTGCGGGGAAAGCTGGGCGACGTCTATCTCCTCCGCCGGAATTGCCAAGACGCCCAGGCCCAGTACCAGCAGGCCCTGGACCTGCTGGGCCAGACCAGCAACCCCAGCACCGCCGCGCTGGCCGGGGCGTTGGACAACCAGGCCAACGGCTACATCATCTGCGGCGCCAACTATGAGAAAGCCCTGGCGCCCCTGGAGCGGGCCCTGGAGCTCCGGAAGCAGATGCTCCCGCCCAACCCCGCGGGGGTGGCCGGCGCCCAGCAGCGGCTGGGAGTTGCCAACTACAACCTGCGTCGGTTCGATGCCGCCATCAGCCACCATCAGCAGGCCCTGGACTTGCGGTCCATGCCGCCGGCGGACCCCCAGGCCGTGGCCGCGGCCCACAAGAGTC
Organism: Dehalococcoidia bacterium; assembly: GCA_041485445.1. Classification (GTDB taxonomy): domain Bacteria; phylum Chloroflexota; class Dehalococcoidia; order Lucifugimonadales; family UBA3495; genus SHYG01. Next base: position 11,450 of record JBGPJN010000013.1, read on the forward strand.
TGGGAGACGCGTTTCGGGGCAGGTCCGACGCCACCTTCAGCGCCGACGACCAGACACAGGCCATTGAGCACTTTCAGCTGGCCCTGGCTGCGGTCCCCGCCGGCGCCAAGCCTGATCCGGTAGTGGTGGCCGGCGCCGAGGGCGGTCTGGGAGGCGTATATTTGCGTCTGGGCCGCTTGGACCAGGCGCGCCCCCACTTTGAAAAGGCCCTGGAGACCATCAAGGCCGCCCCGGATGCTCAGCCGCTGGAGAAGGCCGCCGCCCTCAACAACCTGGCCGCCGTTTACCTTGATCAGGCGGACTACACTCCAGCCCTGGACCTGCTGCGCCAATCCCTGGCGATCCTGGAGGCCACTCCCGGCAGCGCCGACACGGCCACCTTTTACGAGAACCTGGCCGATGTCTTTCTCCTCACCGGCGAGTCCTCATCGGCCCAGCAGTATTACCAGCGGGCATTGGAGATGCGCCGGAAGGACTCTCGGTCCGGTCCCCTGGAGACCGCCACGTCGCTGAACAGTCTGGCCAGGCTGTACTTCAGCAAGAAGGACAACGCCCAGGCGCTGAAGTACGCGGAACAGGCGCTGACCCTGGTGGAGGACCAGTATGGGGCCGGCCACCCGGCCACCGACCGGTTCCTCAATGACGTGGCGCGCATCTCCCGCGCCGGAGGCGACACCGCCCGGGCGCTCCAGTTGTACCAGCGCGCCCTGGCCATCCGCAAGGCCAGCCAGCCCGCCGACCACCCCAGCATCGCCACCTCCCTCTACAACCTGGCGGCGCTCCACATCAGTCGCCAGGAATACGACCAGGCGCTGCCTCTGCTGAAGGAGGCCCTGGCCATTCAGGAAAGGTCCCTGGGCCCCGAACATCCCAGCACCGCCATCTCCCGGGGCAATCTGGGGATACTGTACGCCAGCCTGGGCGATACCCCCCAGGCCCTGAAACTGCTGGATGAGGCCCTGCATGTGGAGGACCGGGTGTTTGACCGGGTCTTCGCGGGCGCGTCGGAGCGGCAGAAACTGTGGTTCACCCAGGCCAACCGCAGCACCTACAACGCCGCCCTGTCGCTGGTCAACCGCCGGCTGAGCAACGACCCGGCGGCCGTGCGCTTCGGCCTGAAACTGGTGCTGGAGCGCAAGGGGATAGTGCTGGACGCCGAAGCCCAGGCCCAGGCGGCGCGGGGCGCCAACCTGACCGGCGAAGCCCTGGCGGCCCAACAACGCCTGCAGCAGAACCGCGGCGCCCTGGCCCAGTTGGTGCTGCGTGGCCCGGGCGGCCAGAGCTTTGACGCCTTCCCCAAGCGAATCCAAGAGCTGGAGACCTTGATCGCCCAGGACGAGCAACTCCTGGCCCGGCAAAGCAGCGGCGTCGCCCGGCTGTCGTTCCTGCGGGAGGTGGCGCCGGACCAGTTGGCCCTGCGTCTGCCCAAGGACGCCGTCCTGGTGGAGTTCGTGCGCATCCAGGACTGGGCCGAGGCCGCCCAGGGCTTCGGCGACACCGGCCGCTACCTCGCCTTCGTGCTGACTCCCGACAACCGGGTCGCCTTGGCGGACCTGGGCGATGCGGGCAGGATCGATGGCGCCGTGGTCGCCGCACTGGAGGCCATCAACAGCCCCAACTTCGTCCGAGACCCGGCGGGGGCCTCGCGCCAGGCCGATGCGGCCCTGACCGCGCTTTACGGTCTCACCGTGGCGCCGCTGCGCGCCCACCTGGCGGCCCAGCAGCGGCTCATCATCAGCGCCGACGGGGAGCTGAACAAGGTCCCCTTTGTGGCCCTGCGCAGCCCCCAGGGGCGCTACCTAATTGAGGACTACATAATATCCTACGTGGCCACCGGACGAGACCTGCTGCGTCAGGCTCCCCCCAAGGCCTCCGGCGGGGACCTGTTCCTGGTGGCGGACCCCACCTTTGATGCGGCGGAGGTTTTGGCCCCGTTGACCTCTCCGGTCCGGGGGGGCCGGGCCGCCGAGCTCCGCATCAAGTGGCCCAGGCTGCCGGGCACGGCCCTGGAAGCCCAGTCCATCCCGCCGCTGGTGACCGGCAGCAGCAAGGTGGTCCTCACCGGCAAGGACGCCACCGAGGCGGCGGTTCAGGCCCGGTTGTCCTCCAGCCCTCCCCGGGTGGTGCACTTCGCCACCCACGGGTACTTTCTCAAGGACCAGGTGGTGCCCCTGAGCCGCCTGGAAGACCTCATCGGGGCGGACAGCGGCCTCACCACCCGCGCCCCCGAAGTGGTAACCCTGGAGGTGCCCTCCTGGTTCTCTGCCGATGAAGACCCCGAGGCCGGGACGCGGGCCATCTCCACCATGGGGCGGTCCCTGCTGGCCCTGGCGGGAGCCAACTTCGCGGTGACGGCGGAGCCGGCCAACGACGGGATTCTGACCGCGCTGGAGATCACCGGCTGGGACCTGCGCAGCACCGAGCTGGTGGTGCTGTCGGCTTGCCAGACCGCCCTGGGCGAGGTGAGTGTGGGCCAGGGGGTGTTCGGACTGCGGCGCGCCTTCGCCCTGGCCGGGGCCCAGAACCTGGTGATGAGCCTGTGGCCGGTGAGCGACCAGGTCACCCTGGAGCAGATGCAGCGGTTTTACCAGGAGCTGGGCCGCGGCCGGTCCACCGCTGACGCGCTGCGGCAGGCCCAGTTGGAGACCATCCGCCTGTCCCCTGCGGAGATGCAGAGACGGTTCGGCCAGCCCACCGCTCCGGTCAATGTGTGGGCCCCCTTCATTCTCCAGCAGACCGTCAACTAGGGCCCGCTAACCGAATCACTGTTCCCCTTTCCTCTCCCTGCAGCCGCTGGTCGAGTAGTCGCCCAATGAAACTGGGGCGGCGTATCGAGACCACGCCGTAGTTGATTGAGTAACCCAGACAGGTCTGGGCTACTCAATCAACGCAGGCAACACAGGCAACACAGGTTTCGCTTTGGGACCAATTATGAAAAGGCCCCAAAAGAGAAGGCCCCGGAGTTGCTCCGGGGCCTCGTTTCAGATACGATTATTGGTGCGCCTGGCAGGACTCGAACCTGCAACCCCTGGGTTCGAAGCCCAGTACTCTATCCGTTGAGCTACAGGCGCAAGTGACAGGCTGGACCGGCACGTTGGGGCGAGCGACGGGATTCGAACCCGTGATCTCCTGGGCCACAGCCAGGCGCCTTGACCACTTGGCCACGCTCGCCATAACTGGTCGGGCCCTGGCCGTGCTGGGGCGCCGGGCCTGGCTGCGACGTCCACCGTCCAGCCGCGGTTATCGTAGCAAAAAGCCGAATCCCTGACAAGCCAGCCCCGGCTGGCCGGCAAGGTAGCGGGCTACTGGGTGAAGGAGTTAACGTGCGCCGGACATTATACCTGACCTGGCTGGTGCTCCTGTGTCTGCTGTTGGCGGGGAGCTACCCGGCCTCTCCCCTGGTCCAGGCCCAAACCGATGCCAGCCAACTCCAGGTCACCAGCCAGGGCGCCGAGGCCACCTTCCCCGACCAGATGCGCTTCCACCTGACCGCCACCAGCCCCGACCAGATTGACGAGGTCCGGCTGTTTTTCAAGAGGGCGGGCCAGGTCTCCTCCGCCTACCGGGCGGTGGAGTTCACCCCGGGGACCACCATCAGCGGCCAGGCCGTGCTCCGCCTTGGCCTGGGCGACGCCTACCTGCCGCCGGGCAGCGAGCTGCAATACTACTTTGAACTCCGCGACGCCGGGCAGCGGGTCTTACGCACCCCGGCCCAGACCTTCATCTATCAGGACACCCGCCTGCAGTGGCGCAGCGTCACCGGCGGGATTATCACCGTTTACTACGGCGGCGGACTGACCGAGGACCGCGCCAAGCTGGTGCTGGCGGCCAGTCAGGAGTCCATGGCCAAAATGCTTCCGGTGCTGGGAATCCAGCCCACCCGGCCCCTGCGCATCGTGGCCTACGGCAACTACCGGGACATGGGCGGCGCGCTGCCCTTCCGGTCTCGGGCGACCCAGGAGCAGTTGGTCACCGAGGGCCAGGCTTTCACCGACGAACGGGTGCTGCTGGTGCTGGGCTCCGACCCCGGGGTACGGGGTATCGCCGCCCACGAGTTCGCCCACCTGCTGGTGGCGGAGGCCGCCGGCAATGCCATCCAGCGGGTGCCGGCCTGGCTCAACGAGGGACTGGCCGAGTACGCCAACCCGGAATCGGCCCCCAGCTATGACCAGTACCTGCGTCGCGCCGTCCGGGACGGGACCGTCAGGCCCCTATGGCACTTGATCGCCTTCAACGGCACGCCGGACGACATCATCACTGCCTACGGCCAATCGTCGGCCGTGGTGCAATTCTTGATTGACACCCACGGCGAGGACAAGATCGCCGAGGTGATGCGCGCCTTCCGGTCCAACCTGAACGTGGACCGGGCGCTGGAGCGGGTCTACGGGTTTGACCAGTACGGCCTGGATACAGCCTGGCGCAAAAGCGTGGGGCTGGCCCCCCTGCCGCCGCGGGAGACGGCAGAGGGGCCAGCAACCGCAACGCCGGGGCCCACCCCAGTGCCAACCCCTGGCGCCACTCCGGCGCCCGTGGCCACCGCAGAGCCCTCACCACTGCCGCCCACCACCGGGCCCGGCTCCGGGGCCGCCGTCCCGCCGGGCGCCGCCGGATGCAACGGGGCCAGCCCGGACCTGGCCTGGCTGGCCCTGCTGGGCGCGGTGGCGGGGGTGATGCTGGTGCGGCGCAGGCGTCTGAAATAACGTAGGGGCGCACCTATGTGTGCGCCCCCCAGGGCAGACACATAGGTCTGCCCCTACAGGGTTCCCACCCTCCCTACCGCGTCCGCGGGTTGAAGGCGTCGTTCAGGGCATCCCCCAGCAGGTTGAAGGCAAACAGCAACACCGCCAGCGTGATTACCGGCACCAGCAGCAGGTGGGGGTCGCTGCGCAGCACCGCGATGTTGCCGTTCTCAAAGATCATCAGCCCCAGGCTGGGGGTGGGCGGCTGGATGCCGATTCCCAGCCAGCTCAGAGTTACCTCGGCTCCGGCAAACCCCGCCAGTCCCGAGGACACCGAGACAATAACCGGGCTCATCACGTTGGGCAGCAGGTGGACCCACAGGATGCGAGGGGTGGAGGCGCCCATGGCGCGGGCGGCCTCCACGTACTGGTTCTCCCGGGCCTGCAGCACCTGGCCCCGCACCAGCCGCGCCATGCCGAACCAGGAAAAGGCCAGCATGGCCGCCGAGATGACGAAGTAGTCCACCACGCCCGCCTTCACGATGCCCTGGATGCCGCTGGCCGCTTCGAACTCCTTGACCCAGGTGATGACCCTGGGCTTGACCGTGGCGACGATGATCAGCATCAGGAAGATGCTGGGGAAGGCCGAGGTGACCTCCCCCACCCGCATGATGATGGAGTCAACCAGCTTGCCGAAGTACCCCGCCGCCAGCCCAAGCAGGATGCCCAGGGCCAAGCTGCCGGTAATCAGGGCCACCAGGGTGATGATCACCGTGGTGCGCAGGCCGTAGATTACCCGGGTGAGCAGGTCGCGCCCCAACCGGTCGGTGCCCAGCGGGTGGGTCAGGCTGGGCCCCTGCTTGGCGATGCTCAGGTTCTGATCGTTGTAGCCGTAGGGCGTGGCCAGCGGGGCCAGGGCGCCGGCGCCGTACATCAGCGCGATGACCCCCAGACAGACCAGCGCCAGCTTCTTGCGCAGCAGCCGCCGCAGGGACACCGCCCAGTAGCCCTGGGAGGGCTGCTCATGGCCGGCTCCCTCGCGCTGCGCTTTACCCTGCAACGTAGCTCCCTCCCAGCCGGATGCGCGGGTCCAACAAGGGGTAGGCCAGGTCCACCACCAGGTTGGCCAGCACGAACAGGGTGGTGCCCACCAGGGTGAACGCCATGATTACCGGATAGTCGCGGGCGAATAGGGACTCAACCCCCAGCAGGCCCACGCCGGGGATGCCGAAGGTGGTCTCCACCACGAAGGAGCCGCCCGCCAGCCCGGCCAGGGCAAACCCCAGGTTGGTGGCCACCGGCACCAGGGCGTTGCGCAGGATGTGGCGCGATCGCACCAATCGCTCGGGTAGGCCCTTGGCCCGAGCGGTGCGGATGTAGTCCTGGCCCACCACGTCCAGGGTGCTGGCGCGGGTCAGCCGGGCCAGGAACGCCACCTCGGGAAGCCCCAGCACCAGTGCCGGCAGAATGATGTGGCTGTCGAAGAAGCCGCCCCAGCCGTGGGAGGGCAGCACGTCCAGCTTCAGTGCGAACACCAGCAGCAGGGTTGGCGCGGTGAGGAACACCGGCAGCGACTGCCCGGCCAGGGCGGTCACCACCGTAATGGTATCCCACCGGGTGCCCTGCTTCAGGGCGGCGAACAGCCCGGCGGGAATGCCCAGCCCCACGGAGAGGATCAGCGCCGCCAGCCCCAGTTGGGCGGATACCGGCATGCGCTGCAGGAGCAGTTCCCGCACCGACCGTCCCCGGTACTTGTAGCTTTCGCCAAAGTCGCCGTGCAGCACGCCCCGCATGTAGATCACGTACTGGACGGCCACGTTCTGGTCCAGCCCCAGCTCCTGGCGGATCCGCAGCGCCACCTCCGGGTTGGAGTGCTGGCCCAGCAGGATCTCCACCGGGTCGCCGGGGCCAAAGCGCCCCAGGGCGAAGGTGATGAATGACACGATGAGCAGCAGGACGGGCGCCCATAGCAACCGGCGCAGGATGTAGGCTCCCAATTGCGCCCCCTCCCCTGCCGGCTACTCAGCCGCCAGGTAGACGTAACGCCAGCGCGGGATAATCAGAGGCAGCAGGTAGTAGTCGTGCACGTTGGGCTTGATCAGCACGTACCGGTCGGCGCCGTTCCACAGCGGCACCCAGGGGGCGTCCTCCAGGATCATCTGCTCGATGGTCTGGTACTGCTGGAAGCGCTTGGCTTGGTCCGGCTCCACTCGCGCCTGCTCCAGCAGCCGGTCCACTGCGGGGTTGCTGTAGTTGGTGTGGTTGTTGTCGCTGCCGCTGTAGAACAGCACGTCCAGGAAGTCCTGGGGGTCCGGGTAGTCGGCCACCCAGCCCAGCTCAAACATCTGGAACTTGTGGGCGTTGGCGTCCTGCAGGAACGTGGCCCACTCGGTCTGCTGGATCTCCACCGTGATCCCCAGCTCCTGCTGCCAGGACTGGAGAATGACCTCGGTATCCGATCCCACCGACGCGCCCAGGTCGCCGGGCACTGACAGGGTGATGGGCGGGAACTTGGCCATGTCGCCGCCGTACTTGGACTCCCGCAGCAGCTGCCGGGCCTTGTCCGGGTTGTACTCGTACCCCTTCAGCGCCGGGTTGTGACCGGGGAACCCGGGAGGCAGCACGCCCTTGGCCGGCGAGGCCAGCCCCTCCAGCACGTTGGCGGCGATGCTCTCCCGGTCGAAGGCCAGGTTCATAGCCATGCGGACCTTGGGGTCGTCAAAGGGCGGTTTCTTGACATTGAAGCCAAGGTAGCCAACCTCAAACTGGGGCGGTGCCCGCAGCAGCTGCTTATTCAGCGGATTCTTGGGGTCCTTCACCCGCTCCAGGTCCGCCAGGCCCACCCCGGTGATGTGGATCTCGTCGTTCTCGTACATCAGCATGGTGCTGCCGCCGCCCAGGATGTACTCCACCTCGTCCAGGTGCGGAGCGCCCAGGTGGTAGGCCTCGTTGGCGGTGAGGCGCAGGGTCTGTCCCAGCACATACTCGGCGAGCCGGAAGGGGCCCGTGCCGTTGGGCTTGCGCGTCCAGTTGCGGGGGTCGGCCTCCACGTTCTTCCGGTCCAGCACGAAGGCGGTGGGGTAGGTGAGCTTGGCGATGAAGTAGGCCTTGGGGGCGTCGATGGTGATCTCCAGGGTGCGGTCGTCCACCACCCGCAGTCCGGAGATGGTCTGGGCCTTCCCGCGGAGCTTCTCCCGGACGCCTACGATGTCACCCAGGTAAGTGTCCACCACCGGCGACTGGGTGCGCGGGTCGGCGGCCCGCTCAAAGGACCAGCGCACGTCCTCGGCGGTCACGGTCCGGCCGTCGTGGAATTTGGCCTTGGGGTTAATGTGAAAGGTGTAGACCATCCCGCTGGGGCTGACGTCCCACCGCTCCGCCAGGTCAGGGACGATGTTCAGGTCCGGGTCAATGGTGGCCAGCCCGCCAAACACCTCCACGATGATGGTCGCCGCGGAGGTGTCGCTGGCCAGGTGGGGGTCCAGGGTTACGGGATCAGAGCCCAGGCGCTTCAGCTTGCCGCCCTGGGGCTTGGGCGCGCCCTCGGGCAGAGGCTGGGCCTTGGTGATGGGCCCGGCGGTGGGCGCCCCCGGAGCCGCGGCGGTGGGTTGTTGGGCTGGGGTGGAGCACCCGGCCAGGCCGAATAGTCCCCCGAACAGTCCTAAGAAGAGCACCAGCAGCAGCTTTCGGAACATCAGGCCATCTCCCTTAACCAGCGCCAGAGCGGCCGACGCGGAATACGCGCCGCCTGTGAAGTTCACTCATGAGGAACCTTATAGCGCAATTGTAGTGAAACCAGGGCGCCGTTGGCAATCCGGTGTTAGCCACACAACTGTTCAGTTAGGTCCTCGTCATTCCGGCGCAAGCCGGAATCCATCGGCGCATCTCAACTGCGGGTGTATCTGGACACCGGCCTTCGCCGGTGTGACGGATGGAGGCCCCACTTCCTACTTCATCCAGTCTGAACAGTTACAGCCGTCCAGGCCGCCCTTGACGCCACCTAGCAACCCACCTAAAATCGGAGTCCGGCGAACCCCGGGGAATTCCGGGTCTTGGCCCGCCGGGCCCCAGATCCCTAGCCTGTGACCTGAGGTTGTCCTGTCTCATGATGCGACCTAACATGCCGCCCCAGCGGCCCATCGGAATGCGTGTGGGCCGGGTGGGATTCCTGCACTGCGACCCCTTCTACTTCGACATGGAGCGCCGGGGACTGTCGTTGCAGGAGATGGCGGTGGGCGATCTGGCCGCGGCCCTGGAGGGCAGGGAGATCGACGCTGCACCCCTCTCCCTGGTGGACTGCTTCCGGCTGGAGTCCAGCCTGCAGCCGGTGGCCGGGTTCTGTGTGGCCACGGTGGACCGGGGCGGCTTGGCCCTGCTCTACGCCAACAAACCCATTGAGGAGTTGGAAGGCGCCCGCATCGGCGTGGCGGCCCCCGCTCCCACCTCCCAGAAGCTGCTGCGGGTGCTGCTCACCCAGCGTTACGGGGTCAAGCCCGGCCCCTTCGTGGGCCTGCGGGAGCCCTTCGACGCCTGTCTGCTGGTGGGCAACGACGCCCTGCGACGGCGTCGGAGCGTGCGCGGGTACCCCCACCGCTACGATCTGGGGGGCCAGTGGCGCCAATGGACCGATTTGCCTTTTGTCTACGCCCGGTGGATGGCGCGCAAGGAGGTTGAATACCAGCCCATGGCCGTGCTCCAGGACACGCTGTACGTGGGGCTGGAGGATGGCGTTGATGCGCTGTACCACGCCGCGGAGCCGCGGGATGACCTGCTGATGCTGCCCAAGGACATGGCGGAGTACGTCTCAGGCATCCGGTACTTCGTCGGCATGTCGGAGCAGCGGGCCATTGAACGGTTCCGGGGCTGCGTAGAGAAGCTGGAGGCCGGCTGAGCGGGTTTGTGGGAAACCGATTTCTCCCCCTTACCAATGGGGAGACCAAGCGGGGGCGGTCTCCGCTCAGCAAAAGGGGAACAACCCCTCCCTTCGGCTAGGCTCAGGGCCGGCTCTAACCTCCCCTTGGTAAGGGGGTGGATTTGTCACACGCCCGCTTAGGCGCCCTATGACCAAAGTCACCCAGCACTGTTTTGAGGCCACCGGTCGCGCCACCTTCATCTGCGACTTCTCCCCGCCCCGGTCCGGCGACCCTCAGGTTGTTCAGCAAGTCCTTCAGTTGAAAGACGCCGACTTCATCTCCGTGGCTTACAACCCCGGCCGCGCCGTGCGCGCTAGCTCGGCCCTGGTGGCCGCCGCCATCCGCCAGCAGACCGGCCAAGAGGTGGTGTTCACCCTGGCCACCCGGGACATGAACAAGCTGGCCATTCAGTCCCTGCTGCTGGGGGCCCACCTCATGGGCCTGGAGAACCTGGTGGTGGTCCAGGGCGACCCTTTCACGCCCCGGGACCTGGAGCAGGTCAAAAGCGTTGGGGACTTCACTCCCACCGGGCTGCTGGGCGCCATCGCCGCCATGAACCGGGGGGAGGACTACCGGGGCAACAAGCTGGCGTCGCCCACCGA
>JBGPJN010000014.1:0-21442 GCA_041485445.1 Dehalococcoidia bacterium
GGCGCCCTTGGTCAGGATGTCGTTGACGTTGAGGGTCACCAGGTCCTGGCCGATGGACTCGTAGTGGCCCAGCTGGGCCGCGATCTTGAGCTTGGTGCCCACCCCGTCGGTGCTGGCCACCAGCACCGGCTGGCGGAACCCGGAGAGCTGGTACAGCCCGGCAAAGCTGTTGCCGCCTTTGAGCACCTCGGGACCGTGGGTGAGGGCCGCAAAGCCACGGATGCGCTCTTTGAGGCCTTCCATGTCGTCCAGGTCAACCCCGGACGCTCTGTAGGTATTGGGTGTCAACTCGGCACTCTCTCCAGGTAACGCAATATTGCTCCGGGATTGAGCTAAGGGAAGTGGCCCACCAGGGATAAAGGCCAGGCGCGGCGGCGAAGGCACGTGGCCGACCAATCCCTATGCCTCTCCCCCTTGGCAAGGGGGAGAGGAGATGGACGGGCCACCCCGTCCCCCCTTACCAAGGGGGGACTACAGGGGAGTCGTTCCCCTACTCACGCCGCCAGGCGCACTCGCAGACCACCCCCTCTGTATCTCCCCCTTGATAAAGGGAATAAGGTGGCCTTCTTGGACGCCCTCTATGCCTTGGGCTCTTCCAGGGCCAACTTGTCCCACTCCAGCTGCACCGGCACCGGGTAGTTGCCGGTGAAGCAGGCGTCGCAGAACCCCTTCCGCGCCCCGCCCACCACCTGCATCAACCCCTCCACGCTCAGGTAGCCCAGGGTGTCGGCGCCAATCATCTGCCGGATCTCTTCCACCGACTTGTTGGCGGCCACCAGCTCTTTACGGGTGGCCATGTCCACGCCCATGTAGCACGGGTGCCGGATGGGCGGGGCGCACACCCGCAAGTGGATCTCCCGCGCGCCGGCCCGGCGCAGCAGGCTCACCACGTGGGGCGTGGTGGTGCCGCGCACGATGCTGTCGTCCACCACCACCAACCGCTGCCCGTTAATCACGTCGGGCAGGGGGTTGAACTTCTGCCGGACGCCCAGGTCCCGCAGGCGCTGCTCCGGCTCGATGAAGGTGCGGCCCACGTACCGGTTCTTGACCAGTCCTTCGCTGTAGGGGATGCCCGACTCCCGGCCATAGCCCACCGCCGCCGCGGTGGAGGAGTCGGGGATGCCGATGACCAGGTCCGCGTCCACCGGGTGCTCCCGGGCCAGCTGGGCCCCCAGCGCCTGGCGCACCGAATGAATCTGCCGGCCGTCCATCACGCTGTCGGGCCGGGCAAAGTAGATCAGCTCAAACACGCACAGGGCGCGGCGACGTCCCCCCGACGGATGCACGGCCGAGCGGAGGCTCCCACCCTCCACCACCACCACCTCGCCCGGCTCTAGCTCTCGCAGGTAGGTGGCCCCCAGGTGCTCCAGGGCACAGCTTTCTGAGGCGACCACCCAGCCGCCGTTGAGCTGCCCCAGACACAGGGGACGAATACCCAACAGGTCCCGGGCGGCGATGAGTCCGAAGGGGGTCAGCGCCACCATGGAGAAAGCCCCGTCCAGGTTGCGCATGCAGGCAAACACCCGCTCTTCCCAGGTTTGCCCGGGGGCGTTGACCAGGAGGTGGGCCATGACCTCCGAGTCGGTGGTGGAGTTGAACACGCAACCCCACTGGTCCTGGAGCTGGCGTTTGAGCTGGGGGGAGTTGATGATGTTGCCGTTGTTGGCCAGGGCCAGCCGGCCGTGCTGCCCGGTGACCAGCAGGGGTTGGGCGTTGCACCGCTGACTGGTTCCGGTGGTGGAGTAGCGGGTGTGGCCGATGGCCAGGGCGCCGCGCAAGGGAACGAAATCCGCCTCGCGAAAGCTCTGGTTCACCAGGCCCATGGAGGCATGAACGGTGATGTTCTGCCCGTCGGCGGCGGCGATTCCGGCGCTTTCCTGGCCCCGATGTTGCAGGGCGAAGAGACCGAAGAAGGCCAAGCGGCTGGCCTCGGCGCCGGGTGCGTAAACCCCCACCACCCCGCACTCTTCTCGGGGATGGTCAAAAGGAGCCGGCCGCTGAAGGGGATCAAGCCCGCTGCCCACGCAGGTATTGTACGTAGATTGACCGCGGCGGTCAATTGGCGAATGGGGTGGGTCTACGGCCCCCGCCTGGGCAGGATGGTGACCTTGCGGCTCTCGCCCACTCCAAAGCTCTCGGTGGTAACCCCGGCGTGCCCGGTCAGCGAGGTGTGGATGATCCGCCGGTCCGCGGGAGACATGGGCTCCAGACTGATGGCGCGTCCCGTCTGCACCACCCGGTCCGCCACCTTGGTGGCCATGTCCCGCAATGCCACCTCCCGGCGGTTGCGGTAGCCCTCCACGTCCAGCGATACCCGCACGGCTTCCCCATGCTGGGTCCGGACGATGGAAGTCACCAGGAACTGGAGCGCCTGGAGGGTCTGGCCCCGCCGTCCAATGAGCAGCCCTGAGTCCTCCCCGGTCAGGTCAATGATGGGCCCGCCGGCGTCGGGGTCATTGGCGGCCCGCAGAGTGCTGTGAACGTTCACCTTGGCCAACGAGAGGATGCGGGTCACCGCCTCCACCGCCAGGCCTGCGGGGTCGTCCGGTGCGGCGGCCGCTCCCGGCTGGCCCGCCTCCGGCTGGGCCGTTTCCGGACGCCGTGGTCGGACGGCTTCCCTGCCGGCCGTTGCCCCCGGCGCCGGCGCGGCCACCGTGGCGGCGGCGCTGCCCCGGAGGGTTACCTTGACCCGGGCCGGCTCCGCGCCCAGGCCCAGGAACCCCACCTTGCCTCTACTTAGTACTTCGACCTCGACCTCGGTGCGGTCGACGCCTAGCTCTTTCAACGCCAGCTCTTCGGCTTCTTCTACGGTTCGGGCGGTGCGGGTCACTGTGTCCATTATCCTCTGTCTCCTTCGGCGCCACCTCGTCTGCTGGCAGGACCGCCGCCGGGGCGGCTCCCCGCGTGGGGAACAGCGGAAAGAGGGGGCCCCATCCGGTTATGAAATACTGTATCGCAACACCAATAAGGTTGGAAACTATCCAGTAGATGGCGAGGCCAATGGGGAACTGGAAGGCAAACACGCCCAGCATGATTGGCATCATCCACAGCATCATGGTCTGGCTGGACTGCTGCTTGGGGTCCATGGAAGGCGTGGTGGTCATCTTCTGCTGGACCCAGGTGGAAGCCCCCACCAGCAGCGGGAGGGCGAACAGGAACGGCGTGGGTTTGTCGGCCAGGTTTAGCCCCAGGAAGTGCTGGTTCAGGGGCGCCGCCGCAAACACCGGAAAAACCGGAATCCACGAATACAATTTCCCGGAGAGGTTTATCAGGTCGTTGGGCCTGGTATACAGGGTCTGGATCAGCACCTGAAACAGACCGAAGAGGATGGGCATCTGCACCACCATGGGCCCCAGGCAGCCCACGGGACTGACCCCCGACTCCTTGTACAGCCGCATGGTTTCCTGAGACTGGCGGGCCCGGTCTTTGGCGAAGCGGGTCTGCAACTCCCGCAGCTTGGGCTGCAGGCGGTTCATGGCCTGCATCTGGTGGAGCTGCTTCAGCGTCAGGGGCAGGGTCACCAGCCGCACCAGAGCGGTGAAGACGATGATGGCCACGCCCATGTTGCTGAAAAAGATCACGTACAACACCACCAGGGTGTTGAGCATGGGCCGGATGATGACTTCGTTCCAGAGGAGTGTGAGGATCTCCAAGCCTGCCCTACCTCGTGACCAACGCCCGGCGGGCCGCAATTCGCCCGGCTATTCGCATTGCGTGCTGCCGTCCTTAGTCTGGGTGCTAAAGCACCAGACCTGGATCTGGGTATCCCTGATCTGAATGCGCCGCACCGTGCCGTCCTGGGCGCCCAGGTAGACCGAGTCGCCCGATGCCGCTAGGGGAGCAGTGATCACGGCGCCTCGGATGAACCGGGAGGACAGCTCCCGCGCGGCGCCCAGGTCTGCCGGGCTGGTGTCCAAGACGCTGACCTTGCCGTTTCTGGTGGCCACTACCAGGCCACGACTGACCAGGGCCGGAGTGGCCACCACGGGCGACCCCAAGGCGTGGGTCCACCGCAAGTTGCCGTCGCCGTCCAGGGCATACACGTTGCCGTCCATGGAGGACGCGAAGATGGTCTTGCCGTCGGTCACCGCGCCAGCCCAGAACCAGTTCTTGGCCTGGAACTCCCAGCGCTGGGTGCCATCCTTGACGTTGATCCCGTACAGGCGGCGGTCAAAGGAACCCACCACCAGCGTGTCCCCCAACAGCATTGGCCGGGCCACCACGGCCCCGCCGGTGGGGAAGCTCCACAGTTTCCCTCCACTCGCCAGGGATACCGCATAAACGTTGCGGTCGTGGGAGCCAAAGTAAATGACTCCGCCGGCGATGAGGGGGGTGGACCAGACCTTATCGCCGGTTACAAAGGGGAACCCGGGCACCGGGGCGCCGGACTTGGCATCGTAAACGTAGAGCCTCCCGTCTTCAGAACCCACCGCCACCACTTTGTGTTGCGGGTCCAGTGCGGGGCCTCCCACCAGCGGGTTGGTCGCCTGAGCCGCGGGACGGCGCCAGCCGATGTCGCCCATTTGACCGGTAACCAGGTTCACCGCGTAGAGATAGCCGTCGTAGGAGCTGACATACAGCAGGCCTTCGCCCAGGGCCGGCGGGAAATGGACTGTGGGCACCCGCTCCGCGCTGGATTCGGAGGGGAAGGTCCACTGGACCCGGGCCCCGCTGGCCCCCTCGTCTGCCAATGCCTGGATCTTGCCCTGCCGGGTGCCAACGTAAACTTGGCCCTCGCTGGCGGTCACCGGGGCCCAACCGGCGTCGGCGGCGCCACCCACCCGCGACGCTCCCGGAACAAAGCCGCAGCCTGCCATGAGTGCGGTGGAGAGTGCCAGCATGGCGCAGACCAACACCCGTCCGGCGGACCAACGCAGGCGGGGACGGCAGGCCGAGACAACAGATACTGCAAGTCCGGTGGCCCCGGCGCGCCACCACCCGCAACGAAGCGCTTTTGTCATAAGGTCAAGGAACGGGGTCGTAGCCACGGCCACCCAGGGGCTGGCAGCGGGCCAATCGTTTCAGGCCCAGCCAAGTCCCCTTGAAGACCCCGTGCCGTTGGATCGCCTCCAGGGAATATTGGGAACAAGACGGTATGAAGCGGCAGGTTGAAGGGAGGTAGGGAGAGCAGGCCCGCTGATACGCTCGAACGGCCATCAAGGCGGCGCGTCTCATGCTTTGGGAACGTGCTGGGACTCCCCTGGCGCCGGGGCCGGCACCAAGGGGTAGGCCTCGTCGACCAAGTGAGTCCGCCGCAGCAATCTATCCGTTACCCGTTTGAGTTGCCAGTAGTCGGCTTGGTTCACACCCCGCCGGGCGATAAACACCACGTCCCAACCGCCCTTGACGGGGGTCTGCCGGACTGCCTCTCGCAGTCTGCGCTTCAACTTGTTCCTTACCGCGGCACCACCAATGCGCCGACTGACCACAAATCCAAACCGGCTGTGTTGTAACCCGTTGGGCAGCACCCTGATGACCAGCAAATGGTCGGCGGCGGATTGGCCTTGCTGGTGGATTTGAGAGAAACGCTTTTTGCCACTCAGCCGTAGCCTGCGTTGCATTGACTGTGCTAAGGGCTCAGACAGTCAGCCGATGCCGCCCCTTGAACCGGCGGCGCTGCAAGACACCGCGCCCGTCGGCGGTCTGGGACCGGGCGCGATACCCGTGAACCTTGGCGCGATGGCGCCGTTTTGGCTGGTAAGTACGCTTTGGCATGATGCGGCTGTCCTCCGGTGCAGCGATTATATGGCGTGGGATGGGGAGCGTCAAGTGCAACTGTGCCACGGTAACTGTTCACAATCCAGGGGACGCACCGGGCTTGCCTGCTTCCGCCCTGCCTGTTCCGCACGTACCAGGGTGGGGGCATGGGGTGTGCAGAGGGGCGAAGCCTCTCGCCGGTCCTTCCGCGGAAGGATGGGGGTGTCCCCCAGATATAATTCTTCCCCCTTCCTGGCCAGGAAGGGGGAAAGGGGATGGTCGAGCGGGTTCGGCGCCTGCTAGCGCCTTGATTTGGGAACGCCGGCAGACAGCCCAAACTCCCTGAGGTCTGAACAGTTACGTGCCACGCGGTTACGAAAAGGCGTAGGGCAACTGAGGACCACGCGCGGCGCTATTTTCCCTATCGGGCCTCGGCCAAATAGGCAGCCAGCGCCGGCATAGGATAGCGGTGGTTCCAGGAGTGATATAATTCCGTACACGCTGGCCGGCAGGACATTAGCCACTGCCCTGACGAGCCAGGACTCCAGCCCTCAGGGGCCGAAGTGGCGGAATGGTAGACGCGCCGGTCTCAAAAACCGGTGGGGGCAACCCCGTATCGGTTCGACTCCGATCTTCGGCACCAACTTGTCAGCACACCACGGGAGCTGAGGCTCCTCACGGTTTTTACCCATGGATGGGCACATCTGAGCCTTTGCTGACCGCCACCGCTTGCGCATGCGCCCACTTTCCAGTATTTTGGGAGGGGTTGAGGCGCCCATCGCTTAGCCCGTGCCCATGCCATTTAACTCGGAGGTGGTTGCCATGAAGTTACTGGTGATTTCCGGAGGCAGGCATCCCTACGCGGAGTCCACCCCGGTGTTGGAAGGGTTCCTGAAGGCGGCAGGCCATCAGGTGACGGTGACGGAGAATCCTTCTGTGCTGGCCGATGCCGCGGCCATGCGCGGATATGACTTGCTCGTTTTTAACACCCGGCGGGAAAACCTCCCCGATGCCGGGGATTTGGCGCTGCCTGAGAAGGAGCGCCGGGGCATGGCCAGCTTCATCCGCGGGGGCAAGGGGTTTGTCTGTCTCCACATCTCCACCTGCCTTTCCCCCTCTTGGCCCGAGTACCATGAGATTACCGGCGGCGGCTGGATCACCGGCGCCAGTTTTCATCCCCCCTATGGGCAGTTCACCGTGAACGTCCACAAACCCGGCCACCCCGGGGTGCGCAGCGTGTCCGACTTCACCACCAACGACGAGCTCTACATGGGCCTTGCCTTCAAGGAGGGCAATGAGGTGTTTATCACCGGCACCGCCACCGACGGCACCCACCCGTGGGGCCCCGAACGGAAGCCCAAGCCCATGCAGGGGGGAATATTCCCGCTGGGGTGGACCCGCAAGTACGGCAAGGGCAACGTGTTCGTCCTGCTGCTGGGGCACAACGGCCTGAGCTTCCAAACGCCGGAGTTCCAGCGGATGGTGCTGAATGGCGTGAATTGGGCGGCCGGCCGCGGCGCAGACTAATCAGCCCTGGTCCTGGCAATCCCGTCACCCAAGCTAATCAAGAGCCAGAATACCGGAGGGAAGAAGATGGCAGAGCTAGTATTGGGCCTCGCCTCGTCCCACAGTCCGCAACTCAGCACGCCGCCCGAAGGATGGGCGCAACGAGGCGAACGGGACAAGTCCAACCCCGAGCTGATTGGGACCGACGGCATCACCTCCAACTACGAAGACCTGCTGGCCCGCACGGACGTGTCGCGCATCGCCAGGGAGATTACGCCCGCCAAGTTTCAGCGGCGGCACGAGCAGAACCAGCAGGGCATTGCCAAGCTGGCCCAGGCGCTGCACCGGGCCAAGGTGGACATCCTGGTGATGGTGGGAGACGACCAGCAGGAGTACCTGCGGGACGACAATATGCCCGCCTTCTGCGTTTACCGGGGCAAAGAGGTTAAAGTCGCCGGCCAGGAGGTCAGCCCTGCCACCGGCGGCCGGCCCCTCATCGGTTATGCTACTCACGACCGGACGGCGCCCACCAACGCGGACCTGGGACGGCACCTCATCGAATACCTGATTGAAGACGAGTTCGACGTGGGCAGCTCCAGCTTCCTTGACGCCAGCCGGGGAGGTAGAGCCCACGGAGGCATCGGCCACGCTTTCACCTACATCTACAACCGCATCATGACCGAGGGCATCATCCCCACGGTGCCGGTGATGCTGAACACCTACTATCCACCCAATCAGCCCACCCCCAAGCGATGCTACAGTCTGGGGCGGGCCATCAAGGGCGCCATCGAGTCGTGGCCTCAGAAGGCGCGGGTGGGAATCATGGCCTCCGGCGGGCTGAGCCACTTTGTGGTGGATGAGGAGCTGGACCAGCTGGCCCTGGACGGCATGCGCTCAAAGAGCGTGGTCAAGCTGTCCCAGCTGCCCAGGGAGAAGATCAACTCAGGCAGCTCGGAGATCCGCAACTGGATTGTGGTGGCCGGCGCCGCCGAGCACCTGGACATGACCTTGGTGGACTACGTGCCCTGCTACCGGTCCCCCGCCGGCACCGGCTGCGCCATGGGCTTCGCCACGTGGAGCTAGCCTGAGCCATGAAGTACGACTTCGTCATCGTGGGGGCGGGCTCCGCTGGATGTGTGCTGGCGGCCCGGCTCACCGAAGACCCGGCATGCTCGGTGCTGCTGCTGGAGGCCGGGCCCGACTATCCAGACTTCGCCTTGCTGCCCGAGGAGCTCAAGCACGACAACCATCAGGCGGCCTCGCAGGTCAATGCTCCCCACAACTGGTCCTTCGTGGGCCAGGCCACTCCCCAGCAAGCCCGCCCCATCCCGGTGGCCCGCGGCAAAGTTACGGGGGGCACCAGCGCCATCAACCACCAGATATTCCTGCGGGGCGCGCCGGAGGACTTCGACCGCTGGGCGGAGCTGGGCAACGACCAGTGGTCCTACTTGAAGGTGCTCCCCTACTTCAGGAAGCAGGAGACCGACCAGGACATCAGGGACGACTTTCACGGCACCGACGGACCGATTCCGGTGCGCCGTCACCCCAGGGAGAGCTGGCTGCCCCTGCACTCGGCGTTCCACGCCGCCTGCCTGGCCGCCGGCTTCCCCCACGACCCGGACCTGAACCACCCGGAGGGCACCGGCGTGGGCGCCATGCCCCTGAACAACCCCGGCGGCGTGCGCATGAGCACCTCCGTCACCTACCTGGCGGCCTGCCGCCACCGGCTTAACCTCACCATCAAGCCCAACGCCCTGGCCCGGCGGGTGGTGTTCGACGGCTGCCGCGCCACCGGACTGGAGGTGGAGAGCGGCGGTGAGACCTTTGTGGTGGAGGGCCAGGAGATTATCCTCAGCGCCGGCGCCATCGCCTCACCTCAGCTCCTGATGCTGTCCGGCGTGGGCCCGGCCGCCCAGCTGCGCCGGCTGGGCATCCGGCCGGTGGCGGACCTGCCCGGCGTGGGGCAGCACATGAAAAACCACCCATCGGCGTCCATCCGGTTCCTGCCAGTCCCCGGCCACTCGGCCAGCCCGGAAGCGCCCAGAAACCAGGTGGGGCTGCGCTTCTCGCCCCAGGGGTCGCCCCACCGCAACGACATTCAGATTC
Source organism: Dehalococcoidia bacterium (assembly GCA_041485445.1). Taxonomy (GTDB): domain Bacteria; phylum Chloroflexota; class Dehalococcoidia; order Lucifugimonadales; family UBA3495; genus SHYG01. The sequence goes on from JBGPJN010000014.1 coordinate 9,310, forward strand.
AGCCCACCACCTCATATCCCAGTGGCCAAGGGGACGCCGACATCCGGGTTGGGTGCCGGCTGGAGCTGCCGTTCAGCGCCGGCCAGCTGGCCCTCACCTCCGCGGACGTCCGGGTTCAGCCCACGCTGGACTACCGGTTCCTCACCGACCTCAGCGACCGGCAGCGGCTGCGGGAGGCGGTGCGTCTGTGCGCCCGCCTGTTCCAGGACCCGGCGCTGCGGCAGGTGGTGGGCCAGCGCTTCAGCCCCACCGACTCTCAGCTGTCGGATGACGCCGCGCTGGACGACTGGCTGCAGCGCACCGTGACCATCGCCGGGCACACGGCGTGCACCTGCCGCATGGGGCCGGCCGGCGACCCTCTGGCGGTGGTGGACCAATTCTGCCGCGTCCACGGGCTGGAGGGCATCCGGGTGGTGGACGCCTCCGTGATGCCGGAGATCGTGCGGGCCAACACCAACGCCACGGTGATTATGATGGGGGAGCGGGCCGCCGACCTGATCAAGGCCGACCGGCGGGGAGTGGGGAGGCGCTAATCAACCTACCGAGCCTTGCCTTGATTGCTAAACTGCACACCCCAGCCGCTCACCCTGAGCTTGTCGAAGGGCGAGGGAGCGTGGTTCGACAGGCTCACCACGAGCGGTTTAGGAAGCTATGCAAGGATGGTTAGCTTGACCGAGCGCCAGCCAAACGCCGGAGGGAACCGCCCCTGAGCCGGGCAGCCGCCCCAGCTCAGCCGCATGCTATAATAGGCGCGCCGTTAGGGTCGGCGGGCGTTGCTCAGTGGTAGAGCTCTAGCCTTCCAAGCTAGTTACGTGGGTTCGATTCCCATCGCCCGCTCCACTGGCGGGCGGAAGTCGGTCAACCTCGGTCCGTCAGCGCCCGTACAGCTCCGCCAGCCACCGCCGGGCCGCATCCCGCACCGCGTCGGCATCTAACGAAACCGTCAACTCCCCATTGGTCGCCTGCTGGAAGGCGTGGTCCTGGTGGAGCTCCGCCACCAGCGCGGCCACTGCTTCCCCCTCCTGCTGGGGCGACTGGAACGCCAACGCCTCGCGCGTCGGCTCATGAAGATGGCTTCGAATCTCCGCGGCCAGCAGCTCCGCCTCCACCGCCCGGCGCTGCAGACGGGCGATGGGCTCCAGGTGCCCCTCCAGGTAGCAGCCGCCGAACTGCATCACCTCGCAGTGGCGGCCCTCCACATCGCCGGTGCTGCTATACCTGGCCTCCAGCTCATGCTGGGCCAGATACCCCCGCACCGCCGGGTCCTCCGAGTCGGGGTGGGCCAGGTCAAAGATGAGCTGGACCCGGTACATGAAGAACTCGGCGGGCTCTACTTTAATGAACATACGATACCCTGGAGATGAGAGAGTACCCGGCAGATTCCTCCCCTTACCAAGGGGAGGCCAGGAGGGGTCGAACCACCCCCCTCTGTATCTCCCCCTTCGTAGATGCCGGATGCTAGTCAGACACTCGAAGTCTAAGGAGCATTTCATAGCTACGAAACTGTCATTCTGAGCCGAAGCGCAGCGAAGGCGAAGAATCTAAAGAATCTGCGATGGTGCTGTGCCCGCTACTTTAGATTCTTCGCTGCGGCTCAGAATGACATCCGTAAGATCTGGATGTCGGACAATTAGCATCACGCATCTTCGTAGCGGGAGAAGGACGGCCCCCTGTAGTCCCCCCCTAACAAGGGGGGGACTACAGGGGGCCGTACCGGCACTGACGCTTGCCGCAGGTCGCAGAAACCACCCCCTCTGTATCTCCCCCTTCGTAAGGGGGAGAAGGACGGCCCAACCCGTCCCCCATTGCCAAGAGGAAGAAGCGGATTCGCCCACATCCTCTGACATCCATCTGGCGCCAGGGCCTACCGCCCGGCGGCCCGCAGGATCAGGTCCACGGTGGCCGGGCTGGGCGTGATGGAGCCGTCGTCAATGCCGTGCATCGCCTCTACGATGGCGTCGTGGAAGGGAGTGGGGATGCCCACCTCGCGTCCTTTTTCGGCGATGAGGCCGTTCATGAAGTCGGTCTCGGACCGGCGACCCTTCTTCACGTCCTGGGCCATGGAGGCCAGCCAGTTGACCCGCCCGCCCCGGCGGGACATGAAGTCATCCAGCTCCTCAAAGACGTCGCCCTTGTCGGCGTCGGCCCACATCTGGGCCGGCTTGCCGTTCATGTCCACCACGTTCAGTCCCAGGGCCAAGCCCACCTGGGCGCCCTCCTTGGCCAGCTGGATGCGGATCAGCCGGCAGCGGGGGTCCTGGGCCATCTCCTGGGACCCCATGGCCGACATGGCGGAGATGGCGTTGCCCATGCCGTTCTGACACAGCTTGGACCACCGCTCCCCCCACAGGTTGTCGGTGGCGTAGGCGGCGTCGATGCTGTCCAGCTTCTGGGCCACGCCCTTGGCCCGGTTAGTAATCCGGCCGGTTTGCTCCCCCACCCGGAACACCACGTGCCCGTGGTCCCGGCCCACCTCGCCGCCGCGGTTGACGTGGCCCGGCTCCCACAGGGCCACCTCAATGTGGGAGGCCACGCAGCCCATCTCCCGGTCCACCCCCACGATGCTGCCGATGAGGGGGTCGTTCCAGCAGTTCTGCAGGGAGATGAAGTAGCCGTCCGGCTTCACGTACCGCTTGATGAAGTGGGTGGCCCACTCGGTATCGTAGGACTTCATGGAGATGAAGACGAAGTCAAAGGGGTCCTGGATCTTCTGGGCGTCGGTGAGGTGCATGGCCTTCACCGGCACGGTGAAGTCGCCCTGGCTGCCGCTGGCCCGCAGGCCCTGCTTGCGCATGGTCTCCACGTGCTCGGGCCACATATCAACGAAGGTCACGTCCTCGCCCTCCCGGGTCAGGAACGCCCCCACGTAGCTGCCCAGGGCGCCGGCTCCCATGATTCCGATCTTGTCACCCACAGGTTGTTCCTCCTTGCTTATAGCAATCAGCGGTCAGCATTCAGCCGTCAGCTTCATGACGCGGCCTGACTTGTGCGTCAGCCGAAATATCGCATGGCCGGTGCCGGTTGTCAATCAAGGGCGGCTACAGCTCAGGGTCGTTGCATTTTCCTCCACTCGCTGGTCGAGTAGGCCCGCAGGCCGTATCGAGACCAACGGGGAGACGGGTTTCGATACGTCCCGACTGCGGTCGGGCCTACTCAACCAGCGGAGGCAAGGCCCTTGGGGCGAAAATGAAAAGGCCCTGGCCTACAGCTTCACCACACGGGCGCCTTGAATCTGGGGCAGGGCGCGGATCTCCGCCAGGGCGGCGTCCGGCACCGGGTCGTCCAGGCCGATGACCATCATGGCTTGGCCCCGCACGCCGCGCCGGCCCACGTCCATGAAGCTGATGTTGATATTGTGCCGCCCGGCCACCGTGCCGACGGCGCCGATGGACCCCGGCTGGTCCAGGTTGTCCACAAACAGCAGGTAGGGCGCCGAGGGAACCACGTCCAGCCAGTAGTCGTTGACCTTCACCAGGTGGACCTCGTTGCGCAGGGAGACACCCGCCAGGGTGATGTCCCCCGTGGTGGTGTGCACCGTGGCGGTGAGCAGGCTGGGGTACTCCTGGGAGGTGGCGGTCTTCTGCTCGGCGATGCGCAGGCCCCGCTGCTGGGCCAGCAAGGGGGCGTTAATCAGGTTCACCCGCTCGGTGGTCACCGGCGCCAGCAGCCCCAGCAGCAGGGCGGCCTTGAGCAAGGCGGTGTCGTGCTGGGCGATCTCCCCCTGGTAGCTGATGGTCACCCCCACGAACTGTCCCTCAGCCAAGGCGATGAGCAGCCGGCCCAGCAGGCTGGCCACCGGCACGTAAGGCGCCAGGATGCCGTGGACCTCCGGCGCCACGAAGGGGGCGTTGACCGTATTGCGAGCGGGCTGGCCGCTGAGCACCGCCAGCACTTGCTCCGCGGCCTCGATGGCCACCTCTCGCTGGGCTTCCTGGGTGGAGGCGCCCAGGTGGGGCGTGACCACCACCTTGGGGTGCTGCAGCAGCGGGTTGTCGCCGGGCGGCTCCTGGGCAAACACGTCCAGGGCGGCGCCCGCCAGCCCGCCCGCCTCCAGGGCCTGGAGCAGCGCCGCCTCGTCAATCAGCTCCCCCCGGGCCACGTTAATCAGGCGGGCGGTGGGCTTCATGAGCGCCAGCTCCCTGGCGCCAATCAGGTGGGAGGTGTTGCGGGTCAGCGGCGTGTGCAGGGTGATGAAGTCCGCCTCGGCCAGCAGCCGGTCCAGGGGCATCAGCTCCACCCCCAGGCGGCGGGCGTAGTCGGGGGAGACGAAGGGGTCGAAAGCGACCAGGCGCATCTCAAAGCTCTGGGCGCGGCGGGCCACCTGGGAGCCGACCCGCCCCAGGCCGGCGATGCCCAGCGTCTTGTTGCGCAGCTCGACGCCCATAAAGGCGCTGCGCCGCCACTGGCCGCTCTTGAGGGACTGGTGGGCCTGGGGGATGTGGCGGGCCAGGGCCAGCATCAGCGCCAGGGTGTGCTCGGCGGCGGCCACGGTGTTGCCCGCGGGGGCGTTGACCACCGCGATGCCGGCGCTGGTGGCGGCGGCCACGTCAATGTTGTCCACGCCGACGCCCGCCCGGGCGATGACCTGGAGCTTGCGGGCGGCCTGGATCACCCCGGCGGTGACCTTGGTCTCGCTGCGCACCACCAGGGCGTCGTATTGGCCCACCAGGCCCGCCAGCTCCGGGGGCTTGAGACCGAGCTGCACGTCCACCTCGGCGCGGGTGCGCAGCAGCTCCACCCCCTCGGGGGCGATGGGATCGGAGACAAGGATTTTGGGCATGGGGTTATGTCCTCCGGCGGCTTTGGCGTGGTCATGGCCGGGACTCCTGCGGTCAACCGGCGAGGGCCGCGCTCCAGGGCCAATTCTAGTCTCCAAGGCAGACCGACCACAACCCCAAACCGGGGAAGGGCGCAGCCGATCCAACTGCCGACAGTCACATTCTGCGCTTGTAGATGCGTGATGCTAGTTGTCCCACATCCAAATGTTAGGTATGTCATTCTGAGCCGCAGCGAAGAATCTAAAGTAGTGGGCACAGCACCATCGCAGATTCTTTAGATTCTTCGCCTTCGCTGCGCTGCGGCTCAGAATGACAGTTTCATAGTTCTGAAGTGCCCTTTATACTTGGAGCGTCTGACTAGCATCAGGCGTTCTTGTAGGGCAGGCGCAGGGCCTTCAGCTCCGCTACCTGGTCAAACTCCGGGTCTTTATGGACCAACTCCCCCTGGTGCAGCATCGCCAGGGCAGCAATCCAGGCATTGGCCACGGAAAGGGATGCCCGCGCTTTCACCCGTGCCGCCGCATGCCGCCACTCCGGATTTGACTCAACCAACCGTATCCCCCAGTTCTCTACCAGGAGCAGAATATGGCCCACCTCACCAGGCGCTAGGCGACGCCGCAGCCAGTACTCCAGCTCCATCAGGGCGATGAACGGGACCAGCACCTCCGGCCCCTGCTCCCTGGACCCGGCTCTGACGGCCTCCAAGAGGTCTACCACCTCGCCGGCTCCCTCTTCCCTGTATAAAACGCACATGATGGCCGAGGTGTCCAGCACGTAGACGGCCATCTACCCTTCTCCCCGGCGCTCCCTGGCCCGGTCCTCCCCCCGTTCGCCCAGGAACTCGTCCAGGGAGCCACGCCCCTTCAGGAGACCCAGGGATGCGTGCACGGGGTCCGCGGGCACGGGATGCACCGTGATCACTCCGTCAGCCACCTCCCAACTCAGAAAACTGTTGGGAGTAATTCCCAGCAGCTTGCGAATCTCCCGCGGAATGACCGTTTGTCCTCTGACCGACACTTTGCTCTGCATAAAACTGTAAGCCCCTTATCTATTTGCAAGATATTATAGCATTTCTCTTACCTATTGGAATTTAACAGCAGGTTCGACTGAACCATGCCGGATGCCACCCAGCCTCTTGACCCCCGGAAGCAGCCCCAGTAGCATGTTGGCGCAACCGAAGGGGAGGGTACAATCCGCATGACCGCTGTCTTTACCGAAGAGTTCGTGGACGTGGGCGGCGCCAAGCTGCAGCTGCTGAAGGGGGGCTCCGGCGAGCCGCTGCTGCTGCTCCACGGCGCCGGCGGCAACCCCGGCTGGATCCGCTACGTGCAGGCCCTGGCCGACCACTACACGGTGTACTTTCCCTCCCACCCCGGCTTCGGCGCCTCGGAGCGCCCGGACTGGCTGCAAACGGTGCCGGACCTGGCGGCCTTCTACACCTGGTTCCTGGAGGACCAGGGGCTCGAAGGCGTGCGGGCCATCGGATTCTCCCTGGGCGGCTGGCTGGCCGCGGAGATCGCCGCCACCTGCCGCCACGCCCTGAGCAAGGTGATGCTGGTGGACGCCGTGGGCATCAAGCCCCAGCAGGGGGAGATCGCCGACATCTTCATCATCACCCCGGCCCAGGTCACCCAGCTCCTGTTCCACGACCCCCAGCAGGCGCCTGAGTACCAGCAGCTCTTCGCCCGGACGCTGACGCCGGAGCAGCAGGCGGTGGCCGAGCGCAACCGGGAGATGGCGGTGCGCCTGGGCTGGAAGCCCTACATGCACGACCCCCGCCTGCCCGCGCTGCTGGGCCGGGTGCGCATCCCCGCCTGCATCGTCTGGGGACAGCAGGACCGCCTGGCGCCCCTGGAGTGCGGGCACCTCTACCACCAGGCCATCCCCGGCTCCAAACTGGTCATCATAAACAACTGCGGCCACCTGCCCCAGGTGGAGAAGCCGCAGGAGTTTGTGCGGGTGGCGTTGGAGTTTCTGGCGTAGTAGAATTAGCCCGATTTTCTAGCCGTAAGGAGGAGCCATGTACCAGAAAGCCATGCTCAGCCTGGACCAGACCCAGAAGGCCATGCAGGCCATGATTGAGAAGTGCACCAGGGAGCCTAACCGCCCGGTGGCCATCGCCATCGTGGACGACCAGGGCAGCTTGCTGTCCTACGCCCGCATGGACGGCTGCCGCACCAACCCCCAGGCCTTTGCCATCCGCAAGGCCTATACTGCCGCCATGTCCGGCTCCGACTCGGGGGCCTACGCTGAGCGCATGAAGAGCCAGGGCCGCAGCGTCACCGAGATGGGCAATCCCGGCCTGGTGGCGGCGCAAGGAGCGGTGGTTATTATCCACCCGGAGACCAAGCAGATCATGGGGGCCATCGGCGTCAGCGGCCTCTCCTCCCAGGAGGATGAGGACCTGTCCCGCCTGGGCGTACAGGCCCTGGGCCTGGGTGCGCCGGCGGCGGCCCGCAGCGGCACCCGCGCCCGGTAGGCACGGTGAGACGAAATCCCCCCTGCCCCCCTTTACAAAGGGGGGTTGGGGGGATCCTATGGACCAGCGTTTCTCGGACAGGCCCATGAAAGAACATGCCCGCGCGGCGGGGATGACCCCCTCTGTATCTCCCCCTTCGTAAGGGGGAGAGGGACGGCACTACCCGTCCCCCCTTCGTAAGGGGGGACTACTGGGGGGTCGTCGTTTCCCACCACCGCACCGCAGGGCCACGCCGGGACACCTGATTTTGTGTCTCCCACCAACATCGGGGATAAGGACGTAATCTCATGGCCAACCCCCGCGCGGAATACTCCCCCATCTTCCAGCGGCCGCCCCTGCGTCTGCCCGGCGGCGCCCGCGTGGCGGTGTGGGTCATCATCAACGTGGAGGAGTGGGACATCAACGAGCCCATGCCTCGCGCTGTGCTGCCCACGCCCCAGGGGCGCAGCGTCATCCCGGACATCCCCAACTTCGGCTGGTTCGACTACGGCCTGCGGGTGGGCTTCTGGCGGCTGAAGCGGGTGCTGGACCGTCACGCCATCCCGGCCACGGTGAGCCTCAACGCCTCGGTGTGCCTGAGCTACCCCCAGATTGTGGAGGCGGGGATGCAGTCGGGCTGGGAGATGATGGGCCACGGCTTCATTCAGCGGGTGCTCAACGCCGAGCCCGACGAACGGGAGGTAATCCGCCGCTCCATCCGCACCATCAAGGAGTTCACCGGGGTGCCGCCCCGCGGGTGGATGGGGCCCGGCCTGGCCGAGACCTTCCACACCCCCGACATCCTGGCCGAAGAGGGCATCGAGTACGTCTGCGACTGGTGCAACGACGACCAGCCCTACCCCATGAAGGTGAGGCAGGGCAGCCTGGTGTCCATCCCCTACACCCTGGAGCTGAACGACATCCCCATCTACGCGGTGCAGCACCACCGCTCGCCGGAGATCTTCGAGCGCACCCGGGACCAGTTCGACACCCTCTACCTGGAGGCCGCCGAAGGCGCCCGCGTGATGGCCATCTCCACTCACCCTTACATCACCGGGGCGGCGCACCGCATCAAGTATTTCGACATGATCTTCGACTACCTCCGCCAGCATGAGGGTGTGGTGTTCATGACCGGCAGCCAGATCTTGGACTGGTACAAAGCGCAAGCGTAAAGCGGTCAGCCGTCAGCTTCCCAACCCCCCGAGGCAGGGGGGCGGGGGCTGACCCGTAGGGGCGACGCATGCGTCGCCCCTACGCGAATCGAATGCTCTAGGAGAAATAGACCATGCCCTTCGCCAAAGGCAAGACCGGGATTATCACCACCCTGGCCGGCACCGGCCAGGCCGGCCACTCCGGCGACGGCGGCCCCGCAGGCCGGGCCATGCTGCGTGAGCCCTTCATGTGCGCCTTTGACGCCCGGGGCAACCTTTACGTGGCCGACGCCACCAGCCACTGCGTTCGCCGGGTGGACCAGGCCACGGGCATCATCACCACCGTGGCCGGCAACGGCCAGATGGGCTACTCCGGCGACGGAGGCCCGGCGACCCAGGCCGCCATGAACCAGCCCTACTCGCTGCAGGTGGACCGCAACGGGGACATCTACATCGTGGACCGGCTCAACGCCGCCGTGCGCAAGGTGGCGGCAGCCACCGGCATCATCACCACCGTGGCCGGCAACGGCCAGGCGGGCTACTCCGGCGACGGCGGCCCCGGCGCCCGCGCCCAGCTGCGGGAGCCCAACGACTGCTTCCTGGACGGCCGGGGCGGCCTGCTCATCGCCGACATCCAGGACCAGCGGGTGCGCCGCCTGGACCTGCGCACCGGCATCATCACCACCTTCGCCGGCAACGGCGAGAAGGCCCGCCAGGGCGATGGGCTGCCCGCCGCCCAGGCTAGCATCTTCGGCGCCCGGGCGGTGTGCATGGACCGGCGGGGCAACACCTACATCTGCGAGCGGGAGGGCAACGGGGTGCGCCTGGTGGACGCCCGTGGCGTTATGTCCACCTACGCGGGCACCGGAGAGCGGGGCTACAGCGGCGACGGCGGCAGCGCCCTGGCCGCCACCTGGGGCGCGCCCAAGGCCATTCGGTGCGACGCCCAAGGCAACCTGATTGTGGTGGACACCGAGAACCATGCCATTCGCCGCATTGACGCCGCCACCGGCCGGGTCGCCACCATCGCCGGCGGGCACAAGGGCGGCGACGGCGATGGCGGCAGCGCCACCGCCGCCGGGCTGGACCGGCCCCACGGCTGCGACCTGGACGCCCAGGGCCACATCTACATCGCCGACAGCAACAATCATCGGGTGCGGGTGGTGGGGATGTAACCAGTCCCTCCCCTTACCAAGGGGAGGTTAGGAGGGGTCGTACTTCACCGCTGGGCGAAGACCACCCCCTCTTTGATCTCCCCCTTAGTAAGTGGGAGAGGTCGGTTTCCCACACACACTCCCCAAGGAGCTAAGCATGGCAACTCAGATTTTCGTGAACCTGCCGATAAAGAATCTCAAACAGTCAGTTGAGTTTTTCACCAAGCTCGGCTTCAAGTTCAACCCTCAATTCACCGACGAGACAGCCACCTGCATGATTGTGGCCGAGGACATCTTCGTCATGCTGCTGACTCAGGCCAAGTTCAAGACTTTCACTCCCAAGCCAATTAGTGACGCCACGAAAAGCACAGAGGTCATTGTGTGCTTATCGTCGGAGAGCCGGGCAAAGGTTGATGAGATGGTGCGCAAGGCAGTCGCCGCCGGCGGGTCAACCTACAATCAGCCGCAAGACCATGGCTTCATGTACGGACATGGATTCCAGGACCTGGACGGCCACATCTGGGAAATCTTCTGGATGGACCCAAGCACAGTCAAGCAAGGGTAAACCGCCCTGCTACTCCTGCAGTTGGTAGTTGAGCCGCAGGGCGTTGACCTGCCGATGCAAGGAGTGCTGCCGGGCGTTGACCTCGGGGATCATGGCGTTGGCCTGGTTGATGAAGGTGTTGTTGCCGCTGGTGAAGGCGTCCAGCTCCTTCTGCAGCCAGCCCTGGTACGTGGCTACGTACGCCGCCAACTCCTGGTGCAGCTCCGGGACTGTATGGGACTGGGTATTGACCTTGTCAGCCAGGGCCGCCGCACGGTTAACAAACTGGGTCTGGGTGGACGCCCGCTGGGCGAAGGGCCCCGAGCCGGCGCCCGAAGCCAGGAAGGTCCCGCGGTCGTCGCTGATGCCCTGCGCCTCGGCTAGAACGGACTGCACCTGGCCCACGTACTGCCGCACCTGCTCCCGCAAAGGGTCTTGCCGGCGCCCCAGCCAGTCGGTCCAGTCCCGCTCAAACTGGGCCAGGGTGACCCCGGTGACGGTCACAAAGGCGGAGTCAAAGGACCGCCTCCGCTCCAGTTCCTGTAGGATCAGCCCCACGGTCTCGTTGCCAAACTGCTCAGTTAGGCGGCGCACCGCCATGTAGGCCTGGGAGTACTGGAGATTGACCAGTTCGCCATCTGACTGGGCGTTCCAGTCTTGCTGGCTGACCAGGCGGGACAGGGGGATCAGTGTCCCCGCAGCCAGGCTGGCTTCCACTGAATCCTCCCGGCTATACCCCTCTTGCTGGGCGCGCCCGCCGGCGCCAAACTCCGGGCTGAGGTGGAGCTCCAGATACTTAGCCAGCCCTTCGTTCAGCCAGGCGGGGACGCTGGCGGTGGGGGCGACCTCCTCCACCAGCAGGTGGGTCTGCTCGTGCACCAGGGTCTTCACCGTTTCGGCGGTGAACTCGTCCAGGATGACGTAGACGCCTTGGAACTGGCCCGAGGGCCGGTAGATCCCCGAGGCGATGGGACTCACCCCGACGGCGCCGGTGGCGTTGATCGCTTGCCGGAAGTGGCCGTTGGAAGCGAAGAGGTACACATTGGGAATCTGGGCAGAGGTGAGCAAAAGCCAGGACTCCAGCCGGCGGGTGATAGCGGGGAGCTGGCCGCTCAGGTCCAGGGCCACGCTGGCCGGGGTCCCTGGGGACAGATAGACCTCACTGGAGGCGCCGGAGTATCGCCGCATCGTGATGCCCAGGTCCGTGGAGGACACCGTGGGCAACTGAAGGGGCGTCAGCACATAATGCCCGTCGTAACGCTTGCCGCTCACGGTAACCTGCACCGTCCACTGGCCCTCCGTATCCAGCGCGTTCCAGCGGGTCCAGGCGGCCTGCCCGTCGGCGCCGGCGTAGAAGGTCTCGGTCTTGATGCGCTGGCCGGAGCCATCCACCACAAAGACCTGCTCGTCCCTGGTCCAGTCCGCGGGAGCGTTCACCGGATTCAAGAAAGTCACGGTGAACGGCTGCCACGGGGGCAGCCCGGAGATCCGGAACTGCACCGGGCGTCCGGTGGCCGGCTGGGCCGGGTCCACCACCAGGGTCAGGCCGTCACCCAGCCGGATGGTCTGGGTTGAGGCCGCCGCCGGGCCGGAGGCCGGAGCGGGCTTGGGGGTGGCTGTAGGAGCAACCACCACGAGGGTCGGCGTTGGGAAGAGCCGGACCAGGGCCGCCTGGGACAGCGGGGTGGGGGTGGGCTGGGGCGTGGCGGTGGGCGCCGGCGTGGCGGTGGGCGCCGGCGTGGCGGTGGGCGGGAAGGTCACCGGCGTGGGCGTGGGCTGGGGGGTGACCGTGGGCGCCGCGGTCAGCGTCTGGGCGATGCTGGTGTCCACCAGGCGTTGCGCCTCTTCCTCGGAAATGGCGCAGGCGACCAACAGGAACAGTGCTCCCGCCAGCAGCAGAACCCTGGCCAGTCGTCTCGACAGAGTCAACTTAACCACCCTTGCACTGGTTTCTAAACTGGGCACCTGACCCGCTCACCCTGAGCTTGTCGAAGGGCGCGGCCACGTGGTTCGACAGGCTCACCACGAGCGGTTTAAGAAGCAATGCA
>JBGPJN010000015.1:0-20365 GCA_041485445.1 Dehalococcoidia bacterium
ACGGCGGGTGGTTATGTAAACCACCCGCCGGTTTGTTGCCCGGAGGACGAAGAACCCCCTGGCCCCCCTTTCCTTACGCTGCGCTAAGGCGAGGCGAAAAGGGGGGTGGGGGAATCTACCAGGGCTGTTTCATTTTCCTCCACTCGCTGGTTGAGTAGTCCCGACCGCAGTCGGGACTACTCAACCAGCGGGGGCACGGCCCTTGCGGCGACAATGAACCGGCCCTGAAGAGGCGGGCGACGCCTTTGACATTCTCCCTGGGCGCTGCTATCGTGGAGGCCGATTTTGCTCCGAGTTACGACCCCCTTCCTGACCTTCCCCCTTGGTAAGGGGGAAGGAACTGGTTTTCCTCCCCCTTGCCGCGGGGAGCGTCGCAGTGGGGGTAGAGAAGGGAAGCTATGAATTGGGCCGAGACCATTGTAGACTCGCTAAAGAAGTGGAACACCTCCCTGATTGCCTACGTGCCGGACATCTCCATCCACCAGGTCACCAGCCTCATCGAGGCCGACCCCTACTTCCACCTGGTGTCCGCCACCCGGGAGGAGGAGGCCATCGGCATCGCCGCGGGGGCCTACGCCGTGGGGCGCAACTCCGCGGTGTTCATGCAGTCCAGCGGCTTCGGCAACAGCATCAACGCCATCGCCAGCATGTGCATACCTTACCGGATGCCCATCCCCATGTTCATCAACCTGCGGGGCGGCCCTGGCGAGTTCAACATCGCCCAGGTGCCCATGGGCCGCACCACCCGGCCCATATTGGACCTCCTGGGGCTAGTGCACTTCACCCTGGACGATGAGTACAAGATGGACAAAATTGTGGACGGGGCGCTGAAGCTCTGCCACGCCAACCGACAGCCGGTGGCCATCTGCCTGACCCAACTGCTGCACGGAGGCAAGCTTGCTTAGGTTTGAAGCCACTCAGATGATCCTGCGCCACATCGGGGACCGGCCCATCGTCGCCAACCTGGGGCCCACCACCGACGAGCTGTGGCACGCCGGGCACCGGGACCGCAACTTTTACACCTACGGCAACATGGGGCTGTGTTCGTCCCTGGCCTTGGGCATGGCCCTGTCCACGCCAGGGAAGGTGGTCTCCCTGGACGGCGACGGCTCCCTGCTGATGAACCTGGGCGCCATCGCCAGCATCGGGCGGGAGCAGCCCAAGAACCTGGTGGTGGTGGTGTGGGACAACGAGCAGTGGGGCCAGACGGGACACCAGACCAGCCACACCGGCTGCGGCACCGATCTAGAGAAGGTGGCCCAGAGCTGCAGCATCGCCCACACCGCCACGGTGCGCGACCTGGAGACCCTGGAGTCGGTGTTCCAACAGGCGCTGGAGGAGGACGGGCCGTGGTTCATCGTGGCCAAGATTGACGAGGCGGAGTACATGCCGGTGTCGCCCATCGAGCCGGAGATGACCCTGTACCGGTTCCGGAACTCGTTCCTGAAGCAGTAGCCGGCCGGGCGCGCTCACCATTCGGCGGCTGGATACCTGAGGGTCAAAAGCAGTAGGGGCGTCCCGACTAATCGGAGCGCCCCTACACCGTTGCCGGGGATGGTGGGTCGGGGTTTAGCGGCGACGGGGCGCTCCACCCGCGGCGGCGCCGGCGCGGGCGCCCGCGGGAGCGCCGGCCTTCAGGTACTTGTCGAACCAGCCCACAGTGCGGGTCCAGGCGTCGTCCGCCGAAGCCTTGTGGTAGCTGGTGCGCTCGTCGCAGTTGAAGCCGTGGCCGGCCTGGGGGTAGCTCTTGAAGTCGTAGGTGACCTTGGCCTTCTTCAGCTCGGCCTCAAGCTTGGCCGCGTCGGCGGGGCTGGGGTTCTGGTCCGTCCCGCCAAAGTTGCCCATCACGGGAATCTTGATCTGGCTGGTCAGCTCGATGGGGGCCTTGTTGCCCTCGCCGAACGGGACCAGGGCGCGCCCGGGGTAATAGGCCACCGCGGCGCTGAGGCCCGGCACGGTGGCGGCCGCCAGGTAGGCGATGCGCCCGCCCACGCAGAAGCCCACGATGCCGATCTTCTGGCCCTGGGTGCGCGGGTACATGACCTGCAGGTAATCCACCGTGTACTTGAGGTCGGTGATGATCTCGTCATCCTTCAGGGCGGCCATGAACTTGGTGCGGGCGGGGACATCGGCCTCGCCGTAGCCCAGCTTGGGGTTGGCGGCCAGCCGGTGGAACATGGCAGGGGCCACCGCCACGTAGCCCGCCTGGGCAAACTTGTCGCAGACCTTCTCGATGTGCCGGTTGACCCCGAAGGCCTCCTGCACCACGATGATGGCCGGCCAAGACGTCCCTGCGGTGGGCAGCGGATGGCTGACGTAGGCGTCCATGTGCTGGCCCTGGTAGCCTTGCACCTCTTCCAGGGGGTTTTCACCGGGGAACATGATGAGCTCCCAAAATGACGGCATACTCGTTCCTCCTCCTCTTGAAAGCCAGTTGGCGCTGGCCCGCCTCCGGCGGACTGGGCAGATTGTAGCATGGAACCAAGACTGGGGCAACATACAAGCATTCCATCGCCCGATTGTACGGTCTTGGTATGCTATACTGGCCTTGTATTGTATCTGAGAGCAGTGAAGAATCGTGTTAATCCCCCTCCTTGGCATGACCACCGCGGAGCTGGGCGCCCTGGCCCAGCGTGCCGGAGAGCCGGCGTACCGGGGTCAGCAGATCGCCCGGTGGATCTACCGCCGCGGCGTTCACACCATCGGCGAGATGACCGACCTCTCCCGGCCCCTGCGGGCGCGCCTGGAGGAGGAGTACCAGGTGGGCCGCGCCCGGGTGGTGGCCCAGCAGCGCAGCCGCGACGGCACCGTAAAGTTTCTGCTGGGTCTGACTGACGAGCTTGGGGCGGTTGGCCAGACGGTGGAGACGGTGGGCCTGCCCTACGGCCACTATCTGTCCTGCTGCGTGTCCACCCAGGTTGGGTGCCCGGTGCGCTGCGCCTTCTGCGCCACCGGCGCCAGCGGCTACACCCGCAACCTGACCGCCGGGGAGATTGTGGACCAACTGCTGACGGTGCAGGAGACGGCGGCGGGGAACCCCCCGCCCCTGGACCGGGTGAGCCACGTGGTGTTCATGGGCATGGGCGAGCCCCTGATGAACTTCCAAGCCACCCTACAAGCAGTCCATTTACTGAACACCGAGGTGGGCATCGGCATGCGGCACCTGACGGTGAGCACCGTGGGCTACGTGCCGGGCATCCGGCAATTGGCCGAGGAGCGGCTGCAGATTACCTTGGCGGTGTCGCTGCACGCGCCCAACGACCAACTGCGCCAGCAGCTCATCCCCACCATGACCCGCTGGAGCCTGGACGAGATTCTGGACGCCTGCCGGGCCTACTTCAAGAGCACCGGGCGGCGGCTGACCTTTGAGTACTGCCTGCTGGCCGGGGTCAACGACAGCGCGCGCAACGCCCGGGAGCTGGGCCACCGGCTGCGGGGGCTGAACTGCCACGTCAACCTGATCCCCTACAACCCGGTGGGCAGGCTGGGGTTTGCCGCGCCCCCGGCGCTGCGGGTACAGGCGTTCCGCGAGGTGCTGGAGCAGATGGGCATTGTGGTGACCCAGCGGGCGCAGAAGGGGTCGGACATTGACGCCGCCTGCGGGCAGCTGCGGAGGCGGGACGCGGCGGAGGATAAGAGCTTTATCCCATCGGATAATCGCCAATCCATCGCACCCAAGGGGCAACTGGTCCGACCAAGTTGATTAACCTGCGGTCATCGGTCCATAGTTCAGCATCCAACACCTGGGCCAGGACAACGTAGAAACAATCGTAGGTATCCACCCCATAGGTCATGGCGAACTGGAAGGCGTCACGGCACAACTCTGGGGTTGCGATGACCTGTACCGGAAACCGCAAGAATTGAGCCATGGCCTGGTGGGCTTCCTCAGGTGTGATGCCCCTGCGCCGCACCAGCCGGTAAAGTGCGTGGGTTAGTTCCGCAGCCCAGTGGGGTGGGGCAAAAATCGGCTGATTAACACGAAAAGCATCGGCATACAGGGCCTGGGCACGGTCAGAGTACTCCTCTCTAACGACTATCTTGAAAAGAACGCTGGCATCTACCACTACGGCATGGTTCATAGCCGCTTGGCAAGGTCTTCCCGCGCCTGGCGAATCACACGCCAAGAAGGAGGCAGGGGCTTGCCCTTCCTCCGAGCCGCTATGCGGTGGCCGACTTCTTCCAATGCTTTAAGCGCGCTCAAGCCACGTTCCGCCTCCTCTTCAGTCAGGGGTCTGACGCTAATCGCTGTTTTGGCTGGCATCAATTCGGTCACAAGAGTCCTCCCTGGCGTTTGGTGAAACCACTCTCAGCGTGTCGCACCCCCATTTTAGCACTGTGCTTATCCCTTTTTGCCGGATGCCGTTGCCTAATTGAACCGCCAGCCACACTCGCCAATCCCACGCCCGCCAGAGACACCGCCAGTGACGTCCCTAAAGTTGCCCAGTCCACACGGCACCCACTACGAGCTTCATGCTGGGAATCCCCCCAACACCTGCCCCACCGCCCGCTGGACCAGGTTGGCCGCCAGGGGCACCTTGTAGCCGTTCTCCGCCATGGGGCGGGGGTTGGGTAGGGCCAGACTCCCGGCATGGGCCGGGTCCACGTCAACTACTAGCTTGTCCCGCAGGTACTCCTCCACCTGCCGGGCCCGGTAGGGCACCGGGGCCACGCCGCCCAAGCACACCCGCGCCTGGCGGATGGTATCCCCCTCCAGTTCCACCGCCACCGCCACGCTCACCAGGGCAAAGTCCCCCGTCTCCCGCTCCCGCGCCTTCAGGTACAGGCTGCGCCAAAGTTCCTTCTCCCCTTGTGGGAGAAGGTTAGGATGAGGGGTAGCCGCCGGCACCAACACCCTGGTCACCAGCTCCCCCGGCGCCAGGACGTTTTCCCGCAGCAGGTCCTGGCCGGGGCCAATGAAGAACTCGCCCATGGGCACGGTGCGCGTGCCCGACGGCCCGGCGATCTCCAGCCGGGCGTCAAACACCGACAGCGCCACCGCGGTGTCCGAGGGGTGCACGATGTAGCAGCGGTCGCCTCCGGTGACGCACAGGTACTTGCTGACCCCCGCCAGGGCGTAGCAGCGGTCGCCGCCCTTCTTCAGGCACACGGTCTGGGGGTGCCGGTAGTACCAGCAGCGGGGCCGCTGGGCCAGGTTGCCGCCCAGGGTGCCCACGTTGCGGATCTGCGGCGTGGCCAGCTCCTCCGCCGCCCGGGCCAGGGCGGTGTAGCGGGCGCGGATGGCCGGGTGCTGGGCCAGCTCGGCGATGGTGGTCATGGCGCCCAGCTCCAGGCCGTCCGGGGTCTCGCGAATGCCGCGCAGCTCTGCGATGCCCGCCAGGCTGACCAGCCGCACGGGCGCAGCTACGCCCTCCTTAATCTCGCTGAGCAGGTCGCTGCCCCCGGCGATGACGCGTCCCGACACGTCGGGACCGGGCCGCGCCGCCAGCAGCGCCACCGCCTCGTCCAGGGACCGTGCCTCGGTGTATTCGAAGGGTTTCACGAAGACCTCGCTTTTGGCTATCAGCTTTCAGCCACCAGCCATCAGCGGTCAGCCCGCCACCGCCCCGGCGAAGGGGGGCGGGGGCTGAAAGCTGATAGCTGACTGCTATCTGCTGGCTAATGCCTCCAGCACCCGCTGGGGGGTGATGGGCAGGCGGGTGAACCGCACGCCGATGGCGTCGTGGATGGCGTTGGCGATGGCCGGGGCCACCCCCACCGAGGGCACCTCGCCCAGGGCCTTGGCCCCCAAGGGGCCGATGGGGTCCACCACGTCGGCAAAGATTACCTGGACGTCGGGATAGTCCATGATGGTGGGGCACTTGTGCTCCAAGTAGCTGCCGTTCAGGGTGACGCCGGTGGGGCCGTCGGTGACCAGCTCCTCGGACAGGGCAAAGCCCAGCATCTGGGAGACGCCGCCCTCCACCTGATTCAGCGCCAGGCGGGGGTTCAGTATCCGCCCCGAGTCGTGGGCCGCCACGTAGCGCAGCACCCTGACCTGGCCGGTGGCGGTATCCACCTCCACCTCGGCGAAGTGGGCGCCAAAGGAGTTGACGATGTAGTCCGGGCTGCCCGCGTTCACCGAGGCGCTGGCGGAGAGCACCGCTTCTGAGGCGGGCGGAAATCCCCCCTCGCCCCCCTTTGCGAAAGGGGGGTTGGCGGCGCTTGGAGGGCTTGCGGCACCACGCGCGGCGTGGCGTGCCCGGCGCACTACCTCAGTGAGGGACATGCGCCGTGCCGGGTCGCCCTTGACGTGAACTGCGCCCCCCTCCAGTTCCAGGTTGCCCACCGGCGCCTCTAGCCCGTCGGCGGCCAGCTCCAGAAGCTGCCGGCGCAGCGACGTGGCAGCCTGCACCACCGCGGTGCCGGTGGAGAAGGTGGCCGTGGAGCCGGCGGTGATGGGCGCGTTGGGCGTGGTGGCGGTGTCGGCAAAGATCAGGCGGATGTCCCGGCTTTCCACCCCCAGCA
The DNA here is from genome assembly GCA_041485445.1 of Dehalococcoidia bacterium. Taxonomy (GTDB): domain Bacteria; phylum Chloroflexota; class Dehalococcoidia; order Lucifugimonadales; family UBA3495; genus SHYG01. The sequence goes on from JBGPJN010000015.1 coordinate 6,466, forward strand.
CCTGGCCGGCCATCTGGGCCAGCACCGTGGTGGCGCCCTCCCCCACGTCCATCAGCCCGCAAACCAGGCTGATGCTGCCCGAAAGGTCCATGCGGACCTCAGCGGCAGAGACGAAGCCCGGACCGCCCCGATAGATCATCATGCTCATGCCCCGGCCTCGCTTCTTCGCCGGGTTGGCGGGCTGGTCCAGGGGCTGGCCCCACCCGATAGCCTGGGCGCCCAATCGCAGGCACTGGTCCAGGCCGTTGCTGGAGAAGGGCACGCCGCCTTCCAGCGGCTGGGAGTCAATGATCTGGGCCGGCGGCGTGGTGCGCTTTCCCGGCTGGCCCTGGGGCCGCACCTGGTTCTTCAACCGGAACTCCAGGGGGTCCAGTCCCAGGGCCTGGGCGGCCCGGTCCATCAGGCACTCCAGGGCGAAGTGGCCCTGAGGGGCTCCCAAGGCACGATAAGACCCGCCCGTGGGCCGGTTGGTGTAGACCACGTAAGCCTCATACTTGGCGTTAGGGCAGTGGTAGAGGTAGAGGGACCCCTGGCCCATGCGCCGCGCCGTGTTGGGCCCGGTGGCCAGGTAGGCCCCCTTGTTCAGAGTAGCCACGGTGTGGATGGCGGTGATGCTGCCGTCCCGCTTCAGCCCCACCTTCACGCGAATGCGGGCGGCGTGCCGGGTGCGCCCGGCCACAAACTCCTCCTGCCGGGAGTACTCCAGGCGCACCGGACGTCCGGCCCGCTGGGCCAGCACCGCCGCCAGCGACGCCAGGCGGGTTTCGTCTTTGTTGCCGAAGCCCCCGCCCAGGTAGGGGCCCACCACCCGCACCCTGGCCGGCGGGACACCCAGAGCCTCGGCCAGGGTAGCCCGGTCTACGTGGACGCCCCGGGTGGACTTCCACACCGTGAGGAAGTCGCCCTCCCATGCGGCCAGCGCCGCCCGCGGCTCCAGGGCAGTGGCCGAGTGCACCGGGACGAAATACTCCTCCTCCAGCACCAGGTCGGCCTGGGCAAAGCCCTCAGCCACGCTGCCCCGCTCCAGGGACAGGGGCTTGCCGCCAACTAAGTTGCCACCGGGATGAATGGCCACGGCGTCGGGCCGCAGGGCGTCCTCGGGCTCCAGGGCGAAGGGGAGCACCTCGTAATCCACCGCCAGCAGGGACAGGGCCTGGCGGGCGATGTCCAGGTCGTCGGCGGCCACGGCGGCCACCTCGTCGCCCACGAAGCGCACCCTTCGGTCCAGGATGGCCAGGTCCGGCGCCACCTTGCCCGGTGGGACATCGAAGGGCGTCACGATAGCGTGGACGCCGGGCAGCCGGGCGGCGCGGGATGGATCAATGCTAAGGATGTTGGCGTGGGGGTGCGGACTGCGCAGCACCAGGGCGTGGAGCATCCCAGGCAGCTTCAGGTCAGCGGTGTACTTGGCCTGGCCGGTGAGCTTGTCTCGCAGGTCGCTGCGGATTACGCTCTGGCCAGTGGCGGATGAGGTCATGGGTGCTGGCCTCCTGTCTGAAGCTGATGGGCGCCCCCAGATTATGCCCAGCCGATGCCTGCAAAAACAAGACTGGCCCCGACGAGTCGGGGCCAGCAGGTTACATTGGTTGGTGGACCGGCCTAGGTGATGTGGTACATCAGCAGGTGGTCCCGCATGGCGTCGTTGGCGAAGTCGTTCTCCACGTTGCGCAGCACCGAGTGGATGTGGTTGGCGCCGTTCTGCCGGTTGTCATACTCCACCACAAAGTTGCCGCCGTGCAGGCGGTAGTAGTGGGGCTTGAATTTCTCGGCGGGGCCGCCCCAGGCGAAGTGAATCTTGTCCAGCCCGCCCTGCTTCAGCTCATCCATTTTCTCAGTCGCTACGTCGGACCGCACCCCGGACACGTACTCGGTGCACAGGGACATGAGCATCTCCTTCTGGGTGCCGGACATGCGGGTGGCGGACAGGCCCTGCTCCTTGGGGAGGGAGGCCCGGGCGGCGTTGAAGGTCAGGATGTCCGCGGGGGCCTCATCGAAGATGAGGGCCTTGGACTTCTGGCCGGCGTCCAGGCTGTTCATCAGCTCGATGGCGATGTCCTGCCGGGCGCCCAGGATGCGCAGGCCCTGCTTGGGGCCCTTGCGGACCTCCGCGGGGTTGGCGCCGAAGAAGAAGGGGGTCACCGAGACCACCCGCTCGTTCCAGATGGTGTAGTGCAGGGAGACGTGGTGGCCCTCCACGCGCCAGCCCCAGGGCTCCTGGCCGGCCGGGTCGCCGAAGATGGTCCAGGAGTAGAGCAGCGGGTCCCGGTCCCAGGTGATGTGGCCCTGCTCCTTCTCCAAGGGACCCAGGATGGCCTCATGGTCCATGATGGCGTTGGCCTTCTGGTTGGCGTCGGGGGAAAGGCCGGTGGCCATGAGGGCCTTGGCGGCCTGCCGCTGGCGGGTGTCCATGTCCTTGAAGCGCAGCCCGTGGCGGTTCATGGGCGGGTAGTACCAGAAGATGCGCTCGCCGTCGTAGACGCTGAACGTGGCCTTGGCCTTCTGCTCGGGCTTTAGGCTGGCCAGGAACTTGGTGGCGGCATCCCGCATCTCCGCGGATGCCTTGGGGTGACCGTGCTGGTAGTCGTGTTTGTGATCGTGGCCGTGTTCTGCCGCTTGCCGGGTGGTCATGGGTGGCTCCTCCTTACGCGATTCTGGAGAATAACCATGCTAGGGCTCGATGGCCCCATTGGCCTGGAGTTTAGCCTTCCCGGCTAGAAGTGTCAACGGGCGGCGGCTCACACGGCCCGCACAGATTGCCCGCGCCGATGGCCCGCACGGATTGCAGAATGCGCCCGTAGGCGTTGCAGCGGCACAGGTTGCCCGCCAGCGCTTGGCGGATGTCGTCGTCGCTGGGCTGTGGATTGTCATCCAACAGCGCCCGCACCGCCATCACGAAGCCGGGGGTGCAGTAGCCGCACTGAGCGCCGTCGTTGTCCAGGAAGGCCTGCTGCACCGGGTCCAAGCTACCGGCGTCGGGAGCGGCCAGCCCCTCCACGGTGACCACCGGGCGTGGGCCCACCTGCAGGGCCAGCACCTGGCAGGAGTACACGGCACGCCCCGCCAGCAGCACGGTGCAGGCGCCGCACTCGCCCCGGTCGCAGCCCCGCTTGGCGCCGGTGAGGTCCAGCTGCTCGCGCAGCACGTCCAGCAGGCTCCACTGGTGGCGCACCGTCAGGCGATGTACCCTGCCGTTGACCTCCAGGGTGATGTTGGCGGTGTGCGTGGTGGCGGGATCGGCATCTGTCATGGGCGACCCTCCGGGCGAGGCTGTTGCCGCTATATTACCCGCGGGGGTGCAATACGACAAGGCGGGTGGTGACCCCCGAGTATTGGCGTCAGGGAGTTCCGGTAAGCGGCAGTAACCGAAGGCGAATCTGCCCCTCAGTTACACTTACGATCGCCCCTCGCTCAAGCCAATCCGAGTACTCCAACATAACACTATCCAAGTAGCGGTTGACCCACTCAGGACGCATATCTCGGAGCCGGAAAATGATAACGCCAGGCAATTGAGCCCCGCTGGCCGCCATGAGATCGCCAAAACCCAGGTCATGGGTCAGAAGAATCCGCTGTTCCATTCGAGATTTCTCCAGGATTGCCGGGTCGGTCATCCGGTCCAACCCCTGCTCATGCAAGTGCACCGCGTCGTGGCCAGTGCCCCCCAAGAAATCCACCGTCCGAGGAGAAATACCCATATCGGCCAGGAATCTCACGTGGCCGCCGGCTCTACCGAATGCACCACCTCCTCGGCCAACCATGCGGCGTAGCGGAGGGCCTGGCGAATATCCTCCGCCTCCAGGTATGGATATGCCTCAATAATCCCATCAGTGTCCATGCCGTTGGCAACCAGGTTGAGGATTAAGGACACGGTGACACGCATGCCTCGGATGCAGGCGCGTCCCCCCATCACGTTAGGATCAAAGACAATGCGGTCAAGCCCCAGCATGAACATCCTTTCTGTGCTGTTTCGACAGCTCTGGTTACTTAATCGTCCCTGGTAGTCAGGATAACCCGGCTCGCCCACAAAAAGCCAGTCCTGAATCGGCCGCCCCTACATGGGCGAGATGAACAGATAGGCTGTGATCTGCCGCAGCCGGTCGGTGAAGATGACAATGCCCAGGCCGATGAGCAGCACTCCCGACACCTGGCTCGTGTACAGGAACAGCCGTCGCTTGGACCGGACGAATCCCAGGGCGCCCTGGGAGAAAAGCCCCATCCCCAGAAAGGGCACCATCATGCCCAGGGAGTAGGCCAGCAGCAGGCTGGCGGCCCGCAGGGTGGAGCCGCTGGCGCCCGCCAGGGCCAGGATGCCGCCCAGAATGGGGCCAACGCAGGGACTCCAGCCCACGGCCAGGGTGGACCCCACGATAAAGGACCCCAGGTAGCGCACGTTCTGACCGGGAAGTATCCCGTTGATGCCGCGGGCGCGCTGCAACGCGGGGAGCTTCAGCAGCCCCAGGCTGACCAGGCCGAAGGTGATCATCAGCCCCCCGCCGATGCGCGCCAGCCACATCTGCGCCCCTGCCAGTCCGGAGGTGACTGCCCCCACCGCCGCGCCCAGCAGCACAAACACCAGCGTGAATCCCAGCACAAAACAGCCGGTGTTGGAGAACAGCACCAGGCGGTGCGGCTTGGCCGGGGCTGCGGCTGGGATGCTGCCCGGCGTGGTGGCCGGAGCAGCGCCGCCGCTGACCCCGGCCAGGTAGGTGAGAAAGATGGGCACCAGGGCCAGGGTGCAGGGCGACACGAAGGAGAGAAACCCCGCGGCAAAGGACGCCAGCAACGCTAGATCAGCCATGAGACCCGGCCCTCCTTACGCTCGCCGCTAAGGCAAGCCTTACGCTCCCCGCCAGGACAAGCCTCATGGCCCCTCCTGGTAGACGCCAAAGGTGAAGGCGGACAGGCCGAAGTGGTCCGAGTTGGAGCTCATCTCCAGCCGCTGCCGGGGATAGTAGCTGGGGTGGTCCACTACCTGGTAGAGCCGGGAGCCGGTCACCATGATGTAGCTCTCGCCATCGGGTGCGATGGTCACGTCCCGGCCCCGGTTTTCCGGCGTCAGGTACTTGCCGCCCACCGTAACCCGCACCCGATACGGGGAGTCCAAGCCGGCGGTGAGCACCGCGTTGACGCTCTTGGCCGAGTACAGCAGGGCCAGGTAGTCGGAGTAGTCCTCCGTGGTGCGGGCGTGGCGGACGCTCTCCGGCCCGATGAACCAGGGCCCCTGGAAGTACAGTTGATGGGGCGACAGCTCCGGGGGTATGGTGAATTCCGCCACCTGGTCCGTCTTGTCATAGTAGGGGTCCCGCTGGCCCACGTAGCCGCCGCGACCAAGGAAGGAGTCGCCGCGGTTGCGCTCGTAGCCGGCGTAGGTCTCACGAGTGATCTCGCCGTTGCGGGTGGTCAGATACACCGGGTCCACCGTCTGGTCCGACGGCAGGACCAGTGGGTCGTCGGAGAGGTCGGCCCCGGCTTCCACCAGCAGCTCCCGGATCTTCTTCTCGGTGGCGGCGTACTCCCCCTCGCCGAAGTGGGTATACCGCACCACGCCGTCCTGGTCCACCAGGTACTTGGCGGGCCAATACCGGTTGGAGTAGTTGTTCCAGGTCTTGTAGTCGTTGTCTAGGGCCACCGGCCACAGGATGCCGTTGTCCCGGGTGGCCTGCACCACGTTATTGAGGTCCTTCTCAAACTCAAACTCGGGGGTGTGCACGCCCAGGATAACCAGGCCATCGTCGGCGTAACGGGCGTGCCACAGCTTCAGGTAAGGGAAGGTGCGGATACAGTTGACGCAGGTGTAGGTCCAGAAGTCCACCAGCACCACCTGGCCGCGCAGTCCCTGGATGGTCAGGGGCTGGCTGTTGATCCAGGCAGCCACGCCCTCCACCTCCGCCGCCTGAGGTCCGGAGGCGATTTTCCGGTTGGGACGTGGCGTGAGCGCCGGGGCGGCCAGCGGCTGGGCGCCCTGGCCCTGGGGTCCGGGGATGACCACCGGAGCGCCGGCGGCGTCGGTGCTGGCCTGGCTTTGCTGCCAGGGGCGCTCAATGACCAGGATGATGCCCGCGATCACCACCAGGGCGGCGGCCAGGGGCAGGTATGGACGGAGACGTCGCATCGCCTTCTCCCAATAACGGATTCGCTTGATGAATTATACGCTGGCGGCCCCGGCACGGATGCAAGTCAGCCGGGCCAGCGGGCCACGGAGGAGCCGATCAGACTAGCCCAAATCAGCAGGCGCACCACATCAAGTTCAGGGGTTCCACTCCTTGCCCACTGCGGCGCTGAGGCGGAGGCGGGTGGGGCCCTGCTGTATGGCCCCTTGCTGTGCCGCTCGGTTGACCTGGGGGGATGTTAAGGCTAGGCTGAGTAGCAGAAAAGTGGCAGGTTCATCAACTACACTGCACGCTGACCAAGCGTTCAATACCCACTGGAGGAGGAAGGCTAACCTCTTATGACCGATCTCACACCCGCCGACGCGCAAAGGCATCAGCTCCTGGCCAGCTTCAGCGCGCTGGCCTCTACCTACGATCAGCTACACTTTCTTCAGCTGTGTGCCCACCGGCTGGTTGAACTCACCCCCCTCCCTGCTGGGGCTCGGGTGCTGGACGTGGCCACCGGCACCGGCGTGGTCGCCCTCGCGGTCGCCAGACGCGTCGGCTCCGCCGGCAAGGTGGTCGGGGTAGACCTCTCCCCGGAGATGCTGGCGCGCGCCCGGCAGAAGCTGGCGCTGGCGGGCCTGTCCCAGGTGGAGTTCCGGGAAGGCGATGCCCAGCGGCTGGACTTCCCTGACCAGAGCTTTGACGTGGTGCTTTGCGCCTCATCCCTCTTCTTCGTGCCGGACATGGTGTCCGCGTTGCGCGAATGGCGACGGGTGCTGGTGCCAGGCGGGGTCGTCGGCTTCTCCAGTTTCGGTCCCACGTTCCTGCAACCCTTGCGTCAGCTTTGGGAAGCCCGAATGAGCCACTATGGGTTGACCCCAGCCGCGCTGCCGACCCACCGGCTGGCCGATCCCAACGCCTGCCGGGGGTTGTTGCGTGAGGCTGGCTTTGTGCGCGTTGAATTATGTACCGAGCAGTTGGGCTACCATGTGCCCGGTGCCCAGGAGCGGTGGGCGGATATCATGGCGGGGCTGGAAGGCAAGCCGTGGTTGCAGCTCCCGCCCGCACAGCGCGCGCAGGCCCAGGCGGAACACATGGCCGAGTTGAGCGGCCTGGTCACTGCACAAGGGATCTGGGTTGACGAGCCCACTATCCTGGCTTTCGGGCGGCGGCCCGCGGGCCGCCTTAGGAACGTACAACAGGGAAGCTGACCGACCCCGCATTGACAACCCCAAGGGCCTTTGTTAGCATCACCAATATCGCCCCGCTGCATTTGACAGTGGGTAAATTGGCTTTGTTCCAGTCTGGGAGGGTGTAGCGCCGGTGGATTTCGTCCAGGGTCTCAAGTGCCGCGAGTGCGGCCGGGAGTATCCCGGCGAGGCGCTCAACGTCTGCGATTACTGCTTCGGCCCGCTGGAGGTCATCTACGATTACGCCACCATCGCCGAGGTCATCAGCCGGGACCGCATCGCCCAGGGCCCCCTGAGCATCTGGCGCTACAAGGACCTGCTCCCCGCCGACTCCACCGACCCGGTGGACATCAACGCCGGCTACACCCCTCTGCTGAAAGCCCGCAACCTGGGCAAGAAGCTGGGGCTGCGCAACCTGTACATCAAGAACGACAGCGTCAACCCTTCCTTCTCCTTCAAGGACCGGGTGGTCTCCGTGGCCGCCACCAAGGCGGTGGAGTTCGGCTTCGACACCCTGGCCTGCGCCTCCACCGGCAACCTGGCCTGCAGCGTGGCGGCCCACGCCGCCCGTGCCGGCATCCGGTCGGTGGTGTTCATCCCCTCGGACCTGGAGCGGGGCAAGGTCATCGGCGCGGCGGTGTACGGCCCCACCATGGTGGCGGTGGAGGGCAACTACGACGAGGTGAACCGCCTGTGCAGCGAGGTGGCGGACTCCTACCACTGGGCCTTCGTTAACATCAACATGCGTCCCTACTATGCCGAGGGCAGCAAGACCCTGGGCTACGAGGTGGCCGAGCAGCTGGGCTGGCGCCTGCCCGACCACGTGGTGGTGCCCTCCGCCTCGGGCGCCATGTTCACCAAGATCTGGAAGGGGTTCAACGAGCTGGCCTGCCTGGGGCTGCTGGAGGGGGTCAACTCCGCATCTTTTGGCCCGGACCAAAACACGGTGCACCACCCGGCGGTGACCACCCGCATGCACCTGACCCAGGCCGCCGGCTGCGCCCCCATTGTCACCGCCTGGCACGGGGGACAGACCCACGTGCTGCCGGTGCGGCCCAACACCGTGGCCAAGTCCCTGGCCATCGGCAACCCCGCCGACGGCATCTACGCCCTGCGGGTGCTCAAGGCTTCCGATGGCACCGCCTACGCCGTGCCCGAGGCCGACGTGGCTGAGGGCATCAAGCTGCTGGCGGAAACTGAAGGCATCTTCACCGAAACCGCGGGCGGCGTGGTTATCTCGGGGCTGAAGCACCTGGCGGAGTGCGGGGCCATCAAGCCCGATGATCTGGCCATTGCCTACATCACCGGCAACGGGCTCAAGACCCTGGAAGTGGTCAGCGACACGGTGAACCCCCTGCGGGTGAAGCCCAGCATGCGCTCCTTTGAGGCGGCCCTGAAGGAACGCCAACAGCAGACCGCCGGCCACGGTGGATGATCATGGGCCGGCAGCGGGTCAAGTTCACCTTTGTGGGCAACCTGGTCAAAGACCCCATCATTTACCAGTTGGGCCGCGACTTTAAGGTTGTTACCAACATCCGCCGCGCCGACGTCCAGGAGGACATGGGGTGGGTGATGCTGGAGTTGGACGGCGACGACGCGGAGATCCGGCGGGGCCTGGCCTGGGTGCGCTCCACCGGCGTGCGGGTTGACCTGGTCAGCGGCGACGTAATTGAAGGATAGAGCACGGGTGTGAGGCCCAGGTCTCCCCCCTTGATAAGGGGGAGTTAGAGGGGGTGGGACGACCCCTCCTGACCTCCCCTTGGTAAGGGGAAGGACTGGGGATCCACCCGTCTAGAAGGAGTTCCCCGGATGGGTGTATTGGTTCGCATTCCCACACCCCTGCGCCGGATGACCAACGGCCAGGACAAGGTAGAGACCGAGGCCGCCAGCCTGGGCGAGTTGATTGACTCCCTGGACGTCACCTACCCCGGCTTCAAGGGCCGGCTGGTGGACGAGAAGGGCGAGTTGCGCTACTTCGTCAACGTGTACGTCAACGGCGAGGACGTGCGCTTCCTCCAGGGCATGAACACCGCCACCAACGCCGGCGACGAGGTCAGCATCGTACCCGCGGTGGCCGGGGGCTAGCTACCCGCCCCGCGCCTTCAGCCACCGCTCCTTCTGCGCCTGGCGCACCGCTTCGTTGGTGGGGCGGTAGGCGTCGTGAAACTCCCGCCGGAACTCCTCAAACCGATCCGCTATGATGGCCTGGCGCACCTCCGCCATCAGCCGCAGGATGAATCGCAAATTGTGGATGCTGGCCAGCCGCAGGGCCAGCAATTCCCTGGCCCGGAACAGGTGCCACAGGTACGCCGTGGTGAAGTGGCCGCAGGTGTAGCAGTCGCAGCCGTCCTCCAGGGGGCCGGTCACCTCCGCGAACCGCCGGGCGGTGATGTCCACCCGGCCCCGGCGGGTGAACACCGCCCCGTTGCGGGCAACCCTCGTGGGCAGCGCGCAGTCGAACATATCCACCCCCTGGGCCACGCTCTCCACCAGGTCTTCGGGGGAGCCTACCCCCATCAGGTAGCGGGGCCGGCCGGCGGGCAGGCCGGCGGCCACCTGCTGGGTGATCTCATACATCTGGGCCTTGTCCTCCCCCACCGCCAGTCCGCCAATGGCGTAGCCACTAAACGGAATGGCGGTGATGGCCGCCACCGACTCTGCCCGCAGGTCCGGGAAGGCTCCCCCCTGCACAATGCCGAAGAGGGCTTGTCCCGCCGCCGTGGGCGACGCGGCGTGGGTCCGGTGGCACGCCAGGGCCCAGCGGTGGGTGCGCTCCATGGCCTGGCGCACCTCCTCTTTGCTGGCGCCGTAGGCGATGCACTGGTCGAAGCACATGATGATGTCCGCGCCCAGGCCCTCCTGGTTGGCGGTGGCCAACTCCGGGGTGAACTGGTGCAGGCTGCCGTCCAGGTGGGAGCGGAACCGGATGCCCGCCTCGTCCACCTGGCGCAGCGCCCCCAGGCTGAAGGCCTGAAACCCCCCGCTGTCGGTGAGGGTGGGCCGGGGCCAGGCCATGAACCGGTGCAGCCCGCCCAGCCGCGCCACCATCTCCACGCCCGGGCGCAGGTACAGATGGTAGGCGTTGCATAGCACCATCTGCGCCCCCAGGGCCAGCACCTCTTCCGGGGTCAGTGACTTGACGGTGGCCTGGGTAGCTACCGGCATGAACACCGGCGTGGCAACCCGGCCGTGGGGCGTGACCAGCTCCCCGGCCCTGGCCCGGCCCTGCTGGTGCTGAAGTGTGAAGGAAAAGCGGGTGTCGGTCATGGTTGGGTTGACTCTACACTCCATTGACTAAACTATAATTAAGGGCGCGGCCCCGTCCCCCTTACCAATACGCCTGATGCTAGTCAGACTCTCAAAGTCTGGGGAGAATTCCATATCTACGAAACTGTCATTCTGAGCCGCAGCGCAGCGAAGGCGAAGAATCTAAGGAATCTGCGACAGTGCTGTGCCCGCTACTTTAGATTCTTCGCTGCGGCTCAGAATGACATCGGTAAGATTTGGATGTCGGACAACTAACCACCCTTGCACTGGTTTCTAAACTGGGCACCTGACCCGCTCACCCTGAACTTGTCGAAGGGCGCGGCCACGTGGTTCGACAGGCTCACCACGAGCGGTTTAAGAAGCAATGCAAGGCTCAGTAGCATCACGCAGCTTGCCAAGGGGGGACCGCAGGGGGATCGTACCTCCGTCCTCCTACACCTCCACTACCGCACGGCGCCGGGCAGAGACCACCCCCTCTAACTCCCCTTTGGTAAGGGAGAGAACGGGACACACTGGACCTCCAAGCTCAATGGCCAATGCCCAGCCTGCATGTTATTATCTTCCCGACGTGACGAATTAGCCACCGAGGGCCATGCCAAAACGCCTCCTCTTGCTTTGCGTGCTTCTGCTGGCGCTGCCGGGCGCCCCCGACCGGGCTCTCGCCCTGGAGCGGGGCTTCCTGGACACGCCCGCGGTGGCCCTGGGGGTGGAGGCCTACAAGGGTCTGGCCCTCATCGCTGACGAGGATTCCGGACTGCGGGTGGCGGACGTGAGCAACCCCTTCCGACCCCGGGAGATCAGCTCCTACGACACCCCCGGCCTGGCCTACGACGCGGTCACCAGCGGCAATCTGGCCTGGGTGGCGGACCAGATCGGCGGGCTGCGGGTCCTTGACCTGACCAACCCGGCCAGCCCCACGCTGACCACCACCATCTATCTGCGCGCCTACTGCTACGACATCGCCCGCTCCGGCGACCTGGCCCTGCTGGCCGGGGGCAGCGCCGGGCTCATTGTGGTGGACCTGTCCGACCCGGAGCGCCCGAAGCCCGTGGCCCGGCTGGCGACCAAGGAGCTGGCCCGTGGGGTGGCCGCTGCCGGCACCCTGGCCCTGGTGGCCGACTTCGGCGCGGGCCTGCGCATCCTTGACCTGGCCGCCCGGGGAGGCCCGGCGGAGGTGGGCTTTGTGGACACGCCGGGCATCTCCTTTGCCGTGGCGGTGGAAGGCAACCTGGCGCTGGTGGCCGACTTCACCTTCGGACTGCGGGTGATAGACATCTCCAACCCGGCCAACCCCCACGAGGTGGGCTGGGTGGACACGCCGGGCTATGCGGTGGGGGTGACCATGCACCAGGGACTGGCCCTGGTTTCCGACGGCTTCGGCGGGGTGCGGGTCATTGACGTATCCAATCCCGCCCGGCCCTTTGAGCTGGGGTACATTGATCTGCCGGGTTTCGCCTTTGACGTGGCCGCGGTGGACGACCTGTTGCTGGTGGCCACCGGCGTCACTGGGATGCGTGTCACCGACCTGTCGGCGGTCCTGCGCCGGTAGGGCGGGCAGCGAATGTATCAAAGTCTAGCGGAGTTCCTGTCCGGCTTCAGTGCCCGCTTCCCCGTGCTGTGGGCGCTGCTGACGCTGGCGGTGGTGACCCTCACCAGCCTGGCACTCTACCTGGCGTGGGGATGGATCGTCGGCGGACTGGAGATGGGCCAGACCATGGTCCGCAGGCTTTGGGACCGCTAGGCCGCCGTGTACTTCCCCAACGCCCAGGTGGCCATCAGTCTGTACCCCCTGCTCCTGCTGGGTCTCATTGTGGGCACCCTGGGCGGGTTCTTCGGGGTGGGTGGTGGATTCCTGATCACCGGCGGGCTGCTGGTCTTTGGCGTGCCCCCCGTATTTGCCCTGGGCACCGGCTTGGCCCTGGTGCTGGGTACGTCCATCATCGGCACGCTGCGCCACCGCCGGGCCGGCAATGTGGATGTCAAGCTGGGGCTGCTCCTGGCGGGCGGAAGTCTCCCGGCAGTGTTTCTGGCAGAGCGTCTGGTGGTAACACTGGAGGGTGCGGGGCTGGCCGGGCCGGTCGTTCGCTACGTGTACGTTTTCATGCTCACCGCGCTGGCAGGCTTCATTATCTACGACACCTGGCGCAACCGGCCATCCCGTCAAGCCGGGTCCAGCCAAGCCGATCAGGTTTCTACCCAGGGCCTGATCCGCCGGGTCCAAGCTTGGCGCATCCCGCCCCACTCCATCAAGCTTCCGGGCGTGAGGCCCATTTCCACCCGCGTCGCCCTGCCCATCTCGGTCATCCCCCAACTCTCGGCGTTTGTGCCCCTGGCCGCCGGGGTGGGGATCGGCCTGCTTGCCGGGCTGCTGGGCGCGGGGGGCGGCTTCATGATGGTGCCCTTGCTCATTTATGTGCTGGGCGTACGCACCCGGGTGGCCGTTGGCACCGGCCTGTTCCAGGTTGTCCTCACCGGCGCCACCGGCACGTTCCTTTACGCCCGGTCCAGCCACGTGGACCTGGTGATGGCGATGGTAATGCTGGTGGCGGCCTCCGCCGGGTCCCGGCTGGGCGTGGCGGCCACCAGGGCGGTGGCGCCCAACCGCATACGGTTCCTCTTCAGCCTCACGCTGTTGGGCGGCGCCCTGGCGGTGGCGTTGAAGCAGATTGCCGAAAGCAACGCTGGTTTGGGCTACCTCAGCACTGTGGCCGGCACGGTGATGCTCACGGCCACCGGGTCTATCTGCCTGGTAATGGTGGTCTTGTTAGCGATGAGCCTTCGTAAAGAACCGGGCGCGCCCCGTTGACCTGAGTCCCCGTCGGTGATACTATAACGGCGATGCGATACGGTGACGACCTGTTCCATCTGTGTACCTGCCCCACATAGGGGCCAGGTTAACGTTCCATCCGGTTGACCACCTGTGCCCGTTGCGGTTTTGAGCTGCGGCGGGTTTTTTGTTGGCTGAGGTCAGGCCGCGCATAGTCGCCCCGACCGGTGGGGGCTGACGCGGCGCCCGGAAGCGGGTCCCCAATTCGGGACCCCGCCAACGCGGTTAGGGATTCTACCTGGGCCCGCTGGCGCCCCGATGGGTCGGGGCTGTGGCGGGCCGATTTTTTTGCGGCAGTCCAGGAGGAGTAGTGGTGGCGCTTTCAGACACCCGGCGGGAGTTCCCGCAAGCCGGGCTTGAACCGGGGCCAAAGTCGGAGGCGGACCAGTCCGGCGCGGTTAACTCCGGCGCGGAACTCAGCCCCGATGGCATCGGGGCGGGCTGGACGCCCCAGGAGGTGCTGGCTTGGGCGTTTGCCCAATACAGCCCCGACATCGTCCTGGCCTGCAGCTTCGGCGGCGCCT
>JBGPJN010000016.1:0-19785 GCA_041485445.1 Dehalococcoidia bacterium
AGGGCCAAAAGGGGTTCACACTCATCGAAATGATCGTGGTGATCGGCATCATCGCCGTGCTGGCCGCTGTCATCATCCCCAACATCGGCCGGTTCATCGGCTCCGGCGAGAAGGGCGCCAAGGTGGCCGAGGCTGAGGCGGTGCAGACCGCCATGAACGCCATGATGGCCGAAAATTCCCTCCTGGTAGTCCCGGCGGCGAACGTTAACGCCACCAACCTCTGGGCCGCCGAGCCCGTCGCGCCTGCAGTAGCCATTGGGACGTACCTACAGAAGAATACCACCGTGTACTTCTACTGCTGGGAGACCACCGGCCAGCTGTCTGAGGTCGCCGGCGTGGTGCAGGTGTTCAATGACGCCACTGGCGTTTGCCCGTAACCACCTGAACCCCGTAGCGAGGTGGCCGGTGTAGGCCCCTGGACAACGGCCACCATCCCTCAGACCAGCCCGGCAAGAGCAACCAATCTCCTGCCGGGCCGGCGCTGTCTCAGGAACCTACAAGGACCCTTGGCGGGGGCCAGGACGCTGGATCACTGGATTATGGGAAAAGTAATGCCAAATTGGTTCTAGCCGGTTGCGCTAAGAGCTGTTTATCTCCCCCTTGGTAAGGGGGGACGGAAGAAGCCTCCCCTTGGCACTAGGCAGGACCTGGCAGACAAATCCAGCGGAGGAGGACACCCACATGGGCATCATAGCTAGACCACTGTCCACTCCTTCAACCCAAGGACCCGCCCGGCGGGGTTGGTTGCCCCGGCTTGCCGGGGCAATCCGGCTCCGCCCCGACAAGTCGGGGCTGGGAGACTCCCGGGGCTCCATCCTACTGGAAACGGTCATTGCCTCCATGGTGCTGGCCATGGCGGGCACCGCGGTGCTGGCCGGCCTTTCGGTGATGCACCGCACCGGCGCCCTGGTGGAGGGCCAGTCCCTGGTGGAAAACGTGGCCCGCAACCAGATGGAGCACGTATTCACCCTTCCCTACCTGGACGTGCCAGTCCCATACGCCACCATCGTGGCTCCCGCCGGGTACAGTGTCACCGCGGTGCCGGCGGACCTGGTGGCCGGCGTGTCCAACGCCAACGTACAGAAGGTGGTGGTCACCGCCACCCACAGCGGAGCCAGCACTCTGACCCTGGAAACCGTGCGGGCCAGACCATGAACCGCGCCATGAGTCACCGGGGTCAGGCCGCGTACCCCATCAAGCTAATCAGGCGGCTCCTGGGCCCCCGGCTGGCGGGGGCCGCCGGCTTCACCCTAGTGGAGGCGGCCATCGCCCTGAGCATCCTGTCCCTGGGGGTGGTGATGGTGGGCCAGGGGATCTTCCAGTCCCTGTCGGTGCAGCGGTTCTGGCAGAAGGACGTGGTGGCCACCAAGGACCTGCGCCACGCCACCAGCTACTTCGCTGGGGACGCCTTGAACGCCCAGCGCACCGACCTGGTGGACGGCGCCCCGGGCGCGCCGGTGGCGCCCTGCCTAGACGGTGTACCCTGCGCGGAGCTGGGATGGACCGACGCCGCCGGCAACCCCCATCTCGCCATCTACTCGCTGAATGCCAATCAACTGACGCGGAACTTTGACGGAGCGACGAATATCATCGCGCCCCGGGTAGCGGAGGTCAGCTTCACCCGCACCGGCTCGGTGGTCAGCTTCTCCATGAGGGTGCAAGCCGAGCGGGGCGGATTTGACGATATCAACCTTACGGCGTATCTGAGAAAGTTGAGCTGAGGTAGCTGAGGTTAGGTTATGCGCAAATTCTTAGCCAATGAAAGGGGAATTTCCATGGCCATGGTGGTGGGCTTCTTGGCCCTATCCGTGCCCGTGGTCACCGGGGCCCTGGCGCTGGCCAACGTCCTGAGCCAAGACTCGGCGGCGAAGAACCGCCTGGCCAAGGCCCAGTACAGCAACGTGGGCGTGCAGAACTACATCGAGCATATGGCCAGCACCCCGGCCGGACTGCAGGCTTGGGTGGACGTCGGTTGCCCAGGCACCCTGCCGATCAACGGAGAGGTCATCACCTTCGCCTGCGACCTGCCGTCGGCGGAGCCTGGGGACTCGCCCTCCTTGACCAACCGGCAGTTCCGGAGCTTCAAAGAGGTGACCCCCAGCGCCGTGGCCGCGGGCGTGGACACCCTCTTCACCTACACCATCCGGGCCTTCAACGACTCCGGGATGGACAGCAAGACCCACCACGGGCACCTGGGGCACGGCTACTGGAAGCAGCCCCACCACTTCGCCATGTGGCAAGCGCCCTACGATCCGGCAGACTCCTTTAACGCCACCTTTGGGCTGACCTCGCCCCACAACCTGTCCCCCGACCAGACGCTGCTGGAGGCCCTGCGAGAGGGAGGCGGGCACCAGGCCAGCTTCAACCGCGACGCGGTGGCCGGCCTGCTGAACGCGGCCAGCCCGGCGATCACCTTCGCGTACAGCGAGGCCCAGGTCAAGAGTTCCGTCCTGGCGGCCTACGCCGGCGGCGACTACGACCACTACCAGAGCCTGTTGCGCGGGCAGAACCTGGGGTCCTGCTTTGATGACGACGTGGTGGCTGGAGTATGCGACCATTTCGGCGATGATGACGAGGGGGAGCCGGGCGGGCAGGCCCTGCAGCGCATCTACGACGGCCTGCCGCCGGGCTTTGCGTACGTGGCCGGCTCCACCCGCATCAACGGCCAAGCGGCCGGCAACCCTACCATCGGCATCAAGACGGACAAGGACTACAACGGCCCCGGCAACCTGGGCCCCACCTATTGGAGAAACGCCAGCAATTACGCCTCCTGGACCGGCTATGCGCAGGACGCCAAGTTCTACACGGTGTTCACGGTAGCCAATAACGCCAATACCAACAAAACCCTGATCCAGATTCTGAACCAGAACAGCGGTACGGACGAGCGGAAGATGCAGAAGGAGGCCGTGGCGGCCCTGCTGAACGCCGCCCACCTGAACATCGCTTTCCTCTACCCCCAACCCCAGGACGTCATCAACCTGGTGGTGGCGGCGTACAATCCTGGCGCGCCCGACTTCGACGATGTGGAAGAGGACCTCAATGACGCCAACCAGGATGCCCACTTCGCCAGCCCCGGCCGGACCATGCTCTTCTGGGACCTGGAGGACCTGAATGTGTCGGTCCCGGCGGGCGAGATGCTGGAGCTGGAGTTCGGCGCCCGGGCCACTCTCGCCCAGGGCAACTACTGCAACGAGGCCTGGGTTACGCCCGGGCACAAGGACCACGACAACGCAGACAACAACCAGGGCCGGGGCAGCGGCACGGACATGACCGCCCGAGTCAAAGCCGGCAACCCGGTTGAGCAACTGTGTCCCGGCGATTCGGTCCTGGTGACCACCCGGGTGGACCAGGAGGTGCTGGTGGCCGGTGTGCTCCAGCAGCTTACCTATACTATCGAGGTCGAGAATGTGGGCACCACCACCCTTCACATGGCGCGCATCAATGATATCCTCCCGCTGGGCTTTAACTATCTAGTGGGACACGTGGGAGGGAGCCTGACGGACCATGAGCCAGTGGTCACGGACCATCTAGGCAGCAACCATCTGGAATGGTCGGGCCCCTTCGCCACCACAGCCAAGCTGGAGCTTCTGCCCGGCGAGAAGGAGACCCTCAGCTTCCGGGCATTGGCCGACGTCGGCCTGAAGACCTATACCAACGACGTCTGGATCTACTTCGCTGAGTTCACCGGCAGTGAAAGCGCCGCCTACTCCTGGCCCACCGCCGCGGTACGGGCGATGAGCGTCTACGACGTCACCGCCACCGATGGGGACGGCCACGTGACCGGCACTTGCCAGGTGTGGATCGGCACGGACGAGACCATCGTCCGCTGCTAGACCCGGATTCCGCGCTCCGGCGCAGGCCGCTGCGGACCCGGCCCGGGCGCCAGGCTGAAAGGCTTGGGGGCCCGGGCCGGCATTTGGCTTCTATGCATCCGGTGGCCATCCGGTAGTTTACGGGAGTTGACCCGATGCCCAAACCAGCCGGTCGCAAGAAGCGTGGAGTATTCATCACCGCCCTGGCGTTGGCCGCCATGGCGGTGCCCCTGGCCACCGGGGCACTGGCGCTGTCGGCCACCCTGAGCCCCAAGGCACAGGTAGCAAGCCAGCAAGCCCGCGAGGAGCTTAGATCCAAGGGCTTGGACGAGTACCTCCGCGCCCGCTTGGAGTCGCCCCAGGGATGGCAGGCCTGGGTCTCCACCACCAGCGCCCCGGCGGCAGGGCCCACTCCTCTTCCCGCTCTTCCATCCACGACACCATCCACAACGCCATCCGTAGAGCCCCCAGCGCCTGCGGCAGGCCTTCCTGGGCCCACTCCCCCTGGGCCACCCAGCCGCACCCGAGGGGCCAGAGCCGAGTGATCAGGCCCGGCGCGTGCCAGACGCTGACCATATGTAGCGCCGTGCACGGATATCTAAAGCCAGCTCAGCAATGACCCCTCTCCCACCGTCCGGCCCTCATCCCCCCGGCCCCCTTCGCCCTGGGGGGGCCTTGCCTCAAAAGTATTGATTCCAACAGTCTGGTACGTTTTCCATCCATTTAATGTCGCCCTGAGAGTAGCGAAGGGTCTAAATTACTGGGATTTTAGATTCTTCGCGTCGCTCAGAATGACATTTGAGGCAATACCCCCTGGGGGAGAAAGGGGGGACTCTTGGCATTACTCCCTCTCCCCGTGGGAGAGGGCCGGGGTGAGGGCATGGTCCGGCACACCATGGCCATGCCGCGGGCCCGCGGAACCACCGGCGCGGGCAAAGCAATCCCCCAGGTCCTGGGGTAGCCGCAGGGCCTGGGGGGCCAGATTCACCGGGTGGGCGCCGCTTAGGACGCCGGCGCTGCCTTGGCGGCGGACACCGTGGCCTCAACCTGGAAGGACACCGAACCGTTGGTGGGATCCTCCAAGTCCTCCCGGCCGTCCACCTTAAGCACCTTGGCCTCGGAAAAGAGCCCGGAGCCGCGCAGGTTGGCTGTGTAGGCCAGGGCCTGGTCATACGAGAAGGCCGTCCCCGCCAGGGTGAAGCCATCGCCCCGCTGGATCACACTGGTCAGGCGCACGCTCTCGGGCAGGGCAAGATTGGTCAAGGTGTCCAGCCGAACCAACAGGGTATCCATGCTGGTCTCCGCCTCATCCAACTCCAGCTGCAGGATCTGGCGGCGGTGGCCGATCTCTGTAGTCTCCTTCTCGGTGGTCCTCTCCTCAGCCAGCGTGGCGCGATGCCCCTGGGCGATGGCCTTGAGCCCTTCAATCTGGGCTGAAAGCGCGCTGGTGGCCATCTGCTTGGCCTCAACGTGGCCACGCACGTCAAAGGGGTGGAACCAAAGGAGCAGCAACGTAATGAACACCGCGGCCGGGGTCACCGGGACCACCTTGGGCATGTGCCGTTCCGCCAGCAGGTTGAGGGGCACCCACGGGCGCCTGACTACCTTGGATCTGTCCCGGGGACGGGCCTCATAGGCCAGCAACAAGCCCAGGTTGGCGGCGTAGTCCTCCGGACGGAAGCCGTCCGGCCAGTTCACCCCCTGAGTGAAGGGCGCCGCCCGGCGCCGGGTCAGGCGTTGCAGCGCCGCTTCCAGCGGCTCGGTAAACCGCCCGGTCAGCACCACAGGCCAGGCGCCGCTCTCGTCACCGGCGCCCAAAGCATGGTAGTAGGCGGACACCTGGTCCACGGCGCGGGCCAGTATCTCAGCGCGGCCCTGGACACTGTCGTCGCCCCTGGCCAGAAGCACCTGGTGGACCACCTGCGGCAGGTTATCATGCACCAACACCACGGAAGCGTGGGTTGCCTCCAAATGCACCAGGATGGCGTCGGACACTCCGGCGGCAAAGGCCAAAGCCTCCGCGCGAGAGTAACCGGCCAAGGGCGGGAGGCCCACCCCTTGCAGCAGCGCCACCCGCCGGTCCAGCCGGTCCTTGGGGGTCGCCACCGCGAACACCGACTGCTTTGAACCCCGCCGCTGGGTGTGCCAGGCGATCTCCACCTCGCTCCGGCCGAAGGGTATGCTGTCCAGGACCTCCGAAACGATCATGGGTTCCAGGTAGCTCTGGGACACCCGGGGCAACTGTATGTGACGGATCAACGTATCGTACAGTGGAAGGTCCGTCACCACCCGGGTACGGCGGGCGCCGAAGGCCCCCGAAAACTTCTTTGCCCGCCCGGCCTTGCCCGCGGTTCCCAGCTTCGCCCGCTGGCGGCGGACGTGGAGCTGGTTCAACAACTCCGACAGGGCCGCCTGGGTCTGCTGTTCCGAAGCTGCCGCATCCTGCTCGGCCACGCCAGGCTCCTCGTCGGCCTTGGTGGCGCCCCAGCCAATTACGTCCCTTCCTCGGAACACCACCACGCGAATTGTCCCCGCGTCCAGGCTGAGCGTAACCGTCCGCCGGTGCCAGCGCCGGGTCAGCCGGTAGCTGACCCACCGTAGTGGCCGCAACAGGGGCAGAGGGTGGCGTCGGCCCCTGGCCGCAACGGGGACCGGGGCGCCCAAGGCCCCCGCAGTCTCCACGCCCGGTCCACCGGGCACGCTCTCAGGCGGCGCCTCGGCATCGGGCGATGCGGGCGCGCCATGCCCGCCCAATAGGTTGCGGAGCCACCGGTTCCGGCCCGGCGGCAAGTCGGGCGCTCCGGTTCTGGGGGCGCCCGGCCGCTCCGGGGTGAGGCTCATGGCGACCGCAGCCGGATTGGGGGTGCCGCAGACGAGGCAAGCCGTCGCCCCCGGCGGCAGCACGCCGCCACAGCTTGGGCAGAGGCCCTGCACTGTGCTGGGCAGGACCGCGGGGGCAGGCGCCGGCAGCGCGACCTCCATTGCCGGCGCGGCGGCGGAGGCCCGGCGCAACGCGACCACATAGGTGCAGGAACAGTAGCCGTCGCCGTCGCCGGGGCAGCCGGCCAGGGGCAACCGGGGCAGGCTATCCGCATCGTAGATCTTGGTGCCGGCGTCGGTACACTGGGGACAGGCGGTCTCTCTGGCGCGGATACGGACACCGCCCACCATCCAGTCGCGGTACGTTTCGGCATGCTCGTGGTAGTCCCTAAACGCCTTCACATACCGATGGTAGTCCCGGTCCTGTCGCTCGCGGATTGCCCGGATCGCCTCTGGCACCCCGCCGGGCTGGCCTCCGGGGGCCGAACCCCCTGGGCCTGCCTCTGGCCCGGGCGCTGCCGGGTTGGTTGGGGAAGCCTGGGCCATCTGTCCATCGTTGGGTTCGGAGACTCCAGCCATAGAACCTCTGCCCTGAGTTAGTTTTCTTGCCAGGGGACGGCGCGGGTGCTACTTGGGGTTCAATACGCCAACAGGGTCATTGGATTTGCTGCTTGGCGCCTTCCCCTTGGGGACCGGGGCCTTCTTTTCAACCGCCTGGGGAGACAACCGGAAGCTGAGCTGCACGTTGGCCAGGGTGGGCACATCTCCACCGCCTGAGAGGCGAACGGACTCAAGGCGAACCGTCGGCATGCTCTGTTGGAGGGTGGCGAAGAAGCGGTAGACGTCCTGTTCCTGACCCTCCAGGATGATCGACATTGGCTGGACCTGGTACTGCATCTCGTCTCGGGTCAAGGTGCTCTGCGCTCCCGTCGAGACGGAAGACAGAGTGACCTGGCGTCGCCGGGCGGCATCCGCCACCGCTCCTATCAGATCATCGGTTTGCGGATGGTGGAACACCTGCTCCAACATCTGCATATCAACCCGCTGGGCGTCCCGCGCGGCGCCCAGCATCTCTTGGCCCCGCAGTCCTTCCCGGATGGTCCGGTCCAGCACCACCTTCTGAATTTTCAGGCTTTGGGCTTCCTGGGTTGACTCCCAGAACTGCCATCCCTCAAACCCGTAGTAGGCAAGCAGCCCCACGGTGAGCGCCGCCGCCACCATACCCCAGGGCTTTACTGTAGCAAGGGACTTTTTCAGTTCCGCAAGACTCTTTGACATGGAACACCTTTCAACCCTTGGATGCCGACGTTACTGACGCAGTGCGTTTAATCCGGAGTAAAGGGGCATGAACATGGACAGGGCCATGAATAGCACCACCGCGCCCACCACCAGGGTGGAAGCCGGCTCCAACATGGCCAGCAGGTTGCCCAGCCGGGTATCCAGCTCCGTCTGGTAGGCATCGGCCAACTCGTTCATGCTCAAGCCCAGAGAGTTGCTTTCTTCGCCGACGGTGATCAGCTCCACCCACATCCTGGGCAGAATGGTGTGCTCCCGCAGACCGGTGGTAAGACCATGGCCGGTGAGCAGGCTCTCCTCGCCGGCCTGAAAGGCCCGCTTCATGCTTGTGTTTTTGCACCCGGAGATGGCCAGCGGAATGGCCTGGGTCAGCGATACGCCGGCCTCCACCAGCATTCCCACGGTCCGGGAGAACACGGAAAGCTCCCGGGCCACGGTAATGGGCCCCAGCAGCGGGAGCTTGGCCTGAACCGAGTGCATTCGCAGGCGCATGGCGGGGATGCGGCGCAAAAACCAGAAGCCCGCAGCCAGGACGCCCATGACTCCAACTATAGAGGGCAACTCACTGCGCACCACGCCGACCAAGCCCACGGCCATCCGGGTAATCAACGGCATACTGGCCCCCATGCGCTCAAAGGTGTCCAGCAAGGGCGGCAGCAACACGGTGAGCATCAGCACCAGCATGATGCCCGAGGCGCCGATGGTGAACATGGGCATCATCATGGTCCGCTTGGCCTTCTGCTTGGCCTCGTGCTCCTTCTCCAGGATGTCCGCCAACTGCTCCAGGGCCGGCGCCAAGCGCCCGGTGAACTCCCCGGCGCCCACCACGCTAACGTACCGGGGGCTGAAGACCGCTGGGTGGGCCCCCACTGCGCCGGAGAGGCTGCCACCATCGTCCACCGCGGCGCGGACCGAGGTCAGCACCCGGCGCATCACCTGGTTGGTGCACTCCTGGTGGAGCAGCTCCAAGGCTCTCTGAAGGCTGCCTCCACCCCGGACCATGATGGACAACTGCCGCGTAAACCGCACCAGCTCCCCGGTCCCGACGCGGAACAGCGACGGGAACAGCTGCTCCATGGTGGGTTGCTGCCAGGCGGCCTTGAGGCGCAGCAGTTTGTAGCCCTTCTGCGCCACTTCCTCAGTGGCGCTGGCCAGGTCCCTGGCCTCTACCCGGCCCCGGACCACCCCCTGCTCCAGGCTGTAAGCAACGTAGTAGAAGCGCATCATCAACCTCTACGAATCCAGAGTAAACAGCACGCGCATCACCTCGTAGGGAGTGGTGATGCCTTGTTTGACCTTAATCATTCCGTCGCGCCGCAGGGGTGTGGTCCCGTCGGCCAGCGCCTGCTGCCACAGCAGGTGGCGGGGAGCCTCAGCCAGGAAGAGCTGCCGGATGGAGTCGGTCATGGTCACCAGCTCGTACACCCCCACTCGGCCCAGGTATCCGGTGTGGGCGCAGGCGTTGCAGCCGGTGCCGTAGAGGAACCGTTCCTGTAATTCACCGCCCATCTCAGAGGCAAAGGCCTGTTGTTCCGCCAGCGGGCGGGAGGTATAGGCCTTGCAGGTGGTGCAGGCCATGCGCACCATGCGCTGGGCCACGATGCCCGCCACCGACGATGCGATGAGGTAGGAGGGAATGCCCAGGTCCCGCAGCCGCAGCAGCCCGGATACCGAGTCGTTGGCGTGCAGGGAGGTGAGCACCAGGTGGCCGGTGAGGGCCGCCTGGATGGCGATGGAGGCGGTCTCCTGGTCGCGGATTTCGCCCACCAGGATCACGTCGGGGTCCAGCCGGAGGATGCTGCGCAGCTGGGTGGCGAAGGTGATCCCAGCGTCCACGTTGACCTGCATCTGGTTGGTATCGCTGATGTGGTACTCCACCGGGTCCTCAATGGAGATTACCTTGTTCTCCATGCGGTCCATCTGCAGAACGGAGGCGTACAGCGTGGTGCTCTTACCGGCGCCGGTGGGGCCGCAGATGATTACCATGCCGTAGGGAAGCTTGAGCAGCTTTCGGTACTGCTCTAGGCCCGTGCCGGCAAAGCCCAGCTGGTCCAGGCTCAACAGGGTGAACTTCTTGTTGTCCAACAACCGCAGCACCGTCATCTCCCCGTTGACCGTGCTGCTCACGGCCACGCGCACGTCCACCTTGCGGTTCTGGGTCTCAAAGTTAAGCTGGCCATCCTGAGGCCGCCGGCGCTCGGCGATGTTAAGACCACACATGATCTTGATGCGGGAGATCACCGCGGGGTGCATCTCCATGGGCAGATTGATCACGTCGTGAAGGATGCCGTCAATGCGGAAACGGATGCGCAGCCGGCCCTCGGAAGGCTCAACGTGGATGTCGGAGGCACGGTCCTGCACGGCCTGGGCCAGCAGCAGGTCGATCACGTCGGCGGGCAGGGCATCCCGCAGCAAACTGGCGGTGACCCGTCCGCCGGGTCGGCGGGCGTCTGAGGAAGGCGTCATGCTAAGGGGCTGGGTCAGCCGGTAGGACAGGTCCACGTGTTCCAGGATGTCTTCAGGAGTGGTGATGAGGGGTTCGATGGAGCACCCGGTGCGTGCCGCCAGGTCCTGCAGCATCTGCAGGTCCGTGGGGTCGGTCATCGCCACCGCCAGACGGTCGCCGGTCTTCTTCACCGGCAACACCAGGTATTTGCGGGCCACCTCCTCCGGCAGCAGGGCCACCGCCTGGGGCTCAATGGCCTGGCTGCGCAGGTCCACCATGGTGAGGCCCAGGTGGAGGGTGGTGAGCATGGCCAGGTCCCGGGACAGCACCAACCCGTCGCGCACCAGGATGCGGCCCAGCGACTGCCTTTCCCGCCGCGCAGACTCCTGGGCCTTGGCAATCTGCTCCGCCGACAGTATGCCGGTGTCCACCAGCATTTGAGCCAGGGAAAATGAGCTCCCCACGCCGTAAAAGGCTGCCGGCCCCGGACCCTCAATGACCAGCGGCCCCGCAGGCTGGTTCACCGGTGAGGACGCGGGCCCATCCAACGTCACTGCTCCGGCCTGTGGGGGCCTGGCAGGGGTGACGGTTTGGTTGGTCGCTGCGCGATTCTCGTCTGCCATAGGACTCTAGACCATCCTTTGTGGAACCACGGTTTATTGAAACTAGATAACCGGCCCCCATGGACCTACGCGCTAAGCCACACGGTGAGCAACCGCTCCGGGCTCTTGGCGTCCGGCTCCGGGGGCGGCTTCACCTGGCCTACGCCAGCCATGTCTAACAGCACCTTCCTGAGGTAGGTAGGCTGCCGCAAGCTGAGCCAGATATCCATCCCATCCTTGGAAGACTGGTTGGCGGCCAGGCGCAGCAAGCGGAACTGGGGGTTTTGCCGCAAGTGACTGACGAACTGCATCACCTGACGCAGGGAGGACGCGGCTTCCAGGCTAAGGCGCACCACGCCTTCATACACGTCCGCGTCGCTGGCGGGCGCCGGGACCGGACCGGGCGCCGGGGTTGCCGCCCCCAGGGCTCCGTCCCCTTGCCCCGCTGAGTTGAGCAACTGGTCATCGGCGCTGATGCCGGAGCGCCGCAGCATGGCCTTCACCCGCGCGGTCAGCTCGCCGGGCAAGAAAGGCTTGGTGATATAGTCGTCGGCGCCAATCTCCAGCCCCTGCACCTTGTCGATGGAGCTATCCCGACTGCTCACCATGATGACGGGCACCTGGGAGAACTCCCGGATGCGCTGGCAAGTGGCGAAGCCGTCCATACCTGGAAGGCCAACGTCCAGCAACACTAAGGACGGCTGGCGCCCGGCCAGAATCTGCAGCGCCTCTTCACCACTACCTGCCGTCGCCACGGCGTACCCTTCCTCTTCCAAGATGAAGCGCTCCAGCCGCAGGAGGCGCGCATCGTCTTCCACCGCCAGAATGGAGGTCTTGCCCCGAGGAGCCAGATCTCTGACCGGGGATGCGTTGTCGGACTGACGGGATTGCTCATGAGGCATCCAGGAAACCTCCCTGCCACGCGCCGGCGCAGTTGCATGGACGCCGTGACGAGCTATAGATGAGCACGCCGGCCACAGTTGCCTTTACCGGGGCGTCACCCAAGCATCAACCATTGTTACAATCCGACCTCACAGCCAAATCGCAGGGCCTAACACCGGAGTCACAACCAAGTAACAAGCGTCTCAAAGGCGGCTGTCCGGTTTTATTTCCTAACCGAGCCCAGAGCCCTGCCTAAACGTTTGGGTCAGGTTTGAAGGGTTGGCGGCGTAAATCCCCCTTTGCCCACCTGGTGGGAGGGAAATAGGAAAGGGGGCCACCCTCACCCCAGCCATCTCTCACAGGGTAAGGAGGCGATAATCTTGCTCCTGGCGCCATAGACCCTGGTAAGCATCCTTTGACTGGGCCTAATGAAGTCTCCCCTTAGACCCCTTTCCTTGCTGCTCCAAGGCAAGGCAAAGGGGGGACTGGGGGGATATCTTTGGGGACGGTTTAGAGATTTGTGCACGCTTCGTTAATAATCCAAAGACACACCGTTCCATGACTGATAACTGGCCTCAGGCATTTGAACTTAGTATCCCCCGGGACTAAAGTCGAGTTATTGTCCTGGAGCCCACCGCGTGGGTTAGAGATGAATTTAATGGTTCCAAAAAAGACCTGCATCCTGGTGGTGGAAGACGACACCCACGTACAGCGCCTTGAGCAGCTTACCCTGGAAAAGGAAGGGTTTACCGTAGCCCTTTCTCTAAGCGGTGAGGAGGCCCTGGAAGCCATGGCCGAGGCCAACCCGGCCCTGGTGTTGCTGGACATTGGCCTGCCGGGCATGGATGGCATCACCACCTGCCAGCGCATCCGCGAGTTCTCCCAGGTGCCCATTATCATGGTCACCGGCAAGGACATGAATGAAGAAAAGGTGCGGGGCTTGGAGTCCGGCGCCGATGACTACGTCACCAAGCCGTTTCTGGCCAGCGAGCTTACGGCTCGGGTAAAGGCGGCCCTGCGCCGGTCCACCAGCGGCGGCCCGTCGGCATCGCCCAGCTTCCTCTGCGGCGATCTACTGGTGGACTTTGCCCGGAACCGGGTGTCCAGAGC
Source organism: Dehalococcoidia bacterium (assembly GCA_041485445.1). GTDB lineage: Bacteria > Chloroflexota > Dehalococcoidia > Lucifugimonadales > UBA3495 > SHYG01. The sequence goes on from JBGPJN010000016.1 coordinate 12,969, forward strand.
CGGACAGGAGGTTTTCCTGTCCAGCACCGAGTACCGGCTGCTGTGCTACTTGACCCGCAACGCAGGCCGTATCGTGACCCGGGACCAGATCCTGGAGCGAATTTGGGGCGAGGAGTACCTGGGGGAGGCGCACCTGCTCCACGTGACCATCGGGCGTCTGCGCCAGAAGCTGGGGGACGATCCCAGAAAGCCCCGCTACATCATCACCCGGCGGGGCATTGGATACTCCTTTGCCCAAGAGCACGCTCCCGCCGCCGTCGCCTAATTTTTTCCTGGCGGCGACGCGGCTTCACTGCGCACCGCCCAGGCCACCATACTCAACGGAGGGAAGACACCGTGTTGGACGTGGACCAGGAGTTCGACCAGAGTTTTGAAGCCGGAACCGCCAAGGACGGGGCGTCCCCCGCCGGCCGACCAGCCTCCCTTCCTGCGGCGCCGAGCGGGCACACCGACCCCAGCCCATCCGCCCGGTCCGGACCACCAGCCGCACTGCCGGCAGCCGGCGGGGCCGCGCAGAGCGCTGCCGCCCGGGCCAACGCTCCGGAGGTCTCTGGCCCAGCCGAGCCCCGTGGCAAGGACCCCCGCAGCGCCGCGGAATCGGCGTACCAGCGCATCGCCGATGAAATCCTGGAGTCCACTCGGGAGGTCTGCCAGCGGCTGATCTCCGACGGTGAGAAGGCGCTGGAACGGGCCAAGTTCCTGCAAGCCGAGGCGGAACAGACGCGAGAACAGGTGATCAAGGAACTGGAGGCGGCCAAGGCCCTGCGGGCTGAGGCGGAGGCCTTCCGGGCCAAGTCCTTGTCCGCGGTATCCGAGGCGCAGAAGCAGGGCCAAGATATTTTGGGCCGGGCGCGCGTCGAAACTGATTCCCAGCTCGTCCAGATCAGGCTGCAAGCCACCGCCGAGGCGGAAAAGGTGGTGGCCGAGGCCCGGGCGGTGCGCGCCGCCGCCCAGGAAGAGATGCAGGCCCAAAAGCTGTATACCGAGGCGGCGCGGCTCAAGGCCGAATCCAACGAGGCTTTGTCCCAGCTCCGGCAACAGATGGGGGCTTTGCTGGCATCGCCCGTCCGTGGCGCGTCCCAGGCCCGGCCGGGGCCCTCCCAGCCGCAGAACACCGGGCCTCAGCCGGCAGTACCCACGCCCGTGGCTACACCCGCGCCGGTGGCTGCTCTCGCGCCCGTCCAGTCGCTTACTCCCCGCGACCAGCCCAGCGTGACCCAGCTAGCGCCAGGGGCAACGCCCCGCCAAGCCAGCGTGGATCAGGCCGCTCCCCCAGCGGCGCCCAAGGCTGAGCCTCAGACCAAGCCGCCAGTGGCCAAGCCGCCGGTGGAGGACAACGCCCTCAGCCGGAAGAAGGCTGGCCGCTGGTTCGGCTTGGGCGGGTAACCCCAGTCCAGGGCCAATCCGGTCCTTCAGGGGCGGGCCTTCGGGTTCGCCCCTTCTTGTTGTCGGCAGGGTAACTGTTCAGACTCAAAGGGCGGGCAGTGGTTGCCGACCTTGGCCCAGCTTGTACCGGACGTAGCGGGTTTGGCGACCAGGGGGTGTGCAGAGGGGTGAAACCCCTCGCCGGGGTCTGGGGGTGTCCCCCAGATACATTTCTTCTCTTCCCCCTTCCTGGCAAGGAAGGGGGTAAGGGGGATGGTCGAAAGGGCGCAAAGCAGGCCCTCCTCCTTGGCTTTGGAACGCCGCCGGGGAGCCAATCCCCGACTCTGAGCAGTTACCCGGCAGGCATCCTGTAGGCCCCGGCGCCCCGGCTATGTTACCATTGGGAAGTCACGCCACCAGGCCCTAGTCTGGGGCGGCCGAGGAATTGGAAGATGCAGAGCAAAGAACTCCGCCTGACCGAACTGTCCCACTGCGCCGGTTGAGCCGCCAAGCTCAGCATTGAGGACCTGGTCCAGGTCCTGAAAGGGCTGCCGGTTATGACCCACCCGGACCTCCTGGTGGGCATTGAGACCGGAGACGACGCCGCGGTCTATCGCTTGAACGATGACACGGCGCTGGTCTTTACTGTGGATTTTTTCCCTCCCATTACCGACGATCCCTTCGAGTTCGGCGCCATCGCCGCCGCCAACTCCCTGAGCGACGTCTACGCCATGGGGGGCAGGCCCCTGATCGCTCTGAACATCGTGGGCTTTCCGGCCGCCCTGGACAAGGCGGTGCTGGCGGAGGTGCTGCGGGGCGGGTACGCCAAGGCCGCCGAGGCGGGGTGCCTCATTGTGGGCGGGCACACCGTGGACGACGCTGAACCCAAGTACGGGCTGGCCGTGGTGGGACTGGTGCAACCCGGCAAGCAGGTGACCAACGCCGGCGCCCAGCCCGGCGACGTGCTGGTGCTGACCAAGCCGCTGGGCACTGGCATCATCACCACCGCGGGCAAACAGCGCAAGGCCTCGAGGGAGGTGCTGCAGCGGGCGGTGGCCACCATGTCCACGCTGAACCGCGCCGCCGCGGAGGTCATGACCCGCGTGGGCGCCCACGCCTGCACCGACATCACCGGCTTTGGCCTGATGGGCCACCTGCGGGGCATGGTGCGGGGCAGTAAGGTGGCCGCCCAGGTCCACCTGGGCCAGGTGCCGGTGCTGCCGGGCGCCTGGGAGTTGCTGGACCAGGGCGTGGCCCCCGGCGGCACCCACCGCAACGTGAAGGGCGTGGCCGACACCGTGCAGTGGCACCCCAGCCTCACCCAGCGGGAGCAGCTGCTGCTGTGCGATGCCCAGACCTCCGGCGGGTTGCTCATCTCCGTGGCCCAGGCCAAGGTAGCCAGGCTGCTGCGGGAACTGGCCGACGCCGGGGTAGCTGAGGCCGCCATCATCGGCGAGATCACCGCCGGCCCGGCGGGACAGATTCAGGCCCTGCCCTAGCCGCTGCGTCAGCCTTTAATTACCCCCATCGGCCGCAGCCGGGCCACGGGCCGGGAGAGCCCGGCTTCGTCGGCCACCCGCATCACGTCGGCCACGTCCTTGTATGCCAGGGGGGCTTCCTCGGCCAGGGAGGCCCAGCCGTGGGCCATGACGATGATCCCCTGTTCTTCCAGCTCCTTCTTCAGGTCCCGTCCCCGCAGCAGCTTCTTGGCCTTAGTCCGGCTCTCCGCCCGTCCTGCGCCGTGGCACGTGGACCCAAAGGAGCGCTCCAGCGCCTTGTCGCCCGCCACCGCCAGAAAGGAGTACCGGCCCATGTCGCCTGGAATCAGCACCGGCTGACCAATGTGCCGGTACTGGAGCGGCACCTCCGTCCGGCCGGCGGGAAAGGCGCGGGTAGCCCCCTTGCGGTGCACGCACAGGGTCATGGACTGGCCGTTGACCACGTGCTCCTCCAGCCGGGCCAGGTTGTGGCTCACGTCGTAAACCTGCCGCATGCCCAGCTCCGTCCAGCTGCGGCCAAAGACTTGCTCAAAGGCCAGGCGAGTCCAGTGGGCCAGACACTGGCGGTTGGCCCAGGCAAAATTGGCCGCCGCCTGCATGGCCCCCATGTAGCTCTGGCCCTCGGGGGAGTTGACCGGCACCGCCGCCAGTTGCCGGTCCGGCAGATGGAAGCCGTAGCGGTCGCTGGCCGCCTCTATGAGCTTCAGAAAATCGGTGCAAACCTGGTGCCCCAGGCCCCGGGAACCGCAGTGAATGATCACCGCCACCTGACCCACCTGGGACAGGCCCATGGCCTGGGCCGCCTCCGGGTAAAGCACCTGGTCCACCACCTGGACCTCCAGAAAGTGGTTGCCCGACCCCACGGTGCCCAGCTGGGGACCGCCCCGGGTTTTGGGCCGTTCCCCCACCGCCGCTGGGTCGGCCCCGGCGATGCAGCCCCCCTCCTCGGTAACCTCCAGGTCCTCGGGCACGCCAAAACCATGCTTCACCGCCCACCCAGCGCCCTGGCGCAACACCTGGTCAATCTCCTGCGGCGACAGGCTCAGCCGGCCGCCGCCGCCCAGACCCGTGGGCACCTGGCTGAACAGAGTGGCCACCAGCTCCTTCAGGCGGGGCCGTACCTCCGCCTCGGTGAGATCCGTGCGCAGCAAGCGCACCCCGCAGTTTATGTCAAACCCTACGCCTCCGGGCGACACCACGCCACCCTGGTCCACCGCGGTGGCGGCCACGCCGCCGATGGGGAACCCGTACCCCCAATGGATATCGGGCATGGCCAAGGAGTACCCCACAATGCCCGGCAGGAACGCCACGTTGGCCACCTGCTCCAAAGCCTGGTCCTCGGCAATCACCTCCAGCAGCGCCTCATCGGCGAAAACCATCCCGGGGACCCTCATTCCCGCCTTGTAGCTCTGGGGCAGCTCCCACCGGTTGCCTTCCAGCTTCTTGAGCACCTCACGCCACGCCATGCCGCCCTCCCCTATACATCCAGAATTACTTGAATTCGCCACTCCGCCGCGCCGGGGTTGCCCGACACCTCCAGATGGTGGTAAGTAGCCCCCTTGATCACCGTCTGGACCTGGTGGCGGGAAGGGTCCAGCAATTCCCCCCGGCAGACGGCCTCCAGACGCCCCGGCTCCGGCAGGACCACCCGGCACTCCTTGAGCAGGAAGCCGGTCACCTCATACAGGTACAGCAGCTCGTTGAGCCACCCCACCACCAGAGACTCCCGGTTCCGGGCCTCCACTGAAACCTGGCGGGCGGAGGTCGCCGCGATAGTGGAAGGCTCCACCAGGAGGCTGAACATGCCCTTGGCCAGCCACGCCAGGGCCTCCTCCAGGCTGGCGCCGGTGGCGACGATGCCGATATCCGCCGTGTGCTCCAGAAGGGTAAACCCGGTCACTGGGCGGCCTCCTGACCTAACCTTGCCCCTTCCCCACACGATCCCTCTTGCCCCTTTTCATTCTAACCCTAACCCGGACGGCGCGGGCCGCCTACCGCGACAACGGGGGTTTGACACCCTTTGCAGCGCCGGTTAACATGGCCCATAATCCACTCTGATTCAGTCAGGCGCAGCCTCTGATGGAACGCCGCAGGGGGATAAAGTGCAACCGAACTTCATGAGGGGCAAGAGTCCCGACAAGGTCAAGAGGATTGGCGATCAGGGGTATGGGCAGCGCGTCCCGGCGGGCCAGTACGTCACCCAGAAGTTCCCCGTGCTCAGCTACGGGTCCACGCCCAAGATAGACCTGAAGACCTGGTCCCTGCGGGTGTTCGGGCTGGTGGACCGGCCGCTGGAGTTCAGCTGGGAGCAGTTCATCGGCCTGGGCTGGACCACCATCAACTCCGACTTCCACTGCGTCACCCAGTGGAGCGCCCTGGACCAGACCTGGGAGGGCATCCCCTTCGCCGCCGTGGTGGGGCCGGCCATGCCGCAGCCCGAGGCCAGGTTCGTCATGGCCCACTGCTTCGGGGGCTACACCACCAACATCCCCTTGGACGTGTGCATGGAGGAGGGGTTCTTCGCCCACAAGCAGAACGGCCAGGAGATGGGCAAGGACCACGGCTGGCCCCTGCGATTGCTGATCCCCAGCCGCTACGCCTGGAAGAGCGCCAAGTGGGTCAACGGCATAGAGCTGATGGCGCAAGACGCCCCGGGGTTCTGGGAGCAGCGGGGGTACAACAACAATGCCGACCCCTGGAAGGAGGAGCGGTTCTGGCCCGAGCTTAACCGCTAGGCCGGTCCGGCGCCGGGCGGGCAGCCTTCTGGCGGGCCTAGAAACAGGTTCCCCCCAGGCCGCGTTACCGGCGCTTGGGGGGAACCTTATGCCGACAGAGCGTGGCGCCGCCGGCGATCGTTGCGGGTGATGGGGGCGATACCCCCGGGCCTCAAGCTGCAACGCGCTCCCGCTGAACCTCCTGCTCCCGGCCCGCGAACACCGGCTTCCGGCCCACTACCGGCTCATTGGGCAGGTCCTTGAGGTAGCCGCACTGCAAGCAACTCAAATACTTGCCGTGAATGTCCTCGGCGACGTGAATGTCGCCGCGGCACTTGGGGCAAGCCTTGAACCTGATCATTTTCATGTAACCTCCCTAGTCACTCACGCCCACCTTACCTTCACCAGACATATAATAAAGCTTGACACTGGCTGTGTCAACATCTATTATATTAGGCGTGTCCCTGGATAATACGCAAGGGAAGGCTTACCGGATGTATCAGGCTTCGCGCCCCAGGGCGGGAGAAGGCATCACCGGCTCGCCCCCAGCGCCGATCATACCGCCCACGCCAGGGACGCTGGCATCCGCGCCCCCCAAGGCCGCGCCGCCGCGGGGACGGGGCCCAGTGGTGGAGGGTGTTTACGTCATCAGCGTGGCGGCCCGCATCCTGGACATGCACCCCCAGACGCTGCGCAAGTACGAACGCCTGGGGCTGATCAACCCGGGCCGCTCCGTGGGGATGCTGCGCATGTACTCCCGGGAGGACATCCGCAAGCTGTATCTAATCCGGCACCTGGTGGAAAACCTGGGGTTCAATCTGGCCGGGGTGGAGTTCGCCCTGGCGCTGGTGAACCACCTGCTTCAGATGCGGGAACGCCTGAGCGCCGTGGCCGCAGACACCGAACTGCAGGGCCGGGTGGAAGCGGAGATCGCCCATCTGCTTCACGTCTTGAACCTGCCGCTGGACTCAGGTAGCATCTAGTTCCAGGAAGTGTGATGACTGACGACCGACAAGACACGCCCCATCCCGGACCGGCGGGTGAAGTCCCGGAGGCAGCCAACCCTTACGTTAATCTGGGACTGGCGGAGCAGGTGGTTGCCCTCTGCCGGGACTTGGACCAAGCGCGGAAGCAGACCGGCCAGAACCTGGACTTGGCCCAGCGGGCGCAGGCGGAGCTGATCAACTACCGGAGGCGCAGCGACGACGACCGCATCGCCCAGCAGAAGTACGCCAACGG
>JBGPJN010000017.1:0-19167 GCA_041485445.1 Dehalococcoidia bacterium
CCGGGGTGGCTTTGGACATGGCGGTGGGAGTTGCCTGGGTGCTCCCCGCCGCCGGGGCCGGTGGGGTGTTGGGCTTGGCCGCCGGGGTGGCCGTGGCGGCGGCGCCGCAGGCCAAGGCCAGCAGCAAAAGCAGCACCAACGGAGTGAGGATCGTTGCGCTGGGGGTCCAGAATCGTTGGTTCGCCACGGTTGCACCTCCCGCCTTAGAAATGCTCAGGCCAGGGGCCTATCACTTTCACCGAGGAGACCGGCACAGTAACAACCTAACAACCACGCAAATCAGCATTATGACGACGTATTACGCTATTAGTCAGTCCTTTATATCAGTATATAGGTCACGATTTGTGATATATTTCACTATTTCTGAAGATACCAATCTGAAGTAAACAGAATATAACTTATCATAATAAACGATGTCAAGGGCCAAAAGAAGTGCGCCCCGAGCCACTGGCTCGGGGCGCAGGCGCCTGGGAAGAACCGGACTTGGGCTACTTGAGTACGATGGTGAGTCTCCCTGATGGGCAGAAAGAGAAGGCGAGGTACCTCCGCTACCCCCATCCCGGCCCTCTGAGTTACAGGAGCGAAGGCCGGGATGGAGGCCCCGTTGGATTGCCGGCGGTCCGGCCCGGTGCCGGTCGGCCCGCCAGGCCTACTTGAATTTCATGGTGCTGCCGCGGAACCGGGGAGCGTACATTGGCTCCCAGTCCACGTCCTTCCCCAGGCCGTAGACCATCTGCACCGCGAAGAAGGGGATGAAGTACACCTCCTGATAACCGATGTCAGCAACCTCCGTGAACAGCCGAGTCCGCTCCGGCCCGGCGGGAGTGGCCGAGGCGATGTCGATCTTTTTCATCAAGTCTGGGTAGCACACCCGGCTGCTGCGGCCAAAGCATCCCATCCGGGCGTTGCCCTGCCGCTGCATATCCAGGATTTCATCCGACGTAGCTATCTCATAGGCGTGGGATGTAGCCGGGAAAAGGGAGAACGGGCCGCGCTCAACGCAGTCCAGCTTCTCCTTATACCCTGCTGCGTTCTGGTAGTTGCCGCATCCGGCATTCTGGATCTCCCGGGCCTTGCCAAGGTCTCCAATGGCGTTCAGCTTGGAGTTAACCCCCACGGCCCGCCAGAAGGTGACGGTGGCTTCCAGAATCTCCAGGCCTCGAATGTTGGAGCCGGGTCGGGAGTAGATGTTGATTTCGTTCTTAGGGTCGTAGCCGGCCTCGGCCAAGAGCTGCCGGGCCAGGGCCGGGTTATACTCCCGGGGCTTGGAGTTTGCCGGGGTAATGCCCACCGACCCCGGCGGGGCCATGGCGGCATGGCACTTTATCTCTCCCTTGAAAAGGGCATCCAGTAGGGTCTGGCAGTCGATGGCGTGGGCCAGGGCCAAGCGCACCTTCTGCTTCTTAAGCTCCGGGTGCCACATGGTATCCAGCACCAGTTCGTAGACCTCCGTAGTGCCAGACTGTCTCGCCTGGGGCACCCTTGCCTTCTGGTCAAAGCCAATGTCCGCGGCCCAGTCCGCCTCGCCGGCGATTAGCATGGCGCCCCGGACCGTGGCCTCAGCCCGGTAGAGGTGGGTGATGAACCGGATGTTGGCCTTTTGGCCGTCGAAGATTGGGGTAGCCACGTAGCCGTCGTAGGCCTCGAACTGACTGTCTACGCCCTGACGGTACCCGATGGTCTTATAGGGACCGAAGCCCATGGTGGTCGCGTTCTTTTGCTCTGGGGTGGCGGTGGCCCACCACTTGGGGGCTACGAACTCGGTGAAGATGCCGGTGCGGGGAAAGATGGGACACGCGACTTTGCACACCGCGTCCACGGTGTATTCGTCCACCACCTCCCCGGTGGTGATGCCGGTGTAGCTGGCGCTGTTGCCCGGTTTGTCCGTCATCCCATTCCAGTCCAGCCCCAGCTTGGCCGCCTCGGCGTTGAAGGGCTCTCCGTTGTGGAACTTGACGCCCGGGCGTATCTTGTACCGCCACCGGTCGGGGGCAATCTGTTTATAGCTCTCAAAGCCGGACATGAGCTGTACTTGAAAGGTCTTGCTGTCGATCCAACTAAGGTAATCGTGGGTCAGCTCCTGGCAACCCATGCTGTGGATTTCGCCGCTGCACCCCTGGGTCCAACTGCCGATGCTGGCTGGTTCCGCCTCGGTGACCACAACTGCCTTGTTGCGGGCGGGTACCGACGGCATGGCGATTGCCGTGGGTTTGGGCGTCGCAGTAGGCGTTGCCGGGGCCGGAACGGCCCCTACGGTGGGCGCCGCTGCTGGGGCCTGCGTGGCCGGCGGCGGGGTGGCGGTGGCCGCGGCGCCGCAGGCCATCAAGAAAACGGCCAGGACCGCCACCAATGGTCTTAGCATTCCGCTTTGCCGCAACCTTATTCTATCCGTGGGCTTCATAAGTTATTACCCCCCAAGAAAGTTACGGCACCCTCTAGCCGCGCGCTGGTATTGCCTGTGATGGCTTCTGGCTCTCCCACCGGGTAAGGCGGACGGGCGCACGTGGGTTACTACTGGTTTGCTTCTACTTCAAGGTGATGCCATGAATGTTGGAGGGATAGAAGGCCAGAGGCCAGGGCTGCCAGGTGACGACCCGCGGCCCCACGGCCCAGGGTACGTTGGCGTAGCCGACTGCGATGTCGTAGGCTTCCTCCCGCAACCGCCGGTAGGTTTGGTTAAATAGGTATCCTCGTCCTTGCGGGTCAAAGACCGCCAGGGCATCTCGCACCATCCGGGTGATCTCGGGGTTCTCGTGCATCCGGCCGGCGTGGTCGGGGGTCCCGTAGGCGCTGCGGATGGAGCTGGAGCCGTCCAACCGGGCCTCGTTGTCTCTCACCAGGATCTGACCGTGGAGGGCGTCGGTTAGGAAGTCCCGTTTGAGGGCGGCTTCATCCCCTAGTTTTACCTCTACGTCCAGCCCTAAATCCCTGCGCCAAGAGTCGGCCATCAGTTGAGCCGATTCGGGCATGAAAGGCATGGCGGTGGAGGACCAGGTGTTGACTATCATCTTCCCCATGCCCCGTCCGCCAGGGTAGCCGGCTTCGGCCAGAAGCTTCCGCGCCCGGGCGGGGTCGTAGGGGAAGGGGTCAAGCTCCGGGGTGTAGCCGATGGAGCTTGGGGTGGCAACGCCCCACCCCTTAACCTGGAAGACCTCAGGGCCTCCGAAGAGCTGGTCGCGAATCACTGTCTTATCAAAGGCGTGGGCCAACGCCTGGCGCACCAGCTTGTTGTTGCAGGGGAGCTGGGGCTTGTAGCATCCGGGCAACCGGACATACATGTACGCGCCTTCTAGCCCGAAGATCAAGCGTCCGCCCCCGGCCTCCACCTGTTTCTTGGTGGCCAGGCTGGCGGGGGCGATATCGGCCTCGCCTGCCCGGAGGGCGGCCACCCTGGTAGCCTCCTCGGGCACCAGCCGCAGGTGTAAAGACTGGAACCGGGGCCTGCGGTCCTCAGGGAGCCCGAACTTGGGCTGGTAGTAATAGTCCTCAAATCGCTCAAACGCCATCAGTTCGGCAGGCGTGTGGCGCGTCAGCCGCATTAACCCGGAGCTGACAGGGTTCTTGTCGTAGGCCGCCTCCAAGTCGTTGTCATGCACTTTGGGGCGCTTGGGCACCACACCGTACCAATTACCCGCCGTTTCGGAGACCATGGCGGCGGGAAACCCGGCGTCGGGGGACTTGGTAGTGATGCTTACCTGGCCCGGCGCCGGCCTGGAGATGGCTACCGTGTTGCGGGCCTGGGACTGGGCGCTGCTCTGGGTCGCGCGCTCAATCGCCGACCCTGACTCATCCTTGCCCCAGTAGTGCATAAAGTCCCACCACACATCGTCGGCGGTGATGTTGCTGCCGTCGTGGAACTTGCCCCCATCCCGGATGGTAAAGGTCCAGGTGTTGCCGTCGCTGGAGATTTCCCAGGTGGTGGCGATGCCCGGTATCAGCTCGGTGCGTTCATTGGTGGCGATGAGGTACCCCTGCATAAACCGGGCGAAGTTGTTGCCGCCGCCTACGGCGTAGTTGTAGGTGAACCGCTCATTGCCCCAGCCGCCGATCATCCAGGTGAGTCTGCCCGGGTTGACCACTGGGGCGGCGCCCGCCGCTATGGGCTGGGGCATGGCGGTGGGAGTTTCCTGGAGACTGGTCCCCACCGCGGGGACCGGAGCGGTGTCCGGTTTGGTCTCCAGGGGGGCGGCGGCGCCGCAGGCCAGCGCCAGCAGTAACAGCAGCACCAACGGAGTGAGGATCGTCGCTCTGGGCATCCAGAATCGTTGGTTCGCCACGGTTGCACCTCCTGTCGTTGAACTTCTCAGGCCTCAGCCGGGCAACTACCGGCCTGTCGATATGCATGCACAACAGTCACATGTAGTATTCGCCTAATATATAACATGAACCTAACCATATTCATATTTTTTGTGAATAAGATAGCCTAGTAATGGTGATTTATTTCACTATATCCGTCACACCAGTAATGGAGTAAATGCAATATATCTTATCATTTCTAATGATGTCAAGGGCCCCAAAAAGGTGCGCCCCGAGCCACTGGCTCGGGGCGCCGGCGTCTGGGGACCAGGTACGCGGCTTACTTCAGGGCGATGGTATGCATCGCCGACGCGTACTCGGCCACCCGGTAGGGCTGCCAGGCCTGGATGCGGGGCCCCACGGCGAAGGGAGCATTGATGTAACCCCCCGCGGATATGTCATACGCCTCTTCCCGCAGCCGCCGGTACATGCTATTGAGGTTCTTCTCGAACCCCTCCTGACCGATGCCAGTCAAGGATTTTTCCACAAGGGCCAACAGCTCCGGGTCGGCGTGCTGCCGTGTCGAGGGACCTCCCTTTTGTAGATTCAAATAGTAGTTCCTGGTGACGCCCGCCGCATCTAACCGGGTGTTCTGGGCGGTCCATGAGATCATGCCGTCGAATTGCTCAAAGGCAACGGCGCGGGCTGAAGTAAAGGCGGCTTTATCCCAAGTCTTCAACTCCACCTCTATTCCCAGTTCGCGCCTCCAGAAGTCGGCCACCAGTTGCGCCGACTCCACCAAGGAGGCAATCAACGGGTCCGGGTTGGTGTTTATCACCAACTTGCCAAAATCCTTGCCCCCAGGGTTGGTGGGGGTCTTGTACCCCGCTTCGGCCATCAGTTGACGGGCTTTGTTCGGGTCAAACGGCCAAGGGGCCAACTCAGGGCTGTAGCCGATGGTGCTGGGGGTGATAACCCACCACCCCTGCAGCTCCATCACCTCAGGCCCTCCCATGAGCCGCTCCTGAAGCACCTTCTTGTCAAAGGCGTAGTTCAGGGCCTGACGGACCCGCTTGTCGGAGCAGGGGAATTGAGGCTTCCAGCACCCCCACTGGAAAGCCTCGATGATTACCGCTTCCTGACCGAAAATTACGCGGCCTCCCCCAGATTCCACTTGCTTGCGCGTCGCCAAGCTGATGGCGGCAATATCCCCCTCCCCAGTCCGTATGGCCGCCGCCCGGGTCGCTTCTTCTGGAATCTGCACCAGCTCTAGCTCCTTGAATTTGTACCGCTTATCCACGGGGAAACCATTAGCGGGCTGGTAAAAGAAACCATCGAACCGCTCGAAGGTGACGGACTGCAACTTGAGGTGTTTCACTACTTTGCCTGGGCCGGCGCCAATGGGTTTAGCCTCAAAAGCCTCCACGTCCTTTTCATCGTGGAGGACTGCCCGCTTGGGAAGGACCTGGCCTTGAGTGGCTCCCCCTTCATTCTCCGAGATGTAGACCGCTAGCTCAGGAGATGGGATTTTGGTGGTCACGCTGACCTTGTCAGGCCCCGTCAACTCGATGCGGTCCATGATGGTGGAGTAGGTGATGCCGGGCGAACTCTTGGAGTAGGCTCTGGCTTGTGACCCAATGCCATGCTGGAGTGACCATAGTACGTCCTCGGCGGTAATCTCCGTCCCATCGTGGAACTTTGCTCCCTTCCTGATGGTATAAGTAGTAGTCTTGCCGCCATTGGACAGTTCCCACTTGCTGGCGATGCCTGGGACTATGACCATCCTTCCATCCACCAGGTCCCAGGAAGTCAGGTGGCCATGGAAATTCTTCCGTATTTCCTTGTTCGTCGAGGCATAATTAGTGTCATACCGTTCAGAGCCAAAGTCGCCCACCAACAATTTTACCCTGCCCGGATTGACTGCCGGCGCGGCGGGCGGGGCTATTGGCGTGGGCGCGGCGGTGACCTGTGGCGCTGTAACCGGAGCGGGCGCGCCGGTGGGTTTAGCGGTGGACGCGGGCGTTGCCGTAGCCGCCGCGCCGCAGGCCACGGCAAAAACCAGCAGCAGAATCAGAGGAGTAAGACTAATGGCCCTGGGGGTCCAGGATCGCTGGCTCGCCACGGTTGTACCTCCTGAAGCTAAAATACCCAGGCCTTAACCCCGCGTGCGCCACGGAACTGGGCCATCCGGCCGACCAGCCGCACAGGATATTCGCCATATATGTAACGAAAACCATCATTCTAAACGCTTTGGAGCTAATTTTCTATTATCTAGCGTCACGAGATGCCGCTATAGCCGTCGTTCCTATGGCGCACTGGGGCAATGTATCTTATCGCTGTAGCTGATGTCAAGGGCCGGCAAAAGGCGCGCCCCGAATTAAGCGCTCGGGGCGCGGCGCTGGGGTCCGGTCGGGAAGCGCTTAGCGCTGGGCCACCACCAGGCCCTCGTCCTCCAGCATCTCAATAATCTGGGTGGCCCGCCGCCCGCCGATGCGCAGCCGCCGCTCCAGCAGGGACGCCGACAGCCGTGGATTGCGCAGCGCCAGCTCCCGGGCCTGGTCCAGGGTGCGGTCGTCCACGTCCTCCCCCTCCTCCTCTTCCTCCAGCTCAGGGTCAGCCAGGGAGATCTCCGGCAGCGGCGGGCCCTTCTGCTCCAGCCAGAACTTCACCAGCTGGTCGATCTCTTCGTCGTACACCAGCGCCCCCTGCACCCGGCGGGGTTTGGGCGAGTCGTTGCTCATCAGCAGCATGTCGCCCTTGCCCAGGAGCTTCTCCGCCCCGATGGTGTCCAGGATCACCCGGGAGTCCACCTGAGAGGCCACCGCGAAGGCCACCCGGGCGGCGACGTTGGCCTTCAGCAACCCGGTAACCACGTTCACCGAGGGCCGCTGGGTGGCCAGCACCAGGTGGATGCCGGTGGCCCGGCCCAGCTGGGCCAGGCGCACCAGGTTCTGCTCAATCTCAAACCCGCCGGTCATCATCAGGTCCGCCAGCTCGTCCACAATGAGCACCAGGTAGGGCAGTCGCTCCTTGGCCTTGGCGTTGTACCCCACAATGTTGCGGGTGCCCAGCTCCTCCAGCTGCTTGTAGCGGCGGAACATCTCCCGCATGAGCCCCCGCAGGGCGGGGTTGACCTCGTCCACCTCCACGATCACCGGGGCGATGAGGTGGGGGATGCCGTTGAAGGGGGTCAGCTCCACCCGCTTGGGGTCCACCATCAGCATGCGCACTTGGTCCGGCGGACGGGTGAGCAGCAGGGATGCGACGATGGAGTTGATGCAGACGCTCTTGCCGCTGCCGGTGGCCCCGGCGATGAGCAGGTGGGGCAGCGCGGCCAGGTCCAGGGCCACCGGCGCACCGGCGGTGTCCTGGCCCAGGGCCAGGGGCAGGCTGACGCCCTTGGCCGACAGCTTCCGGAAGACCTGGTTGTCCATCACCGCCCGCAGGGGCACCTTGGTGGGTGTCGGGTTGGGCACTTCCAGCCCCACCAGCGCCTCGCCGGGCACCGGGGCCTCAATGCGCAGGTACGGGGTTTTGAGGGCCAGGGCCAGGTCCTTCTCCCGGGTGAGGATCGCCTGGACCTTGACCCGGCTGCGCTCCACCTGGGGTTGGCCGGCCTCAGCCCGGCCGGTCTCGCCCTTGCGGGTGGTCCAGCCGGGCACCAGGCCAAAGCGCACCACCCGGGGGCCGGCCTTGATATCCTTGACCTCCACGTTGACGCCGTGCTCCGCCATGGTGGCCTCAATGAGCCGCGCCATCTGCTGCAGCGGCCCCTGGTTCACGGTGTGGGCCTCCGCCTGGGCCAGGATGGCGGTGGCCGGGGGCAGCTTCCACCGGGACTTGACCACCATCACCGGCTTGGGCCCTTCCTTGACGCCGGCGCCGTTGCCTCCCTTATCGGCCGGCTCGGGGGCGTGGGGGGCCGCCACCGGGCTGGTGTCCCATTGGGGAATGGTGCCCGGAGCCGTTCCGCTCCAGAGGCTGGCGGCGGGGTCTGCCGGCTTCGCGGGCGACGGCTTCCCGGGCGAGGGCTCTCCCAGGTCCAGCACCACTTCGGCGGGCCGCCTGCGATGGGTGGTCAGGCCGGCCAGGTAGGCCCCGGTCCAGCGCCACCAGCGCCGCCAGTAGCCCCGGCGGAGCATGAGGCGCAGCCGGCGGCCCAGGGGCGGCTTCCGCTCCCGCCGTGGGGCGGGGAGCATGCTCAACGTGGCCGATTCCAGCGTGTGTCCCACCCGGTGCAGGCCCCGCACGTAGCGGGCGCCCACCCGGCCAGGGTAGAGGGCCGCCGGGGTGAACAGGGCGATGACCGCGATGCTCAGCACCGCCAGCGGGACCGAGGGGCCCGCCAGCAGGGTGCTCCAGCGTCCGCCCAGGCCGGTCCGGGCCAGGGAGCCGCTGCTGGGGTGAAAGAGGGACAGGCTGCCCAGGCTGACGACCACCACGGCGGCGGCCAGGGTCCAGATGCGCCAGTGCCGGAACAAGAGGCGCGGCCGGTAGCGCAGCGTCGCCAGCGCGGCGGTGAGCCACAGCAGCACCGGCGCCCAGCCGAACCCCAGGGCGCCCACGGCCCATTGGCGGGCGGTGGAGGACACGCCCAGGGCCAGCACCACCATCAGCACCAGCAGCACCACCGCCAGCCCGTCAGCCACGGACGCGGTCCTGGGCGACCCGGCTCGGTGGCCGCCGGGGTTTACGGAGCGATGTATCTGCCGGGGAGGCCGGGGCATGGATACCTCTTTATGCGCCCATCCATTGCACTTAGTCCATGGGCACCAGAAGTATCATAGGCGATCGGTTGGTCTCGCTGGATAGGTAACTACGGGCAGTTTCCCGGAGTTTTTCCCGGGCCGGCTCTCCGATGGGGCCCACCCCAGGCTCTTGGGCCATAAGCTGGCCCAGCAGGTCGCCCAGGCGCTGGAACAGCGGCGGAGCCTCCCCCGGGTCCATGAAACCGCTGGCCACAATCTGGGGGCGCGCCGCGGTCCGGCCGCCCCGGCGGGAGGGCAGCACCACCACCACCACTCCGTCCTTGGCCAGCGCACGGCGCTCCTGCAGCACCTGGTTGCGGCCGTCCCGGGCGTTCAACCCGTCCAGGTAGATGGGCCCGGCAGACACCCGGCCCACCACCTTGGCCCCGTCCTCCGCCAGCTCCAGCACGTCGCCGTCCTCCAGGACAAAGATGCCCTCTTTGCCTACGCCCAGGTCCCAGGCAAGCTGGGCATGGGCCATCAAGTGGCGGTACTCGCCGTGGACCGGCACAAAGTAGCGGGGCTGGGTCAGGCTGAGCATCATCTTCAGCTCTTCCTGGCTGGCGTGGCCGTGGACGTGGACCAGGGCGATGCGGTCGTAGACCACCTTGGCGCCCTGCCGCAGCAGGTTGTCAATGGTGCGGCTAACCAGCTTCTCGTTCCCCGGTATGGGCGTGGCCGAGATTACCACCGTATCCCCCGCCATGATGGTGACGTCCCGGTGGTCCTGGTTGGCGATGCGCACCAGTGCGGAGGTGGGCTCTCCCTGGCTGCCGGTGGTCACCAGCACCACCTGCTCGGGGGGCAGGTCCCGGGCCTCGCCCAGGGACACCAGCATGTCCGGCGGGATGGTTAGGTAGCCCATAGCCTGGGCCATCTTCACGTTGTCCACCATGCTGCGGCCCACAATGCCAACCTTGCGGTGGTGCCGCTCCGCGGCGTTGCAGACCTGCTGGACGCGGGAGATAAGGGAGGCGAAGGTCGCCACCATCACCCGCCCCGTGGCGTTGGCGATGGCCCGCTCCAGGGCCACGCCCACCACCTGCTCCGAGGCGGTGTAGCCGGGCACCTCGGCGTAGGTGGAATCGGAGCACAGCAGCAGTATCCCCGCGGCGCCCTGGCGGGCCAGCTCCGCCAGGTCAATGGTGTGGCCGTCCACCGGCGTGTGATCAATCTTGAAGTCGCCGGTGTGGATCACCGTGCCCAGCGGGGTCTCGATGGCAATGCCCATGGCGTCGGGGATGCTGTGGCAGACCCGGAACCAGGTGGCCTTGAAGTTTTTCCCAAACTGGTAGGTCTTCCGGGGTTCAATGGGCAGGGAGGTGGCGCCCCGGGCCTCCCGGTGCTCCCGCAGCTTCACGGAGATGAGGCCGTGGGCCAGGGCGGGCGCATACACCGGCACCGGGAGCTGGGGCAGGACAAAGGGCAGGGCGCCGATGTGGTCCTCATGGCCGTGGGTGATGAGGATGGCTCGGACCTTGTGGAGGTTTTCCAGGAGGTAGGAGATGTCGGGGATGATCAGGTCCACCCCCACCATATCCTCCGGCGGGAACTGGACCCCGCAGTCCACGACGATGATGTCGTCGCCGCATTCCAGGGCCATCATGTTCTTGCCGATCTCCCCCAGGCCTCCCAGGGGAATGACACGCAAACTGGGTTTCATATTCACCATAGTAACCCTTCGCCGCCGTTTCAGGCCAGGGTTGTGCCTCCCGGCCTAGCAATCAGAAAATCTGGGACACCCACCGGCCTCAGCCCTTAGTGAGTCTTTCCGTGGAGGGACCGGCCCATCCAACTGTGGGTGGCTGGTGGGCGCGCCAGCCGCTGCGGGAGTCTAGAAAAAGCTCAGCTGCTGGGGGGGCTTCTCTTCCCGTGCCGGAGTGGGAATGTCGGCTGGGCCGGCCGGGGCGGGGACCGGGACCTCCTGGCGGGTCTGGGCCAGCGCCTCGGGGATGCCCTTGAAGTCTTGGATGATGGCCGCCCGCAGCTCCTGGCGGTGCAGCGCCGCCGCCGGGTGCAGCACCGGGTAGATGAACCGGCCGTCCTTTTCCCGGAGCTTGCCCCGCACCCGGGTGATGCCCTCGCCGGGAAAGAACCGGGATAGGGAGATGCGGCCCAGGGTCACGATGAGGCGGGGGTTAATCAGCTGGATCTGCTGGTCCAGATAGGGGCGGCACGCGGCGATCTCCTCGGGCTGGGGTTCCCGATTCTGGGGTGGCCGGCACTTCACCATGTTGGCGATGAACACCTGCTGGCGGGTGAGACCGATGGACGCCAGCAACCCGTCCAAGAGCTGGCCCGCCGGCCCCACAAACGGCCGGCCCTGGCGGTCCTCCTGGGCGCCGGGACCCTCGCCGACGAACATGATTTCGGCGCTGGCCGGCCCCTCGCCAGGCACGGCATTGGTCCGGCCCCGGTGCAGGGGGCACAGGGTGCACCGGTGGACCGCCCGGGCGACCTCCTCAAGGCTGTTCATAAACGGCAGCTATTCGTCCTGAACTCCCCGGCTCTCCAGGTAGGCTACCGCGTCCCGGACGGTGTGGATATTGCCGGCCTCTTCGTCGGAAATCTCCATCCGTTGAGAATCGGTGGAAAACTCCTCCTCAAACGCCATGATCAGCTCCACCAGGTCCAGGGAATCGGCGTTCAGGTTTTCCACAAAGGAGGCCTCTTCCGTAACCTGGTCCTCCTCCACCCCCAGTTTGTCTACCACGATGGTCCTCACGCGATCGTAAACGGTGGCCAAATGGTCACCTCCCTTCAGCGACAGGTTCAAGGGGAGTCAGCTCCCCAGTTTCCAGGCCCCCCAACACCGATCCCAACACCCCGTTGATGAGCCGGGCGGAGCTTTCGCTTCCGAAGCCTTTAGCCAGCTCTACCGCCTCGTTGATTGCCGTTTTCTTTGGAGTCTGGGTATGGCACAGCAGCTCGAACAGCGCGATGCGAAGGATGTTGCGGTCCACCGGGGAGAGCTGGTGGACCGGCCAGGCCGGGGCGTAGCGCTGAATGACCTGGTCCAGCGCGTCGCGGTTACCCTGTATCCCCTGCAGGAGCACCCGGGCGAAGGCGACGCTACGGGCCGGCGGTGACTCCTCGGCCACCAGCCAGTCCAGGGAGGTATCGTCCGGGCCACCCCGCAGATCGGCGGCGAAGAGGACCTGCAGGGCGAGGCTGCGGGACTTGCGCCGTGCGTCCGTGGACGCCAATCTGGGCATGGGTCACCCCAAGGACGGGCGGTGGGTCACCGGGCCGCTTCTGCCAGCTTGCGTATTGAGTCAGGGTCGTAAATAGCCACTGCTTCCACCCCGCGGTCAATTCGCTTGATCAAGCTGGTGAGCACGCGGCCCGGCCCGAACTCCACAAACCGGGAAACACCCGCGCCAACCATGTACTCCACCGAGGACTTCCAGCGGACGCACTGGCACAGGCCGCTGATGAGCTCCTGGGGCATCTGGGTTGCGCTGGTCAGCGGTGTGGCGGTGGAGTTGGCGACGATGGGCACTAGAGGGTCATGGAAGTCTAGCTGGGCGATGGCCTCGGCCAGCCCCTGCTGGGCCTGGTGCATGAGGGAGGAGTGAAAGGCCCCGCTGACCGGCAGCGGGATAACCTTCTTGGCGCCCCGGGCGGAGGCCAGGTCCACCGCTCGCGCCACCGCCCGCCTGTCTCCGCTGATGACGATCTGGTCGTCCGAGTTAATATTGGCCAGCTCCACGCCGGTTTCCGCGCAGATGTGCTCCAGGGCAAACTCGTCCAGGCCCATGATGGCGGCCATGGCGCCGGGCCGGCGCCGGGAGGCCTGCTGCATCAGCCGTCCCCGCTCTCGCACCAGGTTCACGCCCTGGCTGAAATCCAGCACGCCCGACACCACCATGGAGGTGTACTCCCCCAGACTGTGGCCTGCCACCGCCACCGGGGGTGACGCCTCGCGCCCCGCCGCCTCCTGCCAGGCCTTCCAGGCGGCAATGCTCACGGTCATGATGGCCGGCTGGGAGTTGATGGTGTCCTGAAGCGTCGCCGCGGGGCCGTGGAAGATTAGCTCGGAGAGGTGGAACCCCAGACTGTCGTCCGCCTCCTCAAACACCTCCCGGGCGGCCTGGGATCCCTGGAACAACTCCAGACCCATGCCCACGCTCTGGGACCCTTGCCCAGGGAAAACGTAGGAGTTTTGGGGTGAACTTTCTGCGTCCGTATGAGCCTCCATCTAGTAGTAAGCGAACTGGCCGCCCTGCCTGCCACCCATGGGGAGCGTTATTCCTGCTGCCTGCGCTCCCGTGAGGGGTTTGGACCGAGCCCCAGCGGGTAATCTCGATCCCTTCGGCGACCGTCACCAGGCTTGGCCCAGGCTACCCCGCCACGCCCACCATCTGCCGGCCGCGGTAGAAACCGCAGCGGGAGCAGGCGGTATGAGGCAATCTGGCAGTGCGACACCGGGGGCATGCCGAGAGGCTCACGGCTTTCAGCCGGTAGCGCATTAACTTTCGGCCCTGGCGGGCCCGAGTGACCTTCTTATTTGGTACTGCGCCCATTTTTCGTCTTCCGTTATCTAGATTCGCCCAAGCCCAGGGCGGTCACGCCTGCTGCGGCTCCAGCAGCGCTCGCAGCGCCCCCCAGCGGGGGTCTCCACGACCGGCGCCGCAGCCGCACCCTCCCAGGTTCAGGTTGGCGCCACACTCCCGGCATAGCCCGAGACACTGCGGTTGGCACAGCGGCTTCATCGGGGTTTCGGTGATGAGGCACTGCCGGAGCACTTCGGTCAGGTCCAGCACGTGGCCCGCGTCAATTCGGAAGGCCGGGTCGGCGTCCGCCGGCAGCGGAACAAAGTGGCCGGTGTTAACGTCTACTGTAGGGAAGAACTCTTCTTCTACCGTGAGCCTCACAGGGGTATGAAAGCTAGTCACGCACCGGCTGCAACTCAGGGTCACCGGCGCCTCTACCTTGGCGCTGACCAGGACTCCCTGATGGGTGTGCATCAGGTCCACTTGACCGCACACCTGGCCCTCCAGTGGGGCCGGGCCGGCTAGGGTTTCATCTAACCGGTAACTGCGGTGTGAGCCGATGGGCTCCTTCAACAGTGGTGCCACGTTATACTGCATAGCCGGGGTAGATTATAGAGGGGCTGGCTGGTGGCCTGTCAAGTGTGATTTGCGGCCCCGGCCTTGACTTTGCGGATTCTTGGACACGCTGGCGGCAGCTTATGGCCCGCCGGGCCCCCCCGGACGCCTTGGCGCGTTCCCCTGGATGAACTCTACGATCCGGGTGGTGGGAGTGCCCGGTCCAAACACTGCGCCGATGCCCAGGTCAGCCAGGGGCTGGCGGTCCTGCTCCGGGACGATGCCGCCCACCACCACCAGCACGTCATCCATCCCCTGCTGGCGCAGCAGGTCCAGGATCTGGGGAAGAATCTCCATGTGGGCGCCCGACAGGATGCTGAGACCCAGCACCTGCACGTCCTCCTGGGCGGCGGCCTGGACAATCATTTGGGGCGTTTGCCGAATCCCCGTGTAGATTACCTCCATGCCGGCGTCCCGCAGCGCCCGCGCAATGACTTTGGCCCCCCGGTCATGGCCATCCAGACCCGGCTTGGCCACCAGCACACGTATGGGATTACTCAGTGCGGACATGGTAAGCTGTCCTATAAACGACATCCGCTGTACGGATTCCGTTCCCGATATTCTACACCCTGGCTATTCTAACGCAATGCCGCCGGTTTTGGCCTAGCTGGGACTTTCCATAATCCCCCAGGCCGGGGTTGCCCGGAGCCTGCCCTGGGGCCGTAAGGCCGGTCCGGGGGACACGCCGGAGCCTCCAACGCAAACGTCAGAATAGAAAGGGCCCCCTGCCACGGGCAGGGTCATTCAATTGTCTGGCGCACGTTGGTCGATAGGAGCACCGATGGAATCGGTGCGACGTATCGAGACCGGGCGGGGCGATGATTTCGGTACGTCCCGATGGCATCGGGACCACTCAATCAACGTCCGCACAAACCTTGAAGCGATAGTAATTGAATGACCCCAATGCCGCGGGGCAGGGCGCTGGCGGCGGGCCGGTATCTGTGAAATAATGGCCCCTGGGCCAACCCGCCCGGCACGAACCCCATGGAGCGTGAGGCATGAAGTTTGCGGTGCTCTCCCACATTCCCTGGCCTGAGGGCCGGGACCAACGCCAGCTAGTTGAAGAGAACCTGCAGCAGGTCCAGCACGCGGAGGAGCTGGGGTTTCACGCCGCTTGGTTGGCCGAGCACCACTTTTCCCGCTACGGCCTGGGTTCCGGCTCGCTGTTAGTAGCCAGCAACATCGCCGCCCGCACCCGGCGGATCCGCCTGGGCACCGCGGTGCTGGTGCCGCCCCTGCACCACCCGCTGCAGCTGGCGGAGGACACGGCAACCCTGGACGTGCTCAGCGGCGGCCGCTTGGACGTGGGGTTTGGCCGGGGCAGCGCCGGCTACGAATACCGCGGATACAACCAGGACTGGGAGGAGAGCCAGGCCCGCTTCCAGGAGAGCATCGGCATGATCCTGGGGCTGTGGACCACCCCGGAGTACACCTGCCACGGCCGGTTCTTCCAGTTGGACCACGCAACTCTGGTTCCATCCCCGGTCCAGAAGCCCCATCCGCCGGTGTACATCGCCGCCACCCGCACCCCCGCCACCCTGGCGTATGCCACCGCCAGCGGCTTCCCCACCCTGGTGGGGCCCGTGGCCGACCATTCCGAGGCCCTGGACCTGTTCCGGCGCTTTGTGGACCAGTCCGCCGAGTCCGGGCGCCACGTGCCCGCCGCTCAGGTGCCCTACTTCCGCTACGTTTACCTGGCGGAGAGCGACCAAGAGGCCCGCAAGGATGCTAAGGAACCGTTGACCTGGACCATGGACATGCTCACCTATCGGCGCCAGTTCGCCGAGGGCGGCGAGGTCCGCCACCGCATCGCCGACTGGCGCCGCACCCGCGCCGACCAGCCGCTCAGCTACGATCACCTGGTCCAGCACCGGGCCATCATCGGCACGCCGGAGACCTGCGTGGCGGCCATCAGGGAGTTACAGCGGCAGGGCGTCGAGTACTTCGGCTGCAACTTCGCCTTCGGCGGGCTGGAGCACCGCAAGGTGCTGCGCTGTATGGACCTTTTCGCGCGGGAGGTTATGCCCCACTTCGCCTCTTGAGGCCAATGGCTTGGGACCAGGCGCCGGTGGCCGCGGGTTCCAGGCCTGGGCGCCCATCAGAGCCGCCTTTTCATTCTCGGACAGTAGGGGCGCACCTGCGTGTGCGCCCTCGGGACAGACCTTCCACCTGAAGGGCAGACACCCTTCGGCGCTGCTCAGGGCAGGCTCCGGTCTGCCCCTGCATTCGGGGACAATGAAAAGGCCCTGCGCCCAGCCGCCGTACTTGTGACGGAGGCGTATCTGTGGAATAATGGGCGCCGCGTAGCGCCGGGAGAGGGGTGGTCATGAAGTTCGCCATATTCACTCACCTGCCCTGGCCCGAAGGCCGGGACCAGCGCCAGTTGCTCCTGGAGACCGCTCAGCAGGTGCAGCACGCCGACGAGCTGGGCTTTCACGGTGCCTGGGTGGCCGAGCACCACTTCACCCGCTACGGCCTGGGGGCCTCCTCCCTCCTGGTGCTCAGCAGCATCGCCTCCCAGACCAAGCGCATCCGCTTGGGTACCGCGGTGCTGGTGCCCACCCTGCACCATCCCCTGCGACTGGCGGAGGACGTGGCCACCCTGGACGTGATTAGCGGCGGCCGGGTGGACGTGGGCTTTGGCCGGGGCGCGGTGGGCTACGAGTACGACGGCTACTGCGTGGACGGGGCGGAGAGTCAGGCCCGCTTCCAGGAGAACATCCGCATGATCCAGGGGATCTGGACCACCCCGGAGTTCACCTGCCAGGGCCAATTCACCCGGGTGAACCGGGTCAACCTGGTGCCCTCGCCAATCCAGAAGCCCCACCCGCCCATGTACATCGCCGCCACCCGGACCCCGGCCACCCTGGAGTTCGTGGTCTCCACCGGCCACCCCCTCATCGTGGGCGTGGTGCTGGACCATGCCGATGCCCTGGACCTGGCCCGCCGCTTCGTGGCCATGTCCGCCGCCGCCGGGCGCCACGTACCCATGTCCCAAATACCCTACTTTCGCTACTTTTACGTGGCGGAAACCGAGCAGCAGGCCCGCAAGGACACCGAGCCCGCTCTGGCCTGGACCATGGACCTGCTCCAGTTCCGGCGGCAGTTTGACCAGGGCAGCGAGGTCCACCACCGGCTGGAGGACTGGCGCCGGACTCGCACCGAGCTACCTACCAGCTACGACTACCTCTTCCAGCGCCGGGCCATCATCGGCACCCCGGAGAAGTGCGTGGCTGCCATCAAGGACCTGCAGGCCCAGGGAATTCAGTACTTCGGCTGTAATTTCGACTTTGGCGCCATGGAGCACCGCAAGGTGCTACGGTCCATGGACCTCTTTGCGCGGGAGGTCATGCCCCACTTCTCCCACTGACGGCAGCCGGGCGTGAGCAGGGTTGTTTCATTGTCCCCGAACGTAGGAGCAGACCTGCGTGTCTGCCCTTCGGGAGGGAAGTCCCGGGGGCGCACACACAGGTGCGCCCCTACCGGCTGGCCGAGAAGGAAACGGCCCTGCGGGCGTGACCGTCCGAGATTGACAGCCTCCCAGACCGCCACTACACTCCACTGGCCAATGCAGACTGCCGGCAACTCTGGCTTACAAGGTCCACCGCAACTTCACCAGGGAGGGAGCACATGCTGAAAGGCGACACCAGGCTCAGGAACATCAACCACATCACCTACAACGTCAAGAGCAAGGACAAGGCCCTGAAGTGGTACACGGAGGTGCTGGGCCTCAAGCAGATCCCCAAAAAGGTGGAGAGCGACCGCCTGTACTGGCTCCAGCTGCCCAGCGGGGCCATGGTGCACATCATCGAGAACGCGGATGCGCCCTCGGCGCCGTCCCACCACACGGCCTTTGAGGTGGACGATCTGGACGCCGCCCACAAGCAGCTTCAGGGCATGAAGGTGGAGCCCACCCCCATCCAGACCCGCCAGGACGGCCAGCGGGCCTTTTACATCAACGACCCCGACGGCAACCGCATCGAGCTGTGCACCCACTCCGGGTTTGGCGTGTTGGTGTAGGGCGGGCGTCTAACCGGGCGGCACGGTGTGGGGCACTTCCCAGTTGCCACGCATTGTGGCCGGCAAGGGTCAAAAGCCAGGCCCGCCCCGATCCATCGAGGCGGGCCTTTCATTCGGGAACTCCCCGGCGGCGATGGCGGATGAGATTACCTAGAGGCGCCCGCCGCCACGCTCCGGGGGGAGGCCCCCGCCATCTTCTTGATGGTGGACTCCAGCTCCCGCACCTTGGCAGCCACCAGTTCGGTGTCAACCGAAGCGGCGATGCTGGGGTAGCCCGCCCGCTCGATCATCTTGGGCAGCTTGCCGCCCTTGAACTGGTCCAGCACCCACTCCAGGGAGTCGGGCACCAGGGTGGTATCCAGGAAGATGCGTTCGTTCTTGTTCCGAGGCCCATAGTGGTAGTGGGGATTGACCCGGAAGCAGTCGAAAGCGATAAGCTCAATCTCCTGGTCAGCCACGTCACTCAGCAGGTGGATGGCCGCGCCGCCATCCGCCCCCACGGTGCGCATCTCCAGGCCGAAGCGGATGTTGCCCGCCTCGATGACCGGGTCCCCGCGGAAGTGGCGGGTGTAGCTGTGCTTCTTGGCGCTCATCTCCCGGGCGGTGCTTTCCACCTCGTCCAGCTTCCGGGAGACCAGGTCCATGTTAATCCCCCGGGCCACGGCATCGTAGCCGGCGCGCTTCACCATATCGGGCAGTCGTGACCTAAGCTGCTTCACCGTCCAGCCGATGGGGTTGCCGGTGACGGTCGGGTCCAGCATGATGCGCTCATTTTTGTTCTCCGGGCCGTAGTGGTAGTGGGGGTTGTTGTCGAAGCAGTCGAATCGCAGCAACTCGGTCTCCTTGCCGCTGATGCTGGCCACCACCTGGAGGCACAGGCCCTGGTCGGCGTGGGCGCCGCCGCGGCCGCCGGTCCCCTGGCTGTGGGACGCGCCGCCATCGATGTACCGGTGTTGCAGTGCAAAGGTTACGGAACCAGCTTGAATCTTGGTCTGTCCGATGTCCATGGCAACCCTCCTGTCATTACACTAGAGACCCCATCAAACATGCCC
>JBGPJN010000018.1:0-19157 GCA_041485445.1 Dehalococcoidia bacterium
CGCCCGCTTCGTGCTCCACACCACCGACCGCCGCGCCCTGGCGGAGGCCTACCGCCGGGACATGGCCCAGCTGCGCGACACGGCCAAGGGAAAGTGAGGAGCCTTACACCTTACAATAGAAGCCTAACTCGGTTGGAAGGCGCCTGCGACGTAAATACCCCCCGACCCTTGGTAAGGGTCGGGGGGTATTCCAGGTTCCGCAGCCTCTTGCCCTCTTTTGGTGCCCGCGCAGGGATACGGTGCTAGGCCATGGGCGTCCCGGGGACTTTGGCATACTCGTCCCACTCGCCGATGACCTTCTCCTGCCGCATGTTGGCAATCTCCGCGTCGGAGTATCCCAGCAGACTGGAGAGGATCTCCTCGTTGTGCTCGCCCACCCGGGGGGTGGAGCCCACCACCGCGGGGGTGCGGCTGAAGTGCCAGAAGTCCCCGGAAACCGCAATGGTGCCGGCCAGGAAGTCGGGCACCTCTTTGAGGGCGCCGCGCTCCCACGGGTGCGGGTCCTCCGCCGCCTCGGCGATGGTGTTCACCGGCGAGGCAATCACGTCGTGGCTGACAAAATGCTGGGCGGCCTCAAAGGGCGTCATCCCGGCGATGGTCTCCTTGATGGCGTCGCTGACGATCTCCCGGTTGGCCGACCGAGCGTGCCGCGAGCCGAACCGAGGGTCGGTCTTCCATTCGGGCCGGCCGATGGCCTCGCAGACACGGGGCCACTGGGGCTGGCTGCCCGCGGTGATAAGCACGTAGCCATTCTTGCAGGGGAACATGCCGCCCGTGGCCCCGGCGCCGGCGTCTTCCCCCCGTTCCTCGGTGACCTTGGTCCCATGGTAGGCGGTGATGGGAATCTCCGTGAAGCTGTAGCCCGAATCCGCCAGGCACACGTCGATGCACTGGCCCACGCCGGACACCTGCCGCTCCATCAGGGCGGCCAGGGTGCCGATGGCGGCGTGCAAGGCGGTGGTGCGGTCGATGATGGGCACGCCGGTGCGGATGGGCGGCATGTCCCGGGAGCCGGTGGTATAGGTGATGCCGGAAATCATCTGGCCGATGGGGTCCACCCCAATTCGCTCGGAGTAGGGACCGAACTGGCCGTAGGCGGAGACGTTGACCATCACGATCTTGGGGTTGAGGTTCTTCAGGACGTCGTACCCGAAGCCCATCTTTTCGATGGTGCCGGGGCGGAAATTCTGCAGTAGCACGTCGGAGACCTTCACCAGCTCCCGGAGCACCTCTTTGCCCTTTTCGGTGCGCAGGTCCATGCTCAGGCTCTTCTTGCCGCTGTTGTACTGCACCCAGTAGGCGCTCTGCTTGCCCACCCAGGGCTGG
Organism: Dehalococcoidia bacterium; assembly: GCA_041485445.1. Lineage (GTDB taxonomy): Bacteria > Chloroflexota > Dehalococcoidia > Lucifugimonadales > UBA3495 > SHYG01. The sequence continues at coordinate 1,327 of JBGPJN010000018.1, forward strand.
CTGTAGCGGGTTTCCTCGCCACCCAGCCGCTCCACCTTGATTACCTCCGCACCCAACCGCGCCAGCACCTGGGCGCACCGGGGCCCCGCCTGCTGCCGGCCCAGGTCCAGGACGCGATATCCTTCCAGGGGCGCCTTGACGTCTGCCATAGCATCAACCTCTCTGTGACACTTCCGTTGAGCCATTCTACGGCCTGCGACCGTAATCGGGCAAGCCAGGGCCGGCTGGCGATTGGTGGTTTAATGCCTCGTACCCCGCGCTGGAGCCAGGGGCGGCGGCCCGGCGGGGCCTACTTCAGCACCACCGTGTGGAGCGCGGAGGGCCACACCGACAGGGAATACGGGCGCCACGCTGCCACACGCGGCCCCACGCCCCAGGGGATGTTCACGTATCCAACCCCTATCCGGTAGCCTTCTTCCTTCAGACGCGGCAACAGCTCCCGGGTGGCCGCCGCCCGCTTCTCCGGGTCCAGGATGCGCAGGGTCTCCTGCACCGCGCGGAACATTTCGGGGTCCTCATGAAAATGGCGGTAGTCCTTGGGGTCGCCATAGTAAGCAGTCAAATTGCCCGAGCCGTCGGTGCGTGCTTCGTTGTCCCGCCAGATTACCTGGCCGTCCAACTCCAGCGCCTGCGCGCGCTTGGTGAGGGAGACGCTATCCAGCACCGTCACCTCCACGTCCAGCCCCAGCTCCTTCTTCCAGAACTCGGCGGCCAGCTGGGCCGCCTCCACCTGGAGGGGCATGGCGGTGGAGGGCTTGGTGTAAATGAACAGCTTGCCAAACCCCTGGCCGCCGGGGTAGCCCGCCTCCGCCAGCAGCTGGCGGGCCTTGGCGGGGTTGAAGGGCGTGGGGTCCATCGCCGGCGTGTACCCGATGGTGCTGGGGGTGATCACGTTCCACCCTTTCACCTGGAACACCTCGGAGCCTCCATAGAGCCGGTCCCGCAGCAGCGCCTTGTCGATGGCGTAGTCCAGGGCCTGGCGTACCCGCTTATCGTGGCAGGGATACTGGGGCTTATAGCACCCGGGCAGGAAGGCATCCACCCACACACCCTCCGGGCCATACACGATGCGCCCGCCCCCGGCCTCCACCTGCTTCTTCGTCGCCAGGCTGGCTGGGACGATATCCGCCTCCCCCGCCCGCAGGGCCGCCACCCGGGTGGCCTCCTCGGGCGCCAGGAACAAGTGCAGAGTCCGGAAGTTGACCCTCTTGTCTTCGGGGAACCCATTCTTGGGCTGGTAGTAGAAATCTTCAAACCGCTCAAACTCCATCACGGCGGCCTGGACGTGCTTCGTCAGCTTCATGGACCCTGTGGCGTTGGGATTGTAGTCGTAGGCCTCTTCCGCCGCAGTGTCGTGGAGCGTGGCCCGCTTGGGCATCAGTGAGTACCACTCGTTGCTTGCTTCGGAAAGCAGGATGGCCAGCTCGGGCACCGGCTGCTTGGTAATTAGGCTTACCTGGCCGGGCCCGCTTAACTGTATGCTGCTCATGGCCCGGGACGTCCGTGCCGGTGTGGGGACCACGTACTCATAGGCCTGGGGCCCAAACTGGTGCTCCAGGCTCCACGCCACGTCCTGGGGCGTTAGCTCCGACCCGTCATGGAATTTGACTCCCTTTCGTACGGTGAAGCTCCAGGTCAGGCCATCGGCGGAGAGGCCCCACTGGCTGGCGATCCCTGGGATCATCTCCGTTCGCTCGTTGATGGAGACCAGGAATCCGTTCAGAATTCGGCCATAGTTCTGCGTTGATCCTCCTCCGCCGACCTGGAAGCCGTAGTCGAAACGCTCGTTGCCCAGGGCCCCCAGCATGATGGTCAGCTTGCCGGGGTGCACCGTGACCGCCGGCGCGGTGGGGGCGGCTTGGGGCACGGCGGTGGGAGTTCCGGCGCCGGGCGCCGGCACGGAGGTGGACGCCAGCGGGGTGGCGGTGGCCGCCGCGCCGCAGGCCACCGCCAGCAGCAAGAGCAACACGGCTCCCAGGCCCCACATTTGGGACGGTTTGAGTCCAAGTGCCAATACTCGCATGACGTCTAGTGCCTCCGCGGACTGAGACTTGAGAGTGGCTAACGGAAACGCCAGATACGAAGGAAGCTCACTTGAGGGTTATGGTATGCAGGGCTGAGGGATAGGAGGCCACCGGGTGGGGCTGCCACGTCCGGATGCGGGGCCCTACTCCCCAGGGGATGTTGACATACCCCAGGGATATGTCATAGGCCTCTTCCCGAAGCCGCCGGTAGGTGCTGTTGTAGACCTTCGCCTGCTCCACCGGGTCGAACACCGCCAGGGCTTTGTCCGCCAAGGCAAACAGCTCGGGGTTGTTGTGCGCCCTGACCTTGACGCTGGGGGTCGCGTAGCTGTGCCGCAGTGTCCCCGCGCCGTTTACCTTGGTCTCATTGTCACGCCAGAAGATCTGGCCGTAAAGGTCCTCGCTGAGCTGGGTGGTCTTCTTCAGCGCGGCTTCATCGCCGATCGTCACCACCACGTCCAGCCCCAGTTCCCTTCGCCAGTTCTCCGCAGCCAACTGTGCTGACTCCGGCAGCAATGGGAGCGCCGAGGAAACGTAGGGATTGACCATCAGCTTGCCAAAGCCCTGCCCGCCCGGGTAGCCGGCCTCGGCCAGCAGTTGCCGGGCTTTGACCGGATCGAAGGGGTAGGGGTCCAGCTCGGGGCTGTACCCAATGGAGCTGGGGGTGACCATGAACCACCCCCTTACCTGCATCACTTCTGGGCCGCCATAGAGTTTGTCCCGCATCTGCTCCTTGTCAACGGCGTAGTTGAGTGCCTGGCGCACCCGCTGATCGTGACAGGGGAACTGGGGTTGCCAGCAGCCCATTAGGCGAACGTAGAAGTACATGCCCTCCTGGCCAAACACCAGGCGGCCACCTCCGGCTTCCACCTGCTTGCGCGACCCCAGGCCGACGGGAGCCATGTCGGCATCCCCGGCCCGCAGGGCAGCCACCCGGGTGGCTTCCTCAGGGACCAGCAGCAGGTCCATCACCGAGAAACTCACCCGCTTGTCGGGGGAGAACCCGTTTTGGGGCTGCTGGTAGTAGTCGGCGAACCGTTCAAAAGTCATCGAGCTGGCCGGGACGTGCTTCACCAGCCGCAAGAGGCCGGCGCCGATGGGTTTGCGGTCGTACGCCGCCTCCTCCGACAAATCGTGCAATGTGGCACGCTTGGGGAGGATGGCGGCGTTGGTGCTCCCGATCACGTCGGAGGCGGCGTCCAGGAAGTCCGCGGCGGGGACCTTGGTGGTCACGCTGATCTGGTTGGGGCCGGTCTTCTCGATCCGGTCCGTGATGGCCGACCAAGAGGCGGAGGAGGGACTGGCGGCGTACTCCTTAGCCTGGGGCCCCCAGGCGTGGCTGACACTCCAAACCACGTCCTCGGGCGTCACGGTGGTCCCGTCGTGGAACTTGACGCCATTCCTGGTGGTCAGGGTCCAGGTCAGCCCATCGCTGGAAACCCGCCACTCGGTGGCGATGCCAGGGGTGATCACCTTCCGGCCATCCTTAACATCCGAGGAGATGAGGTCGGCGTGGATCTGGGCCAGGTAGTCCCGGCCGGCGGCCAGGCCAAAGGTGGTGTCGAACCGTTCGTTGCCAAAGCTGCCGATCATCCAGATGACCTTGCCAGGGTTCACCAGCACCTGCGGTGGCACGGCGGTAGCTTGGGGTGCGGCGATGGGCGTAGGCCCAGCCCCCGGGTTGGGCACGGGCATCGCAGTGGGTGCTGGGGGTGTGGCCGTGGCCGCGGCGCCGCAGGCCACCGCCAGCAGCGAGACCAGGATCAGCGCCGGCGCCATCGCCTTGGGGAGGCGCGCTTGGAAACCGCCACGAAGATATAACATAGTCCGCTCCTTTCAGCCGAAACCGTCCAAGTTTGGTGGTGGCGCAGTCTGAGCAGCTTCCGAGTCTTGCCTTAATCGTTAAACCGGCGCCCGGCGCCTCCCGACGAGTCGGGGCTTGTCGAGGGGCGCAAGCTCGTGGTTCGACAGGCTCACCACGAGCGGTTTAGAAAGCAACGCAAGGGTGGCTAACTCCGCGCCCCACGCCACTCTAGCCATCTGCCTCTCTCTGAGTTCAGACCCACTGAGACGGGAGCGAGGATGAACACGCTCCAGCACGATGGCAGAGCGAATATACTAGCGCCGGCAGACCGTGTCAAACCACAGGTCGCGCCATTTTACTTACGCAATCCGTAGCGCCACCATGGCATCCTGAGTCTAGGCACCGCCAACGAAATCAGCTTGGTCAGGACCACGAGAATGGCTCCCGCTCTATCAATGGGATCGGTAGATCTGGGGGATCGGTAGATCTGGCGGATCGGCAGATCTGGTTGGCGTCGCCTCACCTGGCCGGTCAAGGCAAACGTCCAAGCCCGACAGTCCGACAACTGACGGGAGCCTGGTCTGACGGCGGCCTAATGGGGAAATGGCCGGGGCGAGGGGATTCGAACGTCCGGCCTCTACGTACTGAAAGTGGAATCATGGTCTCAGAGTTTGTGCGGGAGCAACTCGGCCCGAATGCCGGCCTCGTGGCTGGTCCAGTAGCCCTGGAAAAGGCGCCTGGCTTCAGACTCGCTGGGGACCGAATCAGGGGCCAAGGTGTGCGGGATGAACGGGGGGCCTCACGCCCCGAACGCCTTCGCTCTACGGAACAGACATGCCGTGAGCTTGCCACTTTCTACCCGCTCCCGGAAATGACGCTTCTCTTCAGGCGTCCGTTGCAGCTACTGCGGTATACCTTTGTTCATCCTGAAGCGGCGTCTTTAATCCGGTACACTCTTGCGGCGGTGTCATGGAATAACGCGGCCCGCTCGGAGGGTGAGTAGTCCTGTGACAGCCGCTTGAAGGCGTTATATAGCACGTTGTATGAAGACGCCACCTTATCCGGCGGGAAATTGCTCTCAAACATACACCGATCTGGGCCAAACTGCTCAATGCAGTAATTCATCAAGGGAGACAAAGCCTTGGCCATCTCTTCTGAGCCAATGGGCTTAGCCCGGGCATACCAATCAAAGCCGTAGCGGACTTGTCCGACGCCGCCAAGCTTGAGATAGATGTTAGGGCAGGGGGACACGGCGGCAATGCCCTTGCGCCAGGCGGGAATAACCTCCTCGTCTCGATTGCCATACGACCCTACCCGGTACAGGCCGCCGATATGATTCAGGACAATGGTCAGGTCCGGCATGGCATTCGCGAACTCCGCCAATTCAGGCAGTTGGGGAAAATATAGTGTGGTCTCCAGGTGCAGTCCCATTCGCGCCAGCACGCGTGCCCCAGCCCGAAAATTTTGACTGGCCAGAAGGCCTTGCTCGGCCCGCTTCTCAAGGTCTGGGTGCGGGTCCCATGCCGCCGAACGGCGAACACCACGAAACCGATTTGGACTCGCCGCCTGCAAGGCCTTCAGGACCGGCTCAACCCTTTCGCCTAGGCTCAAGTCGGCGTTTCCAACAATGGCCGCTGCCGCCCTGGCCGGACCGTACAAGCCGCTGGCGCTGGCCGCGGCCAGACCTTGAACAAACTCGACTTCACCTACGGAACGCAGTTCCACCGGCCCGTCGGTCCGGTACATGGACCTGGCCTCAATGAACACGGTGGACCGCACGTTGTGCCCGCTGTTGATGTCAGCAGCCAACTCGTGGAGAAGGTAGCGCTGGTAGGGAATGCTCTGGGGCCGAAAGTCCCAAAAATGGTGGTGGGGATCGCAAATGGGGAGATCTGGCTCCAGGGTGGACTCCTGTGTCAATGCCAACCAATCGTTTCCGCCGAAGGGCATAATGGCGCCTCCATGTTCAGCAAAATCTGCCTTCACCGACCCACTTGGCAGCTTTCCAAGCGAACTTTGATGCCTGGGGGATGAGCGGCCACGGGCACCCGCACCGCATCCCTCTCCAGTGGGTTCAGATAACTCCGCCTCTACTCCTGCGCCGCCTCCGCGCGGCGCAGGGACTCCACGTCCAATTTGATCTCAACGTCCCGTCCTTGCAGGGCAGCCAGCACCCGCTCGGCGGACAGGGGCAGGTCCTTGATGCGCACACCCACCGCGTCGTAGATGGCGTTGGCGATGGCTGCCGGTGGCCCAAAGCCCGGCGGCTCGGCCACCGCCCGGGCGCCAAAGGGACCGTCGGGGGAGGGCACACGGACTAGGATGTTTTCCACGTTGGGCATATCCACCGCCAGGGGCATCAGGTAGGTAGCCAGGGAGGCGTTGCGCACCTTGCCGGTGGTTGAGTCCCACAGTACCTCCTCGGTCAGGGCCCGGCCAATGCCCTGGACCACCCCACCCTCCAACTGCCCCTCCACCGCCATGGGGTTAACGGCCGTACCCACGTCCTGGGCTTGCACGTAGCGGGTCACCCGCACCTGGCCGGTGGCCCGGTCCACCACCACCTCGGCGGCGTGGGTGCAGTACACTGGCGTGTATGGCATGGTGGACAGCGAGGCGTAGCCGGTGATGGGCCCGCCCTTGGACGTGAGGCTCTGCCGCGCCAGTTGAGCCAGAGTAAAGCCCTGGGGCGGGTTGTCTTGCACGTAGACTCGTCCCCCTGCGCAGGCCAGGGCGTCGGGAGAGAGGCCCAGGCGCTCGGCGGCCAGGGCGACGAGCTTGCGCCGGGTGTCCTCTGCCGCCAGCTGCACCGCCTTGCCCTGGCTGTAGACAATGCGGCTGCCGCCGCTGGGGCCGGTGAATGGGGCCAGGTCGGTGTCTCGTTCCGCCACGATCACGTGCTCCATCTTCACTCCCAGGGCCTCCGCGGCGATCTGGGCCAGGGAGGTGTCGGAGCCGGAGATGTCCACCGAGCCGGTGAGCAGGCTCACTGTGCCGTCCTCGTTGACGCTGATGGAGGCGGTGGAGGGGCCGCTGCCGCTGCGCCACTCGCACAGGGCGACGCCCACGCCGTGCGCTTCAGTTGGACTGCTTGGCATCCTTTTGGGCAGCCCCAGCCGGTCCTTAACCGCCTGAATGGTCTCCCGCAGGCCGTTGCGGGGAATCTTGGCGCCGCTTACCGACAGGTCGCCCTCTTTCACCGCGTTGTTGCCGCGGAACTCCAACGGGTCCAGGCCCAGCTTGTGAGCCATGATGTCCATGTGGGACTCCACGGCGAAGGTCATGTCGGCAACCCCCGAGGCGCGGTAGGAGCCCACGTAGACTTTGTTGGTATACACCCCATACGAGCGCAGCCGAAAGTTGGGGATGTGGTAAGCCCCCAGGGCGTGGCCCACTCCAGAGTTGGGTCCGGCCCCCAGGTAAGCGCCCACGTCGAAAATGCTGTAAGCTTCCCGGGCAGTGACGCGATCGTTTTTCACCGCGCTCTTGAGGTAGATGTGGGTGGCCAGACGTGGGCCATTGAGGGTAAAGACCTCTTCCCGGGTGTTGACCAGCTTTACGGGATGCCCAGACTTGATGGCCAATAAAGCAGGGAAGGCCTCAAAGGCCAGTCGCAGCTTGGCACCGAACCCGCCGCCCAGCTCCATGGGGATGACTTTGATGTTGGACAGCGGCATCCCCAGGACCCCGGCCAGTTGGGCGCGCACCTGGTACGGCCCCTGGGTGGAGGCCCACACCGTCAGCCGCCCGTTGGGTTCCAGCCGGGCCGCGCAGGCCATGGGCTCCAGGAAGCCTTGGTTGATGCCCTGAGAGCGAAAGGTGTCTTCAAAGACTTGGTCCGCCTCCCGGAAAGCCTGATCCACGTCGCCCCGGTCGGAGTCCAGCAACGTGCAGATGTTGGGACCGCCTGCCGCGAAGCCGTAGCCCTCGAACTTGGGCAGGTCCGGGTGCACCACCGGCGCGCCGGGTCGCAGCGCCGCCAGGGGGTCCACCACCCGGTCCAGGTCCTGGTAATTCACCTGGATCAGCTCCAGGGCCTCCTGGGCGGTCATTTCGTCGTCAGCGGCCACTGCGGCCACCGGCTCGCCAATGTAGAACACCTCGTCCCGGGCCATGATGTACCGGTCCTTCAACGCCCCGGAACCGAAGTGGGTGTCGGGGAAGTCCTTGCCGGTGATTACCGCCCGCACGCCGGGCAGCCGCTCCGCCCGGGATGTATCCATACTAAGTATACGAGCGTGGCTGCGGGGGCTGGTGAGGAGCTTGCACATCAGCATGCCGGGCAGGTGCAGGTCGGCGACGTAGGCGGCCTGTCCGGTGACCTTCTCGCGAGCGTCAATTCTGGGGTGGCTGTGTTCCAGGACTTTGTAGTCTGGCATATGCACTTCTCCCTCCATGCTAGCTTATAGAGCCTTACATAGCTTCTTAAACCGCTCGTGGTGAGCCTGTCGAACCACGGTCTCGCGGCCCTTCGACAGGCTCAGGGCGAGCGGGTCGGGTGGCCAGTTTAGCAAGTCATGCAAGGCTCGGTAGGTCAAGCCTGTCTCGGCGCACTATTCCGCATTACCTGGGCGGCGGTCAGGATGGCCTCCACCACCTTGTTGTAGCCGGTGCAGCGGCACAGGTTGCCGCCGATGGCGAAGCGCACCTCTTCTTCATTGGGGTTGGGGTTCTCTTGCAGCAGCCCCACCGCAGACATAATGAGGCCGGGGGTGCAGAAGCCGCACTGGAGGCCGCCGCAGTCCACAAAGGCCTGCTGCACGGGGTGCAGCGTCTGGCGGGTGGCCAGGCCTTCCACCGTGGTCACCTGGGCGTCGTGGGCGCTGTGGGCCAGCACCAGGCAGGAGGTGACGGGCTGGCCGTTGAGCAGCACGGTGCAGGCGCCGCAGTCCCCCTCGTCGCAACCCTTCTTGGTGCCCGTGAGCTGGAGTTCGTCCCGCAGGGCGTCCAGCAGGGAGCAGTAGGGCTCGGCGAATAACTGGCGGAGTTCGCCGTTGACGGTAAGTTGAAGGGGTCTTTTCATCCCTATTGTTCCTCCCACGACTTTGAATTAACCACGGGGGAACCGCGGTCGCCCAGGATACCAAACGGCCTCTCCCTCTGCGTCTTCTGCGTTGAAAATGTCTGGGACTAAAATGCCGCCTGCACCGCTAACCGGCGCTGCACTTCGAAGGGCATCTCCAACCCCCCGGCCATCTCCACCGCCCGCTCCAGGGTGCGTTGCGCCAGCACAGCCACCACGGATTTGCGGTAGCCGGAGGAAGCGCGCACGTCGTCAATGGGCCGGGCCAGTTGTTGGGCCTCCTGGGCGGCGCGCTGGAGCAGCTCCGGGGTCACGGCCTGTCCGCGCAGCACGGCCTCGGCGGAGTGGGCGCGGATGGGCGTGGGGGCCACCGCGCCCATAGCGATCTTCACCTCGCGGCACACACGGCCTCGGTCCTGGAGGGAGACCACTGAGGCCACCCCGACGGTGGCGATATCCATGGCGCCTCGGGGGCTGTGCTTGATGTACAGAGAGCCCGTGTTGGGCAGAGGCGGCGGCAACCGTAGCTCGGCCAGAATCTCCCCGGACTGCAGGGCGGTGCGCCCCGGCCCCTGGAAGAGCTGGTCCAAGGCCAACCAGCGCTCCCCATCGGGCCCGACGATACGACACTGGGCGTCGAAGGCCAGCAGCGGGGCCAGGGTATCCCCCGCGGGGGAGGCGTTGCAGATGTTCCCGCCCACCGTGGCCAGGTTGCGCACCTGCACTCCGGCGAAGGATGCGGCGGCAGCCGCCAGGGCTGGGTATCGCTGGCGCACCGCGGGATGGGTCTCGAGGGTGCGCACCCGAACCAAGGGACCCAGACGCAGGCCGTTGCGGGCACTGTAGCTAAGGCGGTCCAGGCCAGGAATGTGCTGAAGGTCCACTACGTACTGGGGCTTCCAAACACCCAGCCGCCAGCGCACCAGGAAGTCGGTGCTGCCCGCCACAATGCGCGCTTGACTGCCGTATTGTTGCAGCAGAGAAATTGCCTGGCGCAGAGTGCGTGGCTCCAGATATTCAAAGCGTTGCATATGAACCCTCCCCAACTTGCCCCTTTCCTGGGGATCACGTCAGCGCTGGACGTGTGCTCTGTCGGCCCCATGCATTTCAATTTCTGAGGATTCTACGCCGGAATTTCCCATTTCTACTATCTGGTGTCCCAACAGCATGTTGCTCGCTGATGCCTGGCAGTCTAAGACCCTTCTCCGATCTTGTCAAAGGCCGACCGTGGCTGCCAACTTTACTTCGACGTTTGGCAGGATTGAGGGGCCGATGCGGGAGATCCTGCTGTCCATCGTGGCCTGGGTGGCCCGGATGGAGTCCAACCGCCGATCTGAGCGCACCAGAGCCGGGCTGGCCAGAGCAGTGGCTGAAGGCAAGCGCCTGGGACGCCCACCTGGCGCCAAGGACAAGCGGATGGACTTCACCAGCACCTCGATGGGAAAGTGGCCGTCGGCGGTGAGAGTGGGTCCGGGGGTCCTGCGGGGCGCCGTTGCCGGCGGTGCCCCTTTGTGTTATCTAGGCCGGCGGCCTGGCGCCGGCCTCTTCGATCATCCGCAAGAGCCCAGCGCGGCTCACCAAGATCCGGCGGCCCACCACAATAGTCGGCAGCTGCCCCTTTTTGGCCGCTTTGTAACATTCGTTTCTGCCGATGCCCAGAAGCTTCGCGCACCCCGGCATGGTCATTATGAGCCTCTCACCGCCGTCAATCTTTACGGCCATGCTGCTTTCTCCCTTCCGGTGGTACAATAAACAACGTAGTGCCTTGTTGGCGCCAGAGTGCCCCATTTTATGGCGTCTCGTAATGCTATTACCGCACACCCACCACTGAACTGTCACGGTCAGAGAGTTGCCGACAGTAGTACGCCTGTTAAATTTCGCACTGCGAAAAGGCTTCGATAACTCAACCACAACAGTTCTCCTACAAAGTCGCATTGGGGCGGCTTCGAGTATAGTCACCCTGGACGCACAAAAGCACCCAAGAAAATTGGCTCCCATCGCTGACGGGTCGTTTACAAATCCGCTAACCCCTTGGCGGAGGCGAGTGCGATGGCACAGGACCCTTGGATGCCCCACGAGCGGGTAGTGGCGCCTAAATTAACGAAATGTGGGATGGCTGGGGCTGCATGTCGGGCCAAAGGGGTACTTTCATAATCTAAGGCCGAAGTGGCGGAATGGTAGACGCGCCGGTCTCAAAAACCGGTGGCCAGAGTTCTAACTGCCACCCGAAGCCGGTGACTACCTACTATGGTGCTGCCGTCACCGCGACCGCATCAAGGCCATGGTCTTCGGAGAGCCGGACATTGACGTCAAGAAGCAGCCCGACGGCAGGCTGGTGGCGCAGATCAATGGCGTGGATGTGTACGACCCCAAGACGGGCCAGGTGCGCAGCAACTCCACCAATGACATCGGTTGCTGGTTCATTGACACGGACTACAACGAGAATTGCTTCTTTGTGCGCCACGCCTACGGCGGCGGTGGGCCGTACGAGCGTCTGAAGCGCGCCCTCAAAGCCGACGTGGATGAAGCAGCCTGGGCGTCCCTGTGCTCCACCGCCAGTCGCCCATTTAACCCGCCCAAGACCGGCAAGATCGCCGTCGAGGTGATGAACCACTATGGGGACGAGGTACTAAAGGTGCACCAAGTTTAATGCGGCGTAGGCCACCAAGGAAGTCCCTGGCACACGGCCAAAATCGGACTTTTTCAGTATGGGCTCCTGCCTAGCCTTGGAGCGGGCTTAATGAACACCCGACGAGCCAGAAGCAGGAGTTGGATTGGGTGAACAGCCACGCCGAAAGACATGACCGGGAGAAGCTGGTGCGGTGGCACCGCGATCTGTCTTTCGCTGCTTCCCCCGGTGCTCCGCCCAAGCCAGGGGAGCGGTTTCCAGTGTACGCCGTGTTCCTGGTGTCGGCGGAGGACCGGGCCGCTCACGACATCTTCCACGAGTTCCGCAACAGCTTCGAGGGCCGGGCCGTCGGATTCGAGCACCTGGTCATCTTCGGGCAACACGGGGTTTCCAGCACTGTGCTGGGGCTTTTGTCCCAGTTCCAGCTTCCAAGGGAGACCACCCCAACCCTGGTCCTGTTTGCCGACCCGGCAGTGACTACGGTTTCCACCCTCTCCTTACCCGCCGGAATTGACGCAGATAATGGACTCTGGCGACAGGTACTCGCCCAGATAGAAGCGGCGGCGGACCAGGGGCCGGGCTTTCTGAAGCTGGCCTCCCTCCCCGGGTTTACGATGCGCCCACTGGGTGGTGGGAGGCTCCTTCAGCACGTTAGTAGCCTGCTGGACCACTTATGAGATTGGCCATCGCTTGCCAGGCGGGGGCTAGAAGGAGGACCAAGCGACGGGGCTGGGTCAAGAGTCACAACGGCAGCTGATTGGCGGTGAAACGCTGTCAGGAGATTGTGATTCGCCTCATGTTGCACCTCGGCAAGCCCAAGTGCATTTTAACTAGCACGCGAAGATGTGGGACTACCTCGAATTATCGTGTCACGGAATTTGACGCCAGCATGCCGAGCTACTACACTTGGTTTCGCCAACCACTGCCGCTGGAATTATTGATGGCAAGAAAGGAGGCACCTCATGGCCGAGATCAAGCTGGACAAGAGCAAGACCGCGCTCCTGATGGCGGATTTCTCCGCCGGCAACATGGCTCAGAACCCCATCGTTAAAGAGCGCCACACCTTCGAGCGGGCCGCAGAAGTCCTGGAGGCTGCCAGGAGTGCCGGCCTCTTCGTCACCTACTGCATTTCCCATTTCAGGCCTGGTTATCCGGAGGTCCCCGCCCAAAACAACCCTCGGAGCTCCATGCGAGCCTCGGGGGAAGTGCTTCCCGCGGACCCTGCGAAGCTGATCCACCCTTCGGTCAAGCCCAGGGAGGGAGAGCCGGTCGTCGCCAAGCACCGCACCAGCGCCTTCTCCGGCAGTTCCTTTGAGACCATACTGCGGTCCCAGGGCATCGATACCATCATACTTATGGGCCATGCCACCAGCGGGGTGATCCTGTCCACAGTGCGCTTGGCCGCCGACCAGGACTACCACTTGATCGTAGTGGAGGACGGCTGCGCCGACCGGGACCCTGAAGTCCATCAGGTGCTAATGGAGAAAGTGTTTCCCCGGCAGGCAACGGTGGTCAGTTCCAAGGAGATGGTAGAGGCGCTCACTGCGCTGCGAGCACCCAACACCGGTCGGCCTCGCAGGTGACCTTTCAAGGACACGGCCATTGGCAACCGAATGATTAACGCCCGCGCCGAGACCGTGGCCCAGAAGCCGGCCTTCCGCTCTTGCCTGCGCCAGAAGCGGTGCCTGGTGATCGCGGACGGCTTCTACGAATGGGAGGCTGGAGCCGGGAGGAAACAGCCCATGCGCATCACGTTGGCTTCCGGTGCGCCCTTGGCCTGCGCCGGTCTGTGGGATGAGTGGAAGGCCCCTGGCGGAGAGGAGGCGGTGAGGCCGTGCACCATCATCACCACGGAGCCCAATGGGCTGATGGTGGACATCCACAACCGCATGCCGGTGATCCTCAAGTCTAACGCGCAGCGGGTCAGGATGGACCCTGGGGTGCATAACTCCCAGCCCGTTGACTACCCTCCTGACCCCATACCCTGCCGATCCGATGGCGGCCTGCCCGGTGTCAGACCTGGTAAACTCGCCTAAGTACGATCGTCCCGAATGCGAACAGCCGATCGGGTAAGCCGGCAGGTGTGGCCAGGTGCCGGTGACACCATCGGTCTTCACTCCCCAAGGCCGGTGCCCTGGCAAGGACGGTGACAGACACTTCGGGTTTGGCTTCACCGCTGTCCTGATGATGGGGACCACCTCAGTTACCTGCAGCGATACACGGGACAATCCCGCGACTACCCTCACCGCGATGCGCTAAGGCGGCGTTGCGCGTCTACTGAAGGACTAGCGTATATTCGTAGCTGAATGACGCCCCGTTGTAGTTCACTTCCTCCCGGGCATCGGTCCCCAAGAAGAGCGTGCGCGGGAGTTGGGAGAGTAACGACGGGTTCGCGCGCACCTTGGCCGCGAAGTCTGGACTAATTGCGAAGACATACGTCCCATCACCATTGCCGCCGTAGTGCACTGCAGCTGGCTGTTTTTTGTCGATCTGCCAAAGCGTTGAGTTGCTTTCGAGGCAACAGAATTGCACGAGGAATGGCCCGGGCGTCCCGCTGGACGTCGGCTTCCCGCTGCCTGTCGTCAACGTCACCGTGTAGGTCTCGCCCGGCTTGATCTCTGCAGGCAACGGCGCCCACGTCACCGTGGCCGTTGTCCCAGCCCGCGTGTAAACGGCTTGACCCGGCTTGATGTCGATGCTGGTGCTGTCCGGATTGGTGGCCGGACCTAACGGATAGTGAACGCCCGAAGCTGTGGTCGAGCATGTTGTCCCCTGATTGCAGTAGGCCTTGGTACCCTTCAACACGTACCTGAAGGTGGTCGGAGCCGGTGGAGGTGTCGGCGTCGGTGTCGCTACAGCCAGAGAAACCGTCACCGGCTGGGAATCGCGACTTTCAGTGCCGTATTTATCCACCGCGCGGACCACGAACGTCACGCTAGCCTGCGTGCCTGCGAGCTCGCTCACAGCTCCCTCAAACGAAGGCACGGTGGCATCGAGGGTCTTGACCAAGGTTGGCTCGCCTGACGCCTGCTGCCGATAGATCTTATAGCCGCGCAACGCGCCCTTGTCCTCCGGCTTCTCTCCTCGCGGCAACAGCGAAGCCGCCCAGGATATCTTCAGCCGGTCTGTCCCCACCTTGTCCGACTTCACCTGCTCGGGCGGCTGAAGCACATAGATCTCTAGCTGGAGAGCATTTTCGGACAGGACGGACGTGTTGGCCGCGACGACGTGCAGTTGATTGAATCGTCCACCTGCTGCCACCTGGCCAAACCCATCTATCGAGAGTCGCCGGTCGGGCACGATATCGAAGAACAGACCCGTCCGACCAGTATCTCCAGGCAGTGAAACGCGGGTGCGATCACGGCCTTTCGCTGCATCCGCAAATGCCATGACCTGCGCCTGGTGGCTGTCGGCCCCAAACTGTCTCACGATCAACTTGGCTGGCTGTAACTCTCCCGACGACAGTATGCTGACCAGGCGGCCCGACAGCGGCGAGAGCGTTGCGGATACGCGTTGGTAAGCCCCGGGCGATACTGTGAAGTGATCGGTCGCCAGCGCGAACGGCCCGAGGTTCCCGAACCACTGGGTAATGTCCTTGTCATAGTCCCAGAGATAGAAGTAGCTAGCGATGTAATCGAGAAACACTTCGTCGAACCCGGTCTGGTTGTACTGGTCCCGAAGTATCCGGCCGAATGTTGTGTGCCAGGGCTCCGTGAGCCGGAGACCGTTCTGCGGATCAAACGTGCTCATGATGAAGCCAGGGTAGTGAAACTCAAGGTATTTCGCCAAGGACGCCGCCGCATAGAATTCGCTAACCTTTCGCGACCCGATATTCGCGAATCCTTCGAGAGGCGGATTGGGCTTTTCCACTGTGATGTCATGGGCATAGAGGCCAAGACCAGGGAACGCCTGATCCATGGCCCATGCCGCCGTCGCTTCCATCCACCAGCGGTACGCGTTCCCCGTCAACAGGTAGAGGCGGGAGAACTGCCAATAGTGGAAGAGCTCGTGAGCGGCCGTATTTTTCAACTGGTCGTCGCTGAGCTTGTTATCAATGCGAATGTGGGTCGTCCGCGGATCGGCGTCACCAAGCGTCCCCGACGCCTCCTTTTCGTCATAGCCGAGGTCGGCGATGAACACGTGGATCGTGCCGGACTTAGGGACGGTCAGTCCTTGCAGGTGTGGGCCGCCGTGCTCGAACGCCTCCTTTGACTGCACCAAGTAACGCCCGAGATTTTCGACATAGTCGGGCACACCGTTCTTGTTGGCATCGGCTTGGGGCGGACGCTCGTCGCTCACCATGCTCATGGGCGCGTCGATCCCCGTCACGGCTTCGGCGAGAATGGCCGTGGTGCTCTTCGTTGCATAGTTAATGGTGAAATCGCCCGCGGTATGGGTCCCGGCGTAGAAGAAGCTTCTGATCGCCCCAGTCGCATCGTAGGCCTTGTCTTTGAACCATGACCACCCGACCGAGTATTCGCTGAAGTGCTCGATCTGCCCCCTGACGACGTGTGCTTGGGCATCCACATCGCTGGGAATGTCGCGCCACACCTCGCCGTCCCACCATACGAGCGTGAGTGCGCTGGGGCTAGCCCCAACCGGAATGAGGTCAGCTTTGTACGGTATCTGGAGCATGAGGGGCTTGGTCAGGTCCGCCAGTGTCTTCTGTTCGAGCTGATACACGTCGGCGACGAGGCGCACCGTGGCTTGCGACTGCGGCTGCGTCGGATCTGCTTCGCGGGCGATACGGACGACCGTTTCCCGGTTGTAGGCTCCCTGCGGTATGGCGAGAGCAGCGCCACCATCTGCGGTGAGGGTGATCCCACGTGCCGGGCTGACCTTGGTGCCATCCTGCGCCAGTGGAACGGTTGTGGAACTGGTGATTGGAGTAGGCCGTTCGGAAGTGCCTCCTCCACATGCCGTCGCCAGCACAACACCAACTAGAATGATTATGGAGGCGCGACGGAGCCAGTTCTCATAGATGAAGCCCATGGTGTCTCCCGCTTCACCTCGCCGCCTCCTGAATCTGCGGGGCGTAGGCGATTCGAGCTCGTTACTGCGGACGTGGCGTAACTGCAGATCCAACATAGGTAGAGGTAGTCACAAGCGAGTCACACCTCCTGGCTGTGCGGTCACAGGAATGTAACAAGGGATGATGGCCGTGGAGGAGTGGTGGACCTTCAGACTGGGATATGGCGTCGGATTCAGTGCGATGAAGGTGAGGTGGACCCAATATTCAGACAAGGCCTCAGAGAGAGTTCCGCTCCAAAAATGGTTCCTTTGTTTACTGGGGTTGGGCCAATCCAGCCGATCACAGCCGGGCATTCCTTCCCCATTATTTATTATTTGCCGAAGGGAGCCGGTAGACTCTGCCGAAGACCTTCCGGCGAAGGTTTCTTTCGAGGAGACGACCTTCTCCGTGGCAGACCTGCCCAACGACCGGATTACTACTCCGGTTCAGGGCGCGGCTCAGAGGGACTTAAGCAACTGGAGGGCCAGTTTCTCAAGCATCTGGACCTGCTGAAACGGGGTGGCCTGAACGAACCGGAGTTTGGGCGGGCTAATGAGGCCGTCAGGAGCCAGGCCAGTGCCCTGGAGGGACGAAGGGAAGAGTTGCGGACTTGGGTGGACTTGCAACGACACAAGGTATCGGTGGCGGAGCAGATGCCTGCGGCCATCCGGACCTATGTGGAGGACTTTCAGGGTATGGAGGGGCGCCAACAGAAGGCCCAGCTACAGACCATCCTGAAGGCAGCTTATGTCTACCGGGACGGGAGGATCGAGTTGGAGTTCAGGACTTAGCCCACAGGTATCCGCACGGGACGACGCGCAGGGCGAGATCCACGGCGTGATCCCCATCACGGCCCATGGGGAGCCCGGCGTCATCGCCTTCAACGTGCGCTACCTGCTGGAGTACCTGGCCGGCAAGCACGGCCTAGTGCTGATGGAGTGCAACCTCCCGTCCAACCCGGCCCGCTTCACCCACCCAGGCAGCGCCAACATGGTCTTGATGCCGATGTTCATCAAGGACGGGGCGTCACCACCAACTGCCAGCATGGTCGCCGAGCCGCGGGAATCCGAGGTCCCGGACGAGCCGCTGGACGCTGCAGGTTTTCCTCACGCGGAGGCGATTGGGGGCGACCCGGCCCAGCCCCCCGAGGAGTGCAACCCAGTAGAGGGCGGTCACGGCATTGCGGCCCCCCTGGAGGGGGGTTCAGGAGAGGAACAACCCGATAATACCCGTGGAGGGGGAGCCCGCCCCAGCTTACCCCGCCCTAAGCCGCGGCGTCGGACCTCATCCGGATCTTGGGCGCAGAAGTGGCAAGGCCTTGGGAGACCTCAGCCGGCGTC
>JBGPJN010000019.1:0-19156 GCA_041485445.1 Dehalococcoidia bacterium
CACAGGAATATCGACCAGCTGATAGTCGATTTCCACTTGTCACCATAGGGCACGGAGCATGAGGATGCCCTCGTAGCGGGACAGGTGTTCCAGCGTGTGACGGATCAAGGCATCGGAAACCCATTCGCCCTTCTCAGTAGTGCAGAGTTTCGTGATGCTGATGCTGTCCCTCTTCGTGATGTTCCCTGTCTCTGTCTTAAGCGATAGTCGAGTGTCGCCGATTTTGATGTCTGCGCGTGGGCTATTGGGGTTCTCAAGCACTACCATGTCGCGTGGCCAGCCCGAGTGCAAAAAGGCGCGCTCAACGAGCGATTCGAAGTAGATGCCTTGCGGCGGCACCCGCGGGTAGATCGTGTGGTGTTGCCGGGTGAGGGTTTCGATCGTTTCCAGCAGGGCTGGAGTGAAGAGTTCTGGCTCCATGATGCCTTAACTTACCAAGTGCCCACTACAGGTCCTTGAAGCGGGCGTCCCGCCAGTCCAGGGCGGCCCGCAGCCCTTGCTCCTGGCGTATGGCATTGAACTCCTCCTGCTCCGGGGACATGGTGGTGTCGAAGATGGTCATCAGCTCCAAGTTGTGCTGCACCGCGGTCAGGAAGCCCATGCCCTCCAACGCCCGGTTCACCGCCAGCTTGGTCATCTTGACGCCCAGGGCGGAGAGCATGGATATCTTGCGGGCGGTACGCTCGCACTCGGCCATCAGCTGGTCGTGGGCCACCACCCGGCTGACCAGCCCCAAACGCTCCGCCTCGTGGGCGTTGATGGTGTCCCCCGTAAGGAGCAGCTCCTTGGACTTGGCCAGACTCACGCTGAAGGGAGTGATCAGCAGGGGCGGGCCAATGCCGGCGCGGATCTCCGGCTCGCCCAGCACCGCCCGCTCCGAGGCGATCTTGATGTCACAGACCTGCACCAGCTCGCAGGCCCCGGCCAGGGCGTAGCCGTTGACCGCGGCGATCACCGGCTTGCTCAGGTTCCAGACCATCAAAAAGGTGTCAACGTAGTTTTTCAGGTGCTGGCGCCAGGCGTCTGGGGGCATCTGGTGGGGGTCCGGGTCGCCCGGCCCGCGGTGGAGATCGAAGCCGGCGGAGAAGGCGCGGCCCGCCCCGGTGAGGATCACCACTCGGATCTCGGGATCCGCCTCCACCGCGGTGAGGGCGAGGCGCAACCCGGACAACATGGCGGCGTTGAGCGCGTTAAGTTTCTCCGGGCGATTCAGCGTGAGGTATGCAACGGCACCCTTGCGCTCATAAAGCAGGTGCTGAAACTCCAATGGGCGGCTCCTGAAAAGTTTCGGGGGCGTCCCGTCGCGGCCACCGGCAGTCCAATCCCGCCGGTTTTGGCCTGACGGACCAACACCCCCGTGCCGTAACTGAACCTAGTATACGGTCGCCCTGTGTGGCGTGTCGAGTCTGTGTGCGGGCGTTGGCGCTCCACCCTCAGGGCGCTGGCGTCTCAGTTATCTCAACCTTTTCAATTACCAGGCGCTCGGTCGGGGAAGAAACCTCGGTCCCCCTGACGGCCTGCACCGGAGTATTGGCCAGCAAGTCCACCGTCTCCAGTCCCGACACCACCTGACCAAAGATGGTGTAGCTGGGTGGCAAACCGGCGTCCGCGCCATGCACGATGAAGAACTGGCTGCCGTTGGTGTTGGGGCCGGCGTTGGCCATGGCCACGATGCCCTTGGTGTACTTGCGGGTCACCGGCTGCTCGTCGGCGAACCGGTAACCGGGGCCGCCGGCGCCATCCCCTTTGGGGTCTCCAGACTGAATCATGAAGCCCTTGATCACCCGGTGAAAGATGACACCGTCGTAGTAGCCTTCCCGGGCCAGAAACACGAAGTTGTTCACCGTCCGGGGCGCCTCGGCGGCAAAAAGCTCAATGGCGATGTTGCCCTTGTTGGTGCGCAGGGTGGCGGTGTACTTGGACGCGGTGTTGATGGTCATGGGCGGCGCACTGGCCCACTGCTTGTAGGTGTTGCCCAGAGGTCCCTGAACTGCTTTAGGAGTGGCAGTGGGGGCTGGTGTCCCGGGAGTGGTAGTCACCGCCGGGGCCCGTGTCGCTGGAGGGGTGATCGCCCGAGGGGTTGGCGTTGCCGGCGGCCGGGTCGGCGTGCGGGTAGGAGTCGGGGCCGCAGTGGCGCAGGCCACCGCCACCAGGGTGGCGGCCAGCAGAGTCATGAGCAAGGCCGGTTTCATGGCAATCTCCTGGGCAGAATGGGCAGGGCACTGGAAAAGGATTGGCCCCCGGAGGCGCCGTCCGCTGCGCCCGCCCCTTTTTTGGCGCTGACGGCCGGCTTGGGAGGGCCATGACGGGACGGACGGCCACCACTGGGCGGAGACCGCCCAGGCTGGGATGCCACGCGGACGTCTCCGCAACGCCTAGTAGGGCCGGGTGATCTTGGCCACTTCCTTGAGCTTGGCCAGGGTGAAGCCGGGCGACTGGCACAGGTCAATGGTCTTGCGCTCGTAGTCGGCGATGGTCTTGACCATGCCGGGGATGCGGTCGGCGATATCGAAGGGAATGTGGGTGACCCCATGCTTGTCGCCGTGCAGCAGGTCGCCGGTGCGCACCGTGAGCCCGCCCACCGTCACCGGGATGGCGATGTCCACCAGGTGGACGTAGGCGTGGGACACGGAAACCTGCTTGGCAAAGAACTGGAAGCCCAGGGCCCGCACCTCGTCCACGTCGCGGACCGTGCCGTCGGTGACCACGCCCACCGCGCCCAGGGCCTTGTGGATGTTGGCCTGCACCTCGCCCCAGTAGGCGCCCACCGGCGGGTTGTCAATGTCGTGGAGCACAATGAACCGCGGCGCGGGCACCGACATAATCAGGTCCCACCACTGCTCACGGGATACGGTGTGGCCCTCCTGTTGGTTGGCGGCCATGACACCGGTGACGGCGTAGCCCACCGCCGGCGGCATGTCCTTGAACACGCTCTGGATTTCAGGCAGCATGAACCCCTGGTTCTTGGGGCGGATGTTGAAGCCCTCGATGGCGTTGCAGATGCTGGGCCCGTCAATCTTCGTCAGGGCTTCCAGGGTCTTTTGGCTGACGGTCTGGTACAAGACACCCTCCTGATCCCGACACGGTCGGGACGTATGTTGGCCAGCCCCTTGGGTCTCCCGACCAGGCCGGGAGACCAGGGGGCCGGTTCCGCAGAGAGTTTAGAAGGTTACCGCTGGCTTAGCAAGGGGTATGTAGCTAAGGTCGTGTCTCAGTATCCTGTGGCAGGAAATGGGGACTCAATTCGTCTCACCGGCGAAAGCCGGTGTCCAGATATACGGGTGGCTGAGATGCTCAGATGGATTCCGGCTTGCGCCGGAATGACGAGGACCTAACTGGCAGACTTTCGAAACTAATCCGTTGGGGCCGGGCGAAAGTAAAGGATGTCCGTCAGGGCGCCCTCCCGCTGGGGCGCCCACACCGGCGCCACCGCCATCCCCAAGGCCACCAGGCGGGGCTCCACCTCTTTCAGCCGGTGGATCAGCCCCCCGCGCACCCCCGGCCACGATACCAGCGCCACGATTTCAGGGGTTGCCAGAGGCTCTTCCTCCAGCGAGTGGTGAAGGACGGTAAAGCTACGCACGAACCCTGGCCCCAGCACCGGCTGCCAGGGCTCCGTCGTCTCCACAAAGCAACGCTCGCAGTACAGCTTGGGCGGGAGGAGCAGGTCCCGGCACTGGGGGCAGGGCGACGCCAGCAACTGCTGCTGGTCCCGCAGGGCCTTGAAGAACCGCTCGCCCGCCACGCCCAGGGTGTACCGGTGATATATGGGTATCTCCCCGGCCACCCGGCGCGCCTGTTGGGGCTGGGAAATCTTGTCCAGCATCAAGTGTGCTCCTTGGAACCTGTCCGATAACCACAGAGGACACAGAGAGCGCAGAGAAAAGACGATGGGTGTTCGATTTTCTCAGCGGTCTCTGCGCGCTCTGCGGTGAATTTTCTGACTGGCTATTAGCGTTACCCAATGGGCCGAAAGTACCGGATGTCGGTGATGGCGCCTTCCCGCTCCGATTCGGGCTTCCACACCGCCTGCACCGGCGTGCCGATCTGCAGCCGGCGGGTGATAGCCTCCAGGGTGTCGCCCACTTCGCCCAGCAGGTGCAGGATGCCCATGCCGGGGCTGGCGCCGTCAATCTCGATCACCGCGGGGACCTCCGGCGTCTGGCGGCGGGTGGCGTCCCAGTTGACATAAGATACCGAGTAGGTGTTAATCCGGCCCGTGTCCCGCAGCTCCACCCACTGGTCCAGGGGGCGGAAGCACAGCTCGCAGAAGGCCCGGGGCGGCGCCAGAGTGCGCCGGCACTGGGGGCAGCGCATGCCCAGGAGCTTGCCCTGCTTCAGCCCGTCCAGGTAGCCGCTCATGGCCACGCCGGCGTCCCACTGGTACTCCGCCTTCACCTTCCAGTAGGCCAGCAGCACCTCGCCGGTGGTGAGGGCGTGGTCGGTGAGGGATGTGCCGCTAAAGGGTTTCATGGGTGAGGTCGCCTCCGTCGGTTGGACTTCATGCCTTTTTGACAACTCACTGCTGAGCACCCTTCGGTGTAGGGGCGAGGCATGCCTCGCCCCTACAGGGCAGGCTCCGAGACCATTGAGATAAGAGACAACCAATCGTAAATTCTCTGCGTCCTCCGCGCTCTCCGCGGTTATCGGACGGGCTCACTTGCCCAGAATGACCACCGTGCCCACCTGCATCAGGTCGCCCCAGCCCTGGGCCAGGCCCCGGCGCACCTCTCGCCGCACCTGGCGCGCGCCGGCCTGCCCCTGGAGCTGCCAGTAGATTTCCGCCAGTTTCATCACCCCCGAGGCGGCGATGGGGTTGCCCACGCCCAAGAGGCCGCCCGAGGGGCTGGCGGGTATGCCCGTCTCCGTGTCCCGGTCCCAGAAGCCCTCTTCCAGCAGCCGGGGGGCTTGGCCCCGGTCGGCCAGCAGCAGCCCCTCCAGGTGGTGCAGCTCTTTGTAAGCGAAGGGATCGTAGGGCTCCGCCACGTGGATGTCCCGGCGGGGGTTGGTCACCCCGGCCATCTCGTAGGCCATGCGGGCCGCCTTCTCCACATAGGTTGGGTAGCACAGGTCGCGGTTGGTCCAGAAGGAGGTGTCCAGGTTCCAGCCCACGCCCTCAATCCACACCGGCGGACGGCTCAGGCGGCGGGCAAAGTGCTCCGAGGTCAGCACCATGGCGCCGGCGCCGTCGCTGATGGGCGACACCATCTGGCGGAGCACCGGCCAGACCATCACCTCCGAGTCCAGAATCTGCGGGATGGTGAAGTCGCCGGCGATGCCGGGCTGGGCCGACGGGTGGTCCAGCCCGTTGCGCTTGTTCTTCTGGGCCACCCGGGCCAGGGTCTCCATGGGGATGCCGTAGGTCTGCATGTACCGGTTCATCTCCAGGGCGAAGATCCACAGCAGGTTGACCCCCAGGGGCCGCTCGGTGAACTGGTCGTAGATGGCGTTGAAGCACCCCTGGGGATGGGGCATGGCTGCCGACATCTTCTCCTCGGCCACCACCAGGCAGGTGTCGAAGTGGCCGCTGGCGATGTGGTACCAGCCGGTGATCAGGGAGAAGACGCCGGAGCCGCCGCCCACGTAGGTGCGCATGTAGGGCTTGCCCCAGGCCCCGGCGCCGTCGGCCAGGTACTCCCCCTTCATGTGCACGCCGTCAAAGGCATCGGGGGCGCTGACCGACACGACGCAGTCAATGTCGGCGATGGTCAGGCCGGCGTCCTCCAATGCGGCCTTGGCCGCCTCAAAGGCCAGCTCCTTGGGGGTCTCCAGGGCGCGGCGCATGAAGCGGGTCAGGCCCGCGCCCACCACGGCCACTCGGTTCTTGTACCCCATGCGACTCCTTATATGGCGAGTGATTCACCAGGCCCTCCGCTTACCAAGGGGGAGAGGGACGGGCCGTCCCGTCCCCCCTTACGAAGGGGGGGCTTACAGGGGGGTCGTACCCTGCCCCGCCGCCGCACGGCACAGGAGGCAGACCACCCCCTCTTTGTCTCCCCCTTGCCAAGGGGGAGAAACCACCCTTTCCCCCACCCTCACAGTGAAAACATCAGGATGGCCAGCAGCGCCAGGACGATCCCCGCGCCCTGCTTCAGGGTCACCGGCTCACGGAACAGCCACAGACTGAGGGCGATGGTCACCACCGGGTACATGGCCGTGATGGGAACTATGATGGACGTCTTCCCCCCTCTGAGGGCGAACAGGAACACCAACGACCCCACGGTGCCGACGAACCCGGCCAGGAAGGCCAGGACGATGCCCTTGGGGTGCACCTCCGGCCGAAACCCCACGTACACCAGCGCCCCCATGACCACCAGCATATGGCCGATGCCCTCGTACACCATGACGCTGGCGGGGCTGAGGAAGTTGGTGGCCAGCTTGGGGAAGATGCCCCACACGCCCCACAGGGCCAGGGTCAGCAGCGCGAGAAGTAGCCAGGCGGGCACTCCTCACTCCCTCCCCAGCACCACCACGCCGCCGCTGGCGGTGGGGATGCCTCGCCAGGACTGGGCCAGGCCCACCCCGACTCGTCGGGGAAGCTGCCGCTCACCGGCCACGCCGCGCAGCTGCAGCACCACCTCCAGCACGCTGCGCAGGCCCGCCATCTCGTGGGTGTAGCCGCAGCCCAGGTGCCCGCCGGAGATGTTCACCGGCAGCGCTCCACCAACGCCGAACGCCCCCTGCTCCAGCATGCGCCCCGCCTGGCCGGTGCCCGCCAGCCCAAGCGCCTCCAGGTGTTGCAGCTGCTTGTAGGAGAAAGCGTCGTCCACCTCGGCGAAGTCGATCTGCGAGGCCGGGTTGGTGATGCCCGCCATTCGGTACGCCATGCGGCCCGCCTTCACCGCGTAAATGGCCTGGTGCAGCTCCCGCTCTTCAATGTTGGGCGTGTCCTGGCTCCAGCCGATGCCCAGAATGAACACCGGATGGCCCTGATACCGGGCCAGTTGCGACTCCCGCGCCAGCACCAGCACAATGGCGCCGTCGGCGGTGGCGGCGATGTCGCCGTGCTTCAGCGGCTCCGCCTCGGGGCGGGAGGCCAGCACGTCCTCAGCCCGCAGCTTGGCGGGGTAGGCCGCCAGGGGGTTGCGCAGGGCGCTGGCCCGGTTGGTGGCCGCCACCAGCGCCGCCTGGGCCTCCGTGTTGCCGGTGGCCGCCAGGAAGGCCCGCATCTCCAGCCCGGCTACGTAGTGGGGGTGGAAGGCCAGGGGCCGGGCGTAGATGGGGTCCAGGGCGAAGGCCTGGATGTGGGCGGGGCGGACAATGTTGGAGGCCTTGCTGTGCCCCTCAATGACCGCCACGTCCAACTGGCCGGTCTCCAACTGCATCACCAGCGATGCCAGGCCGGTGATGCCGTCGCCGCTGACGGTCTGCACCGGCTTCAGCACGGCGCCCAGCTGGTCCGGCACGTACTCGTCGGTGATGGCGGTGCCCTCGTTGTAGTCCTCGGCCACCGATACGAAGGTGCTCACGTCCTGGGGGCTGATGCCGGCGTCGGCGTAGGCCTTCACCGCCGCCTCAAAGATCATCTCCCGGAACGACACTTCAGTGGAGATGGGGCGCAGCGGCGTATAACCCGCCCCCACAATGGCGACACGCTCCCCCAGCATGAATACCCTCCACGCCCTGCCACGACTGTCCGCACGGGCGCTGCCAAGAGCATAGCAGAAAGCAGCCGTGGGGGTGAAAGGAGACGGGTCGCTTCAATTGACATATTTCTTAAATTAGTTCTAAATTAGTTCCAGGCGCCTTCCTGAACCGCCGGGGCACAATGCTACAATCCATTTCATCTCGACATGTCGGGACATTAGCGCAGGACTGCCGCCTGAGTCCGGCAACCGAATCAGGGATGGACAGATCCTCCACGGAAAGGATGGACGGTATGGACCAGCACATTACCTCGTTCCTGCAGCACCTGGTGGTGGAGAAGGGGTTCTCCCGGAACACCATGGAGGCCTACCGCAACGACCTCCACCAGTTCAGCGAGTTTGTCCACCGGAGGTTGAACGGGGGCTCCGGGCCCAATCCGTGGCCCAAGGTGGACCTGCACCTGCTCAACGAGTACATCACCGACCTGCGGGGCAACAAAGGCTACCGCGACACCACCACCGCCCGCAAGGTTGCGTCCCTCAAGTCGTTTTTCGGCTTCCTGACCGAGAACGGCGGGGTGGCCGACGACCCCACCGAGACCCTGGGGTCGCCGCGGGTGGGCCGCAGTTTGCCCAAATGCCTCTCCGAGGAGGATGTGACCAAGCTTTTGGACCAGGCGGCTAAATCCGGCACCGCCGAGGGCCAGCGGGACGCCACCATTATGGAGCTGCTTTACGCCAGCGGCCTGCGGGTCAGCGAGTTGGTGGGGCTGAACCTGGCGGACATCGACTTCCAGGAGGCCTACCTGCGATGCCGGGGCAAGGGCGCCAGGGAGCGCATCGTGCATCTGTATCCCCGGGCCGTTAACTACTTGAAGCGCTACGCCAACACTGTGCGCGCGCCCATGCTGGCCGGCCGCGCCGAAAAGTCGCCTCAGGCGGCGCTCTTTGTGAACCACCGCGGGGAGCGGCTGACCCGCCAGTGGGTGTGGAACATCCTCAAGACCCATGCCAAGACGGCGGGCATCAGCCAGCGAATCACACCTCACACCCTGCGCCACAGCTTTGCCACCCACCTGCTGCAGAACGGGGCTTCCTTGCGACACGTGCAGGAGCTGCTAGGGCATTCCAGCATCTCCACCACCCAGGTCTACACCCACCTGACCACCGACCACCTCCACAAGGAGTACGAAAAGAGCCATCCCCGGGCCTGACCCTCGCCGTGGCTGCGGAATGCTGATATAGTAAAGGGCAGAGCAGATTCTAAGGCAGCGGACGTCCGGCCCAGGGCCGGTAGCCGCCGCTGCGGCGGGGGAGGAGTCATCCAATGCCTGCTAAAGGTCGCCGAATGGCAGTGCGTCAGGCCGAGCTTAGAAGCCGGAGACGGCGAGCCGGCCCGGCCGCCCCTGCCGCAGGCACTGCCCCGCCGGCAGCCGGTGTGGCCACGGCGGACCGCGCCTCAGACGGTGCGCCAAGCCAGCCCCCAGGCTCACCGGCGACTCCTGCCCCACCAGCGACTTCCAGGCGCCCCTCTGGCGTCGGCCTGCGCCGGAGCGCCGCCCAAGTCAGGGGAGAGCGAGTATCGGCCTACGCCTACGTCGGCGCGGAAATGCGGCGAATCTTCATCGTGACCGTGGCGGTGGTCGCTATCCTGGCGGCCCTGACCTTCCTCCTCAAGTGAGCTGATGCCCCCAGCCTCCTTCCAGCACCGGCTGCGGGTCACCCCGGAGAAGCCCGGCGTCTACCTGATGAAGGACGAGCAGGGCGAGGTGCTTTACGTCGGGAAGGCGCTGGTGCTGCGGGACCGGCTGCGGTCCTACTTCGGCTCTCCGGCGGGACTGACCACCAAGATTCAGCGTCTGGTGGAGCGCATCGCCGACTTCGAGTTCATTGTCACCGACAGCGAATCCGAGGCGCTGATCCTGGAAAACACCCTCATCAAGCGGTACCGTCCCTACTACAACGCCCGCCTCAAGGACGACAAGACCTACCCCTACCTGAAGATTGACCTGACGGAAGAGTTCCCCCGCGTTTACATCACCCGCCAGGCCGCCGACGACGGCGCCCGGTACTTCGGCCCCTTCGCCAGCTCGGGCAGCGTGCGCCAGACCATGGACCTGGTGAAGAAGCTCTTTCCCTACCGCTCCTGCACCAAGACCATCACCGGCACTGACCCGCGCCCCTGCCTGGAGTACTTCATCCACCGCTGCGTGGCGCCCTGCTCCGGCTACGCCACCGGGGAAGAGTACGCCCGGGTCATCCAGCAGGTCATTCTGTTCATGGAGGGCAACACCGAGGCGGTGACCCGAGACCTGCAGCAGCGCATGGCGGCGGCATCGGAAGAGCTGGAGTTTGAGCGGGCGGCGGTGCTGCGGGACCAGGTGCGCAGCATTGAGCAGGTGGCGGAACAGCAGCGCATCATCGTGGACTCCAACCCGGTGGCCGACCTGGACGCTGTGGCCCTGGCCCAGGGCACCAACGAGACCTGGGTGGAGGTGTTCTTCGTCCGGTACCGCAAGCTGGTGGGACGGGACCACTTCTTTATGGAGGGCGCCCAGGACGATGCTCCCGGCGTGGTGCTGGCCCAGTTCATCAAGCAGTTCTACCAGACTGCGTCGGCCATTCCGCAGCGCATCCTGGTCCAGCACCCTCTGGACGACGCCGAGCTGATCACGGACTGGCTCCGGCAGCGGCGGGGCGGGCCGGTGAAGCTGCTCTCTCCCCAACGGGGGCACTACAAGAAGCTGATGGACGTGGTGGCGGAAAACGCCACCCAGGGGCTGGCCCAGCACCGGGTGAAGTGGCTGCACAACGACGACGTCATCGGCCAGGCCATGACGGAGTTGCAGGAGGAGCTGAGTCTGCCCCGTCTGCCCCAGCGCATGGAGTGCTACGACATCTCCCACGTTCAGGGGACCAACGTGGTGGGCAGCATGGTGGTGTTCCAGGACGGACGGCCCAAGCCGGCCCACTACCGGCGGTTCCGGATCAAGACGGTGGAAGGGGTGGACGACTACGCCAGCATGCGGGAGATGCTGCGCCGCCGCTTCAAGCGCCTTACCGGCCCCGACGCGTCGGGGTCAGAGGACGGGCGCGGGGAGTTGCCCGTCAAGCCGCCCGGCTCTTGGGGTATTCTGCCCGACCTGGTGCTGATTGACGGCGGGAAGGGCCACCTCTCGGCGGCCCAGGAAGTGCTCCTGCACTTGGGCCTGCAGCAGATACCTCTGGCCGCCCTGGCCAAGGAGAACGAGTGGCTGTTCGTGCCCCACGGCCCGGAGCCCATCGTGTTGCCGCGCCAGTCTCAGGCGCTATACTTGGTGCAGCGCATCCGCGATGAGGCGCACCGCTTCGCCATCACCTACCACCGCAACCTGCGCAGCAAGAGCAGCCTGCGCTCCGCCCTGGACCAGGTTACGGGCATTGGACCCAAGCGCAAGCGCATGCTGCTGCGCCGGTTCGGGTCGGTGCCGGGCATCAAGGCCGCCGCCGTGGACGACATCGCCGCGGTGCCGGGCATGACCCGCACCCTGGCCCTGCGCCTCAAGCAAACGCTGTAAGAGCTCTCAGCCCCGACTCGTCGGGGCCGTCAGCGATCAGCCCCCGCTCCAAAAGGGTGTGTCGGAAGCCGGCTTCTCCCCATTGCCCAGGGGGCATTCTCCATACCCCTACAACTGGTAGCTGGCCAGCAGGGTCCACCGCAGATCGGCGGCCCAACGGCCCTGGTCCCAACCGTCGGCTACGGCATCGGCGGCGGTGGACTCAAACCGGGCCAACAACAGGCGCCAGGCCCGGGTGGCGGCCGGCGGCGGCGAGTCCCGCACCACCGCCTGGGCGAACTCCAGCGCGTCGTCGAATATGGGGCGAGCCAGGGTGGTGGACTGCAGCAACGTCAGGTGCGGCCAATACACCGCCTCGGTGTGCGCCAGGGACGGCGCCACCCCAGGCATCCCGCGCAGCATGGCGATCACGTTGCGGTGCAACGAGTGCAAGGCCACCGGCCGGGGCGACGGGTTGAAGTCCAGAAAGATGGTGCCCGCTGCGCCGGGGAATGTGCCCACCCCTTGGTGCACCAGATTAAACTCAGGAGATGCCTTCCGGCTCCCCTCGGCCAGGCGGGACAGCCCGTCCATCAGCGGCCCCACCGCGGCGTCGGGGCACTGGAAGAACTCTGCCACGGTGAGGTGGACCATGAACATCTCGGCGGCCCAACTGCCGTACTGGTCGCAGACGAGCTTGCGCGTCCGGTGCGCCCAGGCCACAAAGGCGGGCTCCGGGATCACCTCGACACCATATCTGAAGGACAAAACTCCCCTCCTGGCAGAGGTGGCGGGCTACCTGGGTTGCAGCGCCCGCCGCAGGGCGGTTACTCCCCCAGGTTCACCACGATGTTGTCCGGCGACCGGGCCAGCACCGCGGTGTGCGGCTCGTCGAATGGGTTGGCTTCGATGTGGTGCACGTGGGCGGGAACAAAGAGGAAATCGCCGGGCCCGGCCTCCACGAACTCCTTGAACCCCTCGCCGAAATAGACGCGCACCCGGCCGCTCAGCACGTAGGCGGCGGTCTCCGCCTCGCCGTGATGGTGGGGCTGGCCGGTCTCGTTGGGCGTGGCGGTGACCAGGCCCAGCCAGATCTTGCTGGCGCCGGCGGTGTCGGCGGTGATGCCCGGCCGCCGCTCCATGCCGCGGGTCTGGGTGGTGGTGCTGGCGGCCTGCGGGCCGTGGACCACATAGGGCTTCTGGCCCTTGGCCGGGGTGCTGCGGGCGCTCCGCGTGCTCATGTCAGTCCTCCGATAGTGTAGGATAGCTCTTGGTCATGGCTGGCTCAGCCGCCGCCCAGGCGGGGATGTTTCGCCAGCTCCACAAAGTCCCTCACCTCCACGTCGGGAGGCAGGCGGCTGTCGTCATATCCCAGGCCGGGGCGGTTGACGTAGGCGCCCAGCAGTCCCGCGGCCTTGGCGCCCCGCACGTCCCAGGCGTGGGAGGCCACGTGCATCACCTGGCCGGCCTCCAGCCCCAGCACCTGCAATGCGGTACGGTAGACTGCCGGGTGGGGCTTGTAAACTCCGGCCTGTTCAGCGGAGATGATCTGGTCCACCGGGATGGCCAGGTTGCTCACCGCCCGGTGCAGCGACGCCAGGTCGCCGTTGGACAGCACTGCCAGGGTGTAGCGACC
Source organism: Dehalococcoidia bacterium (assembly GCA_041485445.1). GTDB lineage: Bacteria > Chloroflexota > Dehalococcoidia > Lucifugimonadales > UBA3495 > SHYG01. The sequence continues at coordinate 12,759 of JBGPJN010000019.1, forward strand.
TCGCAGGGCCTGCAACCCCTCCGGGACTCCTGGATACAGGCGGCCGCAGTCGCGGGCCGCCAGCAGCGCCTCCAGGTCATCGGTGGTGTGGGCCACCCCCAGGCGGGCCAGGACCTGCCCCAGGCAGCGGCGGCTCACCCGGTCGAAGGGAGTCCGGCCCTGGCCCAGCAGCGTTTCGATCATGGTCTCCTGGAAGTAGGCGGCCTCCCAGGTCCGCACCGCCTCTCGCGGACTCACCGCGACCCCCTTGCCGCGCCAGAAGGTCTCGAAGGCCTGGATTACGCTGGCCTCCACGTCCAGCAACGTGCCATAGAGGTCCAGGGTGAGGGCGCGGATCTGGCCGGCGAGAGCCATCTCCCACTCCATACAAGAAAGCTTTGGGGAGATTCTAGGTTGCTCCCCTGGGGGTGTCAACGCCCGATAGTCAGGCGGATTAGCCGTAGAGCCGGGCCGCCAGCGGCGCGGCGGTGATGATCAGCAGCGCGGCGATGAGCAGTGCCAGGGCCACCAGCCACCACCGCCACGGGCGTTGGGCCGAAGCCTGAGGGCGGTCCCGCTCCAGGATCTCCAGCGGAACCAGGTTGAGCACCTCTCGCGCACGCATGGCGTCCCCGGGGCGCACGTACAACGCGTGGGGCAGGTGAAACGCGGTGCCCGTAATCCCTGGTCCGCCCTGCAGGCACCGGCTGAAGGAGGGGATACCCTCCAGCCGCAACTGCTGCTCCGCCATGCGGGCAGCAGTCTCGTTGTCCAGGACGGTTACGCGCACCGGCGGCTCGCGGCTGGTATTCAACACTACCATCATGCTCCCGCATGCTCCCGGGGTGATTCTAACAGAAGTGAGAACGGCGAGAGCGGCCCACCCCGCCCCGTGCTGTGAATTGCAGACCGTAACCAATGTGTCGAGAAGAGCCTTAAGTTAGGAGGTAGATAAGCGTATATCGACCGAGTTTAGACGGAATAATGTGCTTATTTCACATGAATAGTCGACACGGGCGTTGCATTGTGATAATCTAACGGCCAGCGGTTCACCAAAGGTTCACCAAATATCTCGGTAGCTGCTGGAGAGCCATCTTGGGACGACCCGATGGGCGAGGGACTGCCGAGGCCGACGCTGCGGTCTATGGGGCCTGCGACCTCTTCTTGGCGCAGGTGCGAGTGCAACTGCCCCTGGCGCGATTGGCAGTGGTCTTGCTGGACCCGCAGCAAGAGACGGGGCGGGTGGTGTTCTCCTGGAAAGCGCCGCCGGGGCGCGGTCACGCCCAGGCCGCTGCCGGCGGGGAGCCAGGCTTCGGCGCCGGGCCTGCGGGACGGGCCATGGGGTTGGGAGTGCGGGGTGCTGGGTGGGCAGTGGGGGCGCTGTTCGTTACCGGCAACGCCTGCCGGCCTTCCATCAGCGTAACCCTACAGGGCAGCGTGAACCTGCAGGGCATCCAGGAGATCCTGGGGGCGGCCTTGCTAAGCGCTCCCGCTGGTGATGGTTACGGCCCCACGGAGCAGCGGCAGGCCCGGCGGCTGGCCGAACCCCTGGCGCTGGCCCTGGACAACCTCCGCCTGCAACAGCGTTTGCAGCGCCGGGCCGAGGAGGCCGGCGCCTTCCAGCGCATCGCCGAAAGCGCCGCCTCCAGCGCCGGCATCGACCACCTCTACCGACGGTTTGCCGTCCAGGTCAAGCGGCTGGTGGAGTACCACCACCTGGGCATCTACCTGATTGACGCCGACGCCGGCCACTTGCGCCGCGTCTACCACGGCGGGTCCATGGCTCATCAGCCCAGTACGGGTCCGGTGCGGACACTGGCCGCGGAGCGGTGGCTTGCGCTGGCGACGCTGGGACACGGCCACATTGTTGACGACCTGGCGGCCGCCGGGCTTCCGGCCCAAGCCTGGCCGGAGGAGGTCGCCAGCGCCGGGCTGCGGTCCGGGCTGACGGTTCCCGTGGTGTGCTCCGGCGCCGTGGTGTGCGCGGTGCGGCTGAGTCACCGGCGCCCCCGCCGCTACCAGCCCCATGACCAGCTGCTGCTGGAGCAAGCGGCCACTTTGCTGGGCCCCCCAATGGCCTACTCACAGCTCCAGGAACGTCTGGCCAGGCAGTCGGCCCTGGAGGACAAGATCCTACGCGCCGGCCGGGTCCTGATGTCCAACACTGATCTGGACGAGGCCTTCCGGGAGTTCGCCAACGCGGTGGGCGAGATATTCCCGGTGGAGTGGGTGGTACTCTCTTGGGAGGGCGGCGCCGGGGCGCAGTCCCACAGCGTGACGGTCCGGGTGGGCGCTCCGGAGGGCCAGGCCACCGGCCCTCTTCCGGCGGAACTGGCCACCATGGGCGCGCCGTTGCGTCTGGGAGAGCAGCCGGTGGGCACCCTGACTGTGGGGCGGCGTCAGCCCGCCTTTGCGACCCCGGAGCAGACCATCCTGGACCGGGTGGCCGCCCACATCGCCGCGGCGGTGCAGAGCCACCGCTACTACCGCCGGGCCCGCAGCCAGGCGTATCAGCTGGTGCAGCTGCAGCGGTCCCAGTCGCCCGGCGACCCATCCAGGCCGGGTGAGGAGCCGGATCCAGCCCTGCTGGCGGACGCCGCCCACGCGCTGCGCAACCCCCTTACCGCCATCAAGGGCTGCTCCAGCAGCCTGTTGCAGAGCGACCTCTCCTGGTCGCCCGAGGTGCAGCAGGAGTTCCTGAAGACCATTGACCGGGAAACCGACCGGCTGGAACAGGTGGTGCGGGACTTGCTGGATCAGCCCCCGGCCGGGGGCTGATCGCTGTCAGCCATCAGCCAACCCCGCCTCCCAAAGGGGCGGGCGGGTGCTGACTGCTGATAGCTATAGACTCTTGCATAAATTCTTGAACCGTGTCGGACGAAATCCCCCCAACCCCCCTTTGCGAAAGGGGGGCAAGGGCGGAGTTCCGCCGCAAGCACCTTCCAACCGGTTTAGATACTTATGCAAGAGTCGTTAAGTGTGCAGATACCGCCAGGCTGGAGAGCCCAGGTCAAACCGGATGCGGCGGAACCCCTCGGCGTAAGGCAGCCCGGCGGTCTTGCCGGTCTCGGCGGCGCCGGTGCCCACCCGCTCCCGGCGGCCTGCCGGGTCGGGGAACTGGCTCACGTGGCTCAGCAGCGCCTCCGCCTTTTGATCCAAATAGCCGCCGATGTCCACAAAAACGTCCGGCGCCTCGCTGCCCCACAGGTAGGCCTCACCCACGCTGTGGGGCCGCAGCCCCTCCGCGCTAATCTGCTCCGGGAAGTGCAGGTAGCTCCAGGCGAAGGAGAAGGCGGCGTCCAGCGCCACCTGCCCGCTCATGCGGTGGTCCCGGTGCGTGTGACTGATGCTGCGGTAAGGGTCAATGCAGAACAGCACGTCCGGGCGGTGCCGCCGGATCTCCCGCACCAGCTGGCCGCGGAACAGCAGACTGTCCTCCAGCCCGCCGTCGGGGTGAGCCAGCATCACCGTCTCCACTGCCCCCAGCGCCGCCGAGGCCGCCCGCTGTTCCTCCGCCCGCATGGCCGCCAGGCTGGCCGGGGCGATCCGCCGGTCCGAGGTGCCCTTGTCCCCGTTGGTGCACAGCACCACCACCACCTGCGTGCCGGCCTCCCGCACCCAGCGGGACAAGGTGCCGCCGCAGCCGCCCTCGCAGTCGTCGGGATGGGGGGTTACCACCAGCGCCCGCCGGGGCGGGGTGTGGATTATTTCCATCAGGCTATCCAATAACCACAGAGTACACAGAGACCGCAGAGACTGGAGATAATCAGGGTGAAACCTCAGCGCCCTCCGCGATCTCTGTGGTTCAATGGGAGTCTACATGTGGAAGACCACCATCTTCAGCTCGGTCATCTCCATGACGGCGTAGCCGGGGCCTTCCTTGCCCATGCCGCTGTCCTTCAGACCGCCGTAGGGCATCAAGTCGGCCCGCCACTGGGGTGAGGAGTTGATGTGCAGATTGCCCGACTGCACCTCCAGGGCGAACTTCAAGGCCCAGTCTATGTTCTGGGTGAAGATGCCGGCGGAGAGGCCGAAGCGCGAGTCGTTGGCCAGGGCGATGGCCTCGTCAATGTCGTTGAAGGGGCTGACCGCCACCGCCGGGCCGAACAGCTCCTCCCGGGAGATGCGCATGTCCGACGTGGCGTCGGCGATGACCGTGGGGGCGTGCATGGTGCCCTCCCGGTCGCCGCCCACCACGATGCGAGCGCCCTGCTCCACCGCCTCGGCGATCCATTGACTGACCCGGATGGCGTCGGCCTCCCGGATCATGGGCCCCATGCGCACCGACGCGTCCAGAGGGTTGCCGGTGGTCAGGGCCCGGACGGGGCCGGCCAGGGCATCCAGGTAGTCGGCGTAGATGCGCCGGTCCGCCAGCACCCGCTGGGTGGAGATGCACACCTGCCCGGCGTTGGCGAACCCGCCGGCCACCGTGGCGGCCGCCACCTTGTCCAGGTCGGCGTCGGACATGACGATCAGCGGGCTGTTGGAGCCCAACTCCATGGTGACCTTCTTGATGCCGGCGTTGCGGCAGATGCGGTCGCCCACCTCAACGCTGCCGGTGAAGGTAATCTTGCGCACCCGGGGGTCGCCGGTGAGGGCGTCGCCGATCTCCCCGCCGGGCCCGGTGACGCACTGGATGGCCTCCGCCGGAAGGCCCGCCTCCAGCAGGATGGCGGTGAGCTTCAGCGCGGACAGCGGAGTGTTGCCGGCGGGCTTGAGCACCACGGCGTTGCCGGCGGCCAGGGCCGGCCCCACCTTGTGGCATACCAGGTTGAGCGGGAAGTTGAAGGGGCTGATGGCCGCCACCACGCCCACGGGCACCCGGATGGTGAACCCAAACTGCCGCACGGCGCCGGGGGCGGCGTCCAGGGGCACCGTCTCACCGTGGAGGCGCTTGGCCTCCTCCGAGGACAGGGTAATGGTCTGCACCGCCCGCCCCACCTCAGCCCGGCTCTCCGCCAGTATCTTGCCTTCCTCCAGGGTGATGGTGCGGGCCAGGTCCTCCACCCGCTGGGACAGCAGGTCGGCGGCGCGCCGCAGGATGGAGTAGCGTTCGTAGGCGGGCAGCTTGGCCATCACCGCGGCCCCGCGCACTGCGCTGGTCACCGCCAGGTCAACGTCGGCGGCGGTGCCCCGGGGCACGGTGTCCACCACCGACTGGTCAAATGGGTTGAGCACCGTCATGGTCCGGGGCCGGTCCACCCACTGGCCGTTCAGGTACATCTTCATGGCTGCCATCTCCTTATGAGGCGTCAAGCAATCAGCTATCAGCGGTCGGCTTTCAGCCTCCCAACCCCACCCCAAGGGGGGTGGGGAGCTGACGGCTACATTGGCACCATGATAGCATGGCAGGAAGCCGGGTCAAGACGGGCCAGTTGTTCACTCCCCCACGGCGGCGGCGCGGCCCGCCTGGGTAACGGTGTAGCGCCCGGCCCGTCCGGGGACCCGCTCCAGCCACCGGTAGGTGCTGCGGCCGGCGTTGCGCAGGGTCTGGGTGAAGCTGTGGGGACGCCGCCAGCCCGCCAGGTCAAACAAGCGGCCCAGGGTCTCCTCATCCACATCAGCCAGGCCCAGAAACCGGCGGGCGCCTTCCGCCGCCGCCACCACCCGTCGCATATCGCCCAAGGGGTTGGCCGCCCGGCAAAATTGGGTGAAGGAGCTGTCGGCGGCTGAGGACTCAGCCGTGAGCTTGTCAGCCGTCAGCTCCTCTCCCCGCTCTGGGCGGGATGGGGCAGCCCCGACTCGTCGGGGCCGAGGGCTGATAGCTGACGGCTGAGGGCTGCCCACCGCTACACCGTTACCGCCGTTCTCACTTGCTGCCGGCGGCTGGCCCCCGTTGGGCGGGTGGTGGGCCAGCATCAAATCCCGGGGCAAGTCCCTCAGCACCAAGCCCACCACGCCGCGGGTCACCTCCGCCTCCTCCGCCTCAACGGTGATCTGGGCATTGTTGACTAAGGTGATGGAGACCTTTACCATACGCCGGTCCTCCTCGGCCCTTCGCCCGGGTCCTTAGCTCAAGGACTGCGGCGTGTAAAATGGTAACACCGAGTCATGCCAGGAATGGTACTGGAGTTGGGGCGGACAAGCAACCAGTGGGACTGGGTATAAATGCAGCAAGCAGCAGGAGGACTGACCACATGAAGCCAACCACGCAGCTCCGCCAGATGCTGGCCTCGGGCCAGATGGTAGTTGCCCCCTTTGTGTTGAACGCGCTCCACGCCCGCATCGCGGAATCGGTGGGCTTCCAGGCGGTGTACATGACCGGCGCCGGCACCGCCGCCGAGCGGGGCTTTCCCGACGTCGGCCTGCTGACCATGACGGAGATGGTGGCCAACGCCAAGTTCATCGCCAATGCCGTGGGCATCCCGGTGGTGTGCGACGCCGACACCGGCTACGGCAACCCACTGAACGTCCAGCGC
>JBGPJN010000020.1:0-18756 GCA_041485445.1 Dehalococcoidia bacterium
CAGGGAGAGCATCAAGCGCCAGGCCAGCTCAATGACCTCGGCGTCCACGGAGGGATCGGGGTCGCCGATGACCTCCGCGCCGAACTGGTGGTGCTGGCGGAACCGGCCCGCTTGGGGCCGCTCGTAGCGGAACACCGGGCAGAAGTAGTACAAGCGCACCGGCTGGGGCAGGTTGTGCATGCCGTGCTCCAGGTAGGCGCGGCACACGGGAGCGGTGCCCTCGGGCCGGAGGGTGACGCTGTCGCCGCCCCGGTCCTCGAAGGTGTACATCTCCTTCTCAACGATGTCGGTGCCCTCGCCCACCGAGCGCACAAACAGGGACGAGTCCTCAAAGGCCGGCGTATCCACTCGCCCAAAGCCGTACTGCTGGGCCAGGGCCACGGCTTTGGACTCGATGTAGCGCCAGTACTTTTGGCGGTCGGGCAGCAGGTCGGCGGTGCCGCGGGGCGCTCGGAACACGGGTGTGTGTCTCCTACCGCAGGGTGTGGGCAGACACCATTATAGGGGCTGGCTAGCTGCGGCGACAGTGGTTGTCAATAAGGGGCCGGAAACTGTGAGTTGCCTGGGGGCAAACATGCGGGCGCGTACCCGTAGGGGCAGACCTGTGTGTCTGCCCTGGGCGCACAAGTAGGTGCGCCCCTACGGTAGGACCAACATCCAGCGCCTACGGCACCTGCGACTGCAGCCCCTGGGCCAGGATGATGTCGTCGGCGTGGTTGACGGTCCAGGAGTAGCGGTGGGTCACGGCGTCGGCCAGGGCCGCCGCCGAGGGCATGCCGCTGCCGCTCTTCTTCAGGCCGCCAAAGGGCAGGTGCACCTCGGCGCCGATGGTGGGCAAGTTTACATAACCCACGCCAAAGCGGCACTCCTCCCGCACCTGGCGGATCTTGCGGTAGTCCCGGCTGCACACCGCCATGGCAAAGCCGTAGTCGGCATCGTTGTAGATGTGCACCGCCTCCTCCAGGTCCTTGAAGGGGATCAGCGCCACGTGAGGGCCGAACACCTCCTCCCGCAGCACCCGCTGGGGGCCGTGCTTCATGATGTAGACGAAGGGCGAGGCGAAGTAGCCGTGGCGGCGGTCCTTGTCCTCCAGCCGGCCGCCGTCCAGCAGCACCTGCGCCCCCTCCTCCTTGGCCAGCTTGTTGTAGGCCAGCACCTTGTCCAGCCCGGCCTGGCTCACCAGGGGCCCCATGAAGGTGTCGGCGGCCAGGGGGTCGCCGATCTTCAGCCGGCCCGCCTTCTCGGTGAAGGCCTGCACAAACTTGTCAAAGACGCCCTCCTGCACGATGAGGCGGGAGGCGGAGACGCACCGCTGCCCGGCGGTCTTGAAGGCCGACAGCACCGCGGCGTTCACCGCCAGGTCAAAGTCGGCGTCGTCGAAGACGATGATGGCGTTCTTGCCTCCCATCTCCGTGACCACAAACTTGTTGTAGTCCCGCGCCGCTTCCTGGCGAATGCGGGAGCCCACGTCGTAGGAGCCGGTGAAGAGCACCACGTCCACGTCGGGGTGGATGGCCAGGGGCCAGCCGGCCTCCTCGCCGTGGCCTTGGACCAGATTGAGCACCCCCGGCGGCAGGCCGGCCTGCTCAAACAGCTCCACCAGCCGCTGGGCCACCAGGGGTGTTTCCTCCGCCGGCTTCAGGATCACGGTGTTGCCCTCCACCAGGGAGGGGCAGATCAGCCAAAGAGGGATGGCGAAGGGGAAGTTCCAGGGGCTGATGCAGGTCACCACCCCCTTGGGGTGGCGCATGACGAAGCTCTCCTTCTCGGCGATCTCCGAGGCCAGCACCTCCCCCAGGTTCATGCGCGCCCGGCCAAACCAGTACTGGGCGCAGTGCAGGCCCTCCACCACGTCGGCGCGGGACTCGTTGAGGGCCTTGCCGCACTCCTGGGCCATCAGCCGGGCCAGCTCCTCGGTCTGGGGCTTCACCAGCTGGGCAAAGGTGTCCAGGTACTCGGCCCGCTTGATCTTGGACAGCTTGGACCACTTGGGGAAGGCCTCCCGGGCGGCCCACACCGCGGCGTCGGCCTCCCGGCTGCCCGAGCGGGGGAACACGCCCAGCCGCTTGCGGGTGTCCGCGGGGGAGCGGTCCTCAAAGGTGTCCTCGGTGGCGGCGGCCACCCACCGCCCGCCGATGTAGTTCATGCCGCGAGTGGCTTTTTGCATGGCAATCCTCCGGTGGACGAAATCCTCATGCTCTCAGCGTAGCACTGGGGCGGGGGAAGGGGAAGGGCGGGGGCTAAAGGAATAGTGTATCCCGGGTTGCATTGGGACATGCTGTATAATTGTTGGCACTAGCACCGTAAAGGATTCTATGTGGGCGTGGGTACATTCGCCACCTTGAGAATCGCCGAGAGCGGGGTAAAAAGCGCATCTGGTAAGGTACTCTGTAGAATCTGGTGTGGGTGCGTCCATTCTACGCTCCAACCACGCGATGGCTGGACAATTATTATGGTAGTCTTGCTACAATAGGCAAACGCATTCTCAGCCTGCTCGTTTCGGAGATAAGGACTTTGGTCAATAGCAGCAAAGCCGAACTCTTGATAAGTTCGATCGCCGTGCTGTATCAGCCTAGTGATCCGCTAAACCCTATCAGCATCGGAGGTGAGCAATTAGCCTCCGTACTCCGACAGCCATTGAACATCGGGCAAGGGCCTGGAGTATTGGTCGCCACCAGCAGCCGAGACCAAGTTGAGGTACAATTTGCGCCCACTAAGATTGATGTTCGTGAATTGAGTGGCGAAATTGCACAAGGGGTCCGTAAGATCCCAGAGATTTTATACAAGTTCTTGCCCATTTTAGGGCAGGTGAAGATTCAGTCGTACGGAATTAATTTCATCCTGGAAACTGACGTAGAGAAACCGAATTGGTGGCTGGGAGATAAGCTGCTGGATCCGCGTCTTTCATCTACGCTAGGGGCATCTCCTTCTTGCGATGTGATTGTGCTCGGATTTGAAATGCCTCCTAAAGAGCGAAAGGTTCGATTTGAGGCTCGGCTTGGTGATAAACTCATCGTGAATTTCAACGCTAGTGAACTCACAGACGCATTGCCGAATAGTAGTCGGCTTGGTGAAGAGTTGAGAGAACAATATTCAGCGCTAACTGAATTACTAGCGCAGCTAGGATTGTAGACATGGTGGTTGACAGCGCACTGAGCACAATGATAAGCCCATTAAGGCTGAGGATAGGGTGGTCACATCCGGAGACTTTGGCGAAGGGGGATTACTATTGGTCTGATACCCCCACGTCAAAGGCGGTCGTTTTGCGCGGGGGTGATCCGGACACCCTGTCCAATGTTACCATGTTAAGCGACGAGCCCGGACGTTGCTGGAATCACTATACGGAGTTCCGAAAAGTACTTCGAGAAGCTTCAGAATCTACAACTTATTCCAGTCTGGCGGGTGAACCAGGCAAACTGATACCGTATTCGCTGATAGGACTTCAGCAAGGGGTCCAACCGCTTGCTTGGGGGAATTGGAATTTACTATCTCCAGCCGATTGTGGCCTTAGGGAAGCGCCCACATTGTGCATCTTCGGTCTTCTGGACCTAGCAGGCTCATATTCTATTCCGGCTGCGGCATCCTCTTACGGTAAAAAGACCCATGGCGGTGCCGCGAATCAAGTTCTCACCAACCTCCAGGGCGCCAACGCAACAGCGGCAGAGAGGCTGCGAAAGCTTTCAAAGCTAGAACCGGACTGGGACGGTTATGGCGGCCTGACACCAACCAAAGAAGCCATCACTGAGACAGCTAGCTTGCTCATAGAAATACGCAAGCTCACACATGGCGAATTGGAGGAACCGTTCATTGCCCCACTGCCAGATGGCGGCCTTGAGCTTGAGTGGGAATTGCCATCAGGTGTGGAAGCAATGTTGGTCATCCCACCTTCGGGAAGGGAGATCAGGTATCTTCTTGATGAACCGACTGACTCGGGTGAAGTTATAGAATCAGTGGGGATTCTCTGGAAGGACATCTCCCTGAGTGCGTTGGTTAGCAGGCTTTGTCCCCTGAAGTAGAAGCTTGATTGAACCAGGCAAAGCAGAGGACTTCCCGCGCCCGCTCACCAAGGAAGACGGATTTTATCGAGCTTTACGTCCTGAATGGGTCAGGGGAAATGGGACAGTTAGTCCAGGCGCCTTTAGTAATTCTAACAGGCCGTTCCCGACAAACGAGGTGTCCGTGGATTGGGCTGAGCGATCCACTTCACAAGAGGCTTTTGACCGCTGGCCACAGTGGGGTGCCGGGCGTGGAGTTGCCTACATAACCGCTGGCCTGTGCTGGGAGAATCATCAGACAATCAGATTCTCCCCTACCCAAGGTAACCCTGCCCATTCGGATGTAGTAGGCGAGAAAACTGACAGTACTAGGAATAAGCTAGCCAAAGGTGCTAGACTTCTGATACTTGAAGTCCAGACTGCCAGTGAAGGCGATGGATATTGAGCTCTGTTCACTGTAGCCTCCCTGTCTACACCACCCCGTCCCGCTCCATCTGCCGCAGCTCCTCGGTGGTCAGGCCGCCAATGCCGCACCGGATTTCGAGGTTGTGCTCCCCCCGGGTGGGCGGTGTGTGGGTGGGGGTGTCGGGGGACTCGGTGAGGCGGATGGGCGTGTTGGCGGCCCGGAACTTGCCGCCCAGGCTGTCGCCCGTTTCCACGAACATCTTGCGGGCCGCCAGGTGGGGGCACTGGTCAATGTCGGCGGTGTTCTGCACCACCCCCATGGAGAAGCCCAGCTTGATGAGCTGCTGGGCAATGTCCAGCTTGGCCTGGTGCTGGGACCACTCCTCAATGGCCGGCACTACGTTGTTGAAGTAGAACTCCCCGGTGACCCCCTGGCCCAGGAAGCGGGAGTCGTTGACTAAGTCCCCCCGGCCAATGTGCCGCCACAGCGCCGCCCACTTGTCCGTGGTGCCCGCGCCGGCCAGCACCGCGTAGCCGTCCTTGGCCTTGACTGCCAGCTGGGCGGTGAACATGTTCTCCCTTGCCCGGCTGGTCACCTCCCCGGTGGCCTGGTAGTGGGGCATGGAGCTGGTGGTGTGGGCCACCATGCAGTCGTACATGGCCATGTCCACGTGCTGGCCCAGGCCGGTCTTGCGGCGGCCCTCCAGGGCCATCATCACGCCCAGGGCGGTCCACACGCCGGGCACCGAGTCGCCGACGTTGTCCCCCACCATCTGGGGCGGGCCATCGGGCGCGCCGGTAATCTCCATCCAGCCGCCCATGGCCTGGACGCAGGGGTTGTTGGCCGGCCACTGGGAGTAGGGCCCCCGCAGGCCCTCGCTGTCGCCGAAGCCGGTGATGGTGGCGTACACCAGGCCGGGGTTAATCTCCCGCAGGCGGTCGTAGCCGTAGCCCAGCCGCGCCATGGCGCCGGGGCCCCAGTTGTCCAGCAGCACGTCGGAGACGCGCACCAGATTCTCGAAGGCCCGCTGGCCCCGGGCGTCCCGCACGTCCAGGGTGATGCTCTTCTTGTTGCGGTTCACCCCCAGAAAGCGGGCGCTGACCTTCCGGCCGTCTTCCGACGTGACGAAGGGGTGGTTGTGCCGCGCCCGGTCGCCCGATTTGGGGCGCTCCACCTTGATGACCTCGGCCCCCATGTCCGCCAGGATCATGGAGCAGAAAGGCCCCGCGACGATGTGGGTGGCGTCCAGCACGCGCAGGCCCCCCAGGGGCAGCGGCTGCTGGCTTGGCTGATGAGTAGTCATGGCACACCTCTTGGTCTCGGGTATATGGCGTCCCGGTACGGCGTTCAGAATACTACCAAACCGGGCCGCCGGCTAGGGGGCGATGTAGCTGCCGCAGGGCCGTTTCATTTTCGCCGCAAGGGCCTTGCCCCCGCTGGTTGAGTAGGCCCGACTGCGGTCGGGCCTACTCAACCAGCGAGTGGAGGAAAATGAAGCAGCCCTGCAAGGATTAGGTTTGGGGATTGCCATGTCCGTAGGAAAGGGAACACAGGGTATAGCCCCGCGACCCCTTTGCCTACCCGTGCCAGGGACAAGAAGAGATGTCTGTTCTAGTCTTCAGGCAGGCTCCCTGGTAGGAACCGTAAATCGATGGATACGGTGGACTCCACCTTGCCTGCGATGGGTGGGGTACTGGCCGATCGCTGGCGCTCGTTCCAGTCTGGGTTCTGGTAGTACGGGGTGTCCAGATACGACCCGGACCGTTCCACCCTCGTATCGTTGCTGCCGACGGAGGCAGGAATCCCGATGACCGCTGCTTCCAACTCCTCCACCTCGAACCCGTCCATACTCTGGCTACCAGTGTATGCTGGAATCCCGATGACCGGGGCCTCCAACTCCTCCACCTCGGACCACTGGCTGCTGGCGGTGGTGGCTGGCTGGTTCCCTGCCTCCCCCTGGATTATGGAGGAATACAGGGCCGCGGCCCCCACCAGTAGAGTACCCAGGGCCAACACCCGAAAGAACCTGGCGCCCATGCTGTGTCCCAGCGCCTGAGCTATCTGTAGTCTTGCTTCCACCATCTTTGCCTTCATGTCTAATCTCTCCTTACTTATTTTCTATCCCTTAAATGTATTTCCGGTCTTGCCTTTGGTCTGGACGGCCAGTGTCTCCAGTGAGGGCGCCCCCATTAACCTAACCGCCGCAGCCAGCGCGAGGCGGGCTTCCAGGCCCGGGAAGACTTCCCGCCGCCGTGCCGGTGATTTTTCACCGTGTCCGCAAGGCTTGGTTGAAAACATAGAGACCAGTCTGCCTCCCCTGCTCCAGGCCATCTACCACCGCGGAGCGAGAATGGAACCCGTTCCAGACTCGCGAATCGCCGCATTGTTTGGCTGCTTCAGTGAAGGTCTGGTAGGAGCGAGTTTGCCCTTCGGGGTCCTTGGAGCTAGCAGTCCTAAAGCTGAATTTGACGTTGTCCGTACCGAAGAACCCCTTGAGCACCTCGGCTCCGGCTCCGCAGAAAACCGCGTGCCCGGAGTTGTAGTCGGGATGGTTTGGTGTAGCAACCAGCGGTGTCCATGACGAGTCAGCGTCCGTATTGGGGTTGCCGTCGGTGTCGCCGGCGCGTATCGCGGTGACGGGACGCCAAAAGTTGTAATGGAACTTGGTATCCCAGCTGGCGACAAAGCCATCCACCAAGCTCAGGTTGAGCAGCGCGAACAAGCGAGCATTTTCCGCCATGCTATTTCCTTTGTCGGCGGCCACAATTCGTGCGATGCGGTTCCATGTAACGATCGACCCCTCAATCCAGAAATGGGCAATTGCGGTCTGCTCGGCAGTGCGGACAGTGCTGTTCGCCGCACCAAGGCTCCTTAGCTCGTTGTAATCGCGCGCCCACGCGGCGCTGTTTAGCGCTGGCGGGCCCGGGTTCCGGAACTGGGAAGGGCTCTTCAGCACAAATGGGGTCACACAACACATTTGGGGCCTATAGGGCGGGGTGTTAGGAGAAAGTTGCGGTGGTGTTTGGAACGCTCCTGGCGCCGTTTGAAACACGTAGGAACCCGGCGCATTGAATCCGTCCGAAGCGCGCAGGTCGAAGATGCCTTTACCCACGAACTCGCCCACGGTGATGCCATCAGTCTTGGAAGCACCATCCGGAATCCCGGCGAGCGACGCGGCCAGCCGAGCATCCAAGGTCGCTTTGGCCTCCGCAGATGGGAAAAGCCGGATTAGAACAGCGTAGGCTGCACTGGCTGCGGCGGCCTCTGGGGAGGCACCCGGCAGGGCTGGCGCCTTCACAGCATAGACTTCGTATTTGCCGAGGATCGCGTTGATGGCATCATGCATTGCTGTGTGGACCATCGCCAGTTGGCGCATTTGTGATGGACGCCCGAGCTCGGCCGGGGGGTCGGAGAGCGCCAGCGCGGTGATGTTCCAATCAATCACGACGTCCGTCTTTGCTGATGCCGGTGTGGCCGCGGCACTAGGGACTGGTGTAGGCGCCAACGTGGGAGCCAGAATTGGCTTTGCGGTCGCGGCAGGAGCCAAAGTGGGAGAAGCCGTAGCCGCCGGGGCAGAAGTAGCTGGCGGAGCCGCAGGCCGCGGGGTGGCAGTTGCGGCGGCGCCGCAGCCCAGGGCCAAGGCTAAGACCAGCACCAACAAACCTGGGAGCCACCTTAGATTTCTTGCGAACTCAGTAACGCTGCTCATCAGATACCTCCTCCTTAAATTAGAGCCGCACGGGGTCTGGTGTGGCCGGGAGTCCGCCGGGTGCCGGGGCTTGCGCCAGTAGCGTCCGGCGAATCACCCGGTAGGAGGAGATTACAAGACCAACGAAGCCCCGCCATCGGGGATAACTCCCATCTTGGGCATGGCAGGGCACGTAGTTTCAGAGGGAGTCGGCAGGGGCTTTAGCCGCACTGGTTCCCAATGGGTGGTGGGGTGGCGGAAAACACGCAGAGCAGGGAGTCAGGGGCTGCCGCTGCCAGTGGCGGGAAACTCGCAGGGTTATTGGGGGTGTGCTAAACCGTGGCTGAGCGCGTAGGCGGTGGCGTCGGCGCGGCCCCGGGCGTTGATCTTGGCGTAGATGTTGGTGATATGGCGCTCCACGGTGCGCACGCTCAGGACCAGTTCCTCACCGATCGCGCTGTTACTCTTCCCAGCAGTGATCAGGCGCAGCACGTCGGCCTCCCGCTGGGTAAGGCCGTCGGGGTAAGCAGGGGCTCTGGCTGGGTGCGACTTGGCCCGCTCTCGCAGGGCTAGGACCCGCTCTACCAGGGGCCGCATGCGCAGCTCGCTGGAGATGGCCAGGGATTCATCCAACATTATCATGGCCTTCTGGCGGTCCCCCGGTAGGGACGTCCCGACAGGTCGGGACTGCGCCCCGGCCAGCAGCAAGTCGGCGTAGTCGCAGGAGGTCAACGCCACCTCGGGCCGGTAGCCGGTCCGGCGGCAGAAGGTTAGCGCGTCCTCAAAGTGGGCAGCGGCCTCGTCAAGCAGACCCATGGCATGCGCCAGCAGCCCCAACACACGGTCGGTGTTTGCGTAGTGCAGCTTGATGCCTGGCACTGCCTTGAGAATCGCATACTGCTCCTGGGCCCCTGCAACATCGCCCCGCCCCACCGCACAAAAGGCCAGTGCCGCACTGGCCATGTTGTAGTACCAGGGAATAGATACCGGCAGGGCAAGGACCTTCTCAGCCAAGCTTTGGGCCAACTGGAACCATTTGGCTTCACCAGTAATTTCGGCTATCAAAGATAGCCCCAGTGCGGGTCAGGCAAATCCGGCCCCCATCTGGGACCGGTGCGTGGCATCCAGAAGTCGCCCAATATGGGCGTCGTCTGGGACGGTATCGCCTGACTGGTATTCCAAGAGCGCCCGTATACAGAGGTGCCGTGGCTCCCGGGGTTCCACCGCCAGCGCGCGGTCCGTCAATGCGAGTGCCTTGGGGTAATCGCCCATATGCTGGGCGAGGTTCCCATTTAACTGAAGGCTGTTGCCCAGCCAACTCCGGTGGCGCAGCCCTTCCGCCGCCTGAAGGAGGGTTTCTCCGTGGTGCCGCGCTCCGGGCAAGTCACCCATGTTGATCAGCGCCCGCATGGTATACAGCCGCGCGCTGAGCTCGGTTGGAGGATCATTGACGCGGTTGGTCAGGGCGATTGCCCGCAAGCCATGCTCCACACACTCTTGCCAGCGCAGGTGGTGGAACAGTACGTTGGCGCCGTTGGAAAGGGTCCGCATCTCCAGGGCCGGGTCGCCCTCCCTCTGGGCAATGGTCAATGCCCGTCCGAAGGCTTCCTGGGCGCCCTCACAGTCACCGGTTTCCTGATATAGGTTCAGGCCATAGTTGGACAGAAGACGGCCTGCCTGGTGGGAATCGGGTTGCACCAATGACAAGGCCCGGGAGACTAGCTCAGCCGAGCCCACGGGGACCCCCAGGGCAGCACGGACAGGGTACTCAGCCACCGCCACCGCCCGCTCTATCTCTCCGGCGTGGAAGAAGTAGTCGAAGGCCCGACTCAAGTTGGATACATACTCTCTAAACTGGAACATCTCCTGGGTGGCTGCCTGCGCCCTGCCGAGGCCAAAGAGGAGCGCCGCCATCTCTGCGTCCACCGGTTGTCCTTCTCTGGCATCCAACCCACGCTGGAAGTGGACCAGTGCTTCCTGCCATGCAAAGGTGGCTAGCGCCAGTTCTCCAGCCAGCAATGAGTAGCGCACCAATTTATCCATATCTGTCGCGGTAGCCGCCTCGGCGAAGTGGTAGGCTAGCTCGGCGGCGTGGACTTCAGTAGCTAAGCCGTACAGCTCCTCCAGGGACTCGGCTATACGCCGGTGCAGCCTGGCCCGCCTCACCGCCGACAACTCCCGCGCCAGGGTATCTTGGATCAAGACGTGGGCAAACTGGTAGTGGCCGCCCGCCTGCGGTAGCTCCTCAACCACCCGCGCGGCCAGGGCCTCCTCCACGGCCTCCAGCAACTCATCGCCGGATAGTCGGTCCATCAATCGTTCCAACAGGCCCATCTGGAACTCCCGTCCGACCACTGAGGCTACGGTCAAAACCTGATTACACCTCTCGGAAAGCCGGTTCAGTCGTCTTCCAATCACTTCCCGAACGCCGGCCGGTACCAGGAGATCCCAGCTCTGGCTTTCTCTTGTTCGTTCCGGTGTAACCTCTCCATCTTGAACCAGCAGCCGCACCACTTCGGTCATGAACAGCGGGTTACCTTCGGTCTTGGCGTGCACCACTCCTACCAGTTCCCGAGGCGGGGGAAAGCCTGCGGCGGCCTGGATGTAACGGTCCACCTCCTCCAGGCTCAACCCCCGCAGGGGCACCCGCCGGAAGGATGGCTCCCGGGCCAACTCGCCCAGGGTCTGGGTCAGCGGGTGTCGCCGGGTTAGCTCGGTATCTCGGCAGGTTCCCAGCAGCAGCAGGCGACTGTCCGTAATCTCCTGGGCCAGAAATTCTAGCAGCTGCAGGGAGGGCGGGTCCGCCCAGTGAAGGTTGTCCAGCACCACCACCAGGGGCTGGGCTTGGGAGGCCCGCTTTAGAAAGGCAGCAATGGAGTCGAAGAGACGGAACCGAGCCTGTTGAGGCTCCAAGGCCGGTGGTGATTGCAGGCCAGGCAAGAGCTCCTTGACCTCAGACACCACCTCGGCGATGTCGGCAGCCCCGGGTCCCATTGCGGAGCGCACTTGCGCTGGCTCACGCCCCCGGACATAAGACCGGAGGACCTGGACCCAGGCCCAGTAGGGCAGCGCTCCTTGCCCTTCGTGGCAGCGCCCCCATAGGACCTGGGCGCCCTTCAAAGTTGCATAGGATGCTAGTTCCTGGGATGTGCGGGTCTTGCCGATGCCTGGCTGCCCCACCAGCATTACCAGGCGTCC
The DNA here is from genome assembly GCA_041485445.1 of Dehalococcoidia bacterium. Taxonomy (GTDB): domain Bacteria; phylum Chloroflexota; class Dehalococcoidia; order Lucifugimonadales; family UBA3495; genus SHYG01. The sequence goes on from JBGPJN010000020.1 coordinate 11,288, forward strand.
CTGGCCGGACTGGGCTTCCTCCAGGGCGGCTTTCAGCTGCGCGATTTCGTGCCGGCGCCCCACGAACACACCGGTAGCAGGGGCCAGGGGCTGGTGCCCCCCACGGTCCCCACGATCCCCACGATCCCCACGATCCCCACGATCCAATGTAGCAGACTGGCTCAACCGCATTGTAGCGGCGATGCGGGAAGCGGTCCGGCTGCTGTCTTGAGCTGCCGTATCTTTCGGCGGCGTCGGCAGGTCATTGAAAGACGCGTTTAGCCTTGTGCCGCACGCGTCACAGAAGGCGGCATTCCGCCGGTTGTTTCGACCGCAGCTTGAACAGAGCATCAGACCTCTCACCGGGCGCGGTGGGTCTCGTTTATTCTAATAGTGGGCTTCGGGCAGAAAGAGGCCTTTGCGGACTTAAAAAATCACGGAGAAATTCCCGCCAGTGTTGGTCCTTGGGAACGATGTTCTTGCCACAGCGGCCCCAGAAATGGTGACTCCGCGATGTCACCATCCTCCAATCTCGAAGTCGGTCGGATCGGCTCACGGTCAGGCGCATCCTGGTAAGCTGAAGAATGCCCCCAGGGGTGCGATAGCTTTACGGAAGGGGCAATAGCCAGTCGATTCGACTACCTGGCCTTTGCTTGTCTTATAGTCAAGATAACACAACCAAGTCTCTATGATGCTACCGATTCTACACCACGGGTGGCTACCCTGCCCAGGACTCCCATAGTGGAGCGCCAGGCTGTGGACGGACTCCGGCGAAGGGCTGGCGGAAGCTGCTGTATATACGCAGTGTACAGAGGACCGAAGGGGCTGGCCCAGGGGCGCCGCCTGGCCCAGGATGTCTCTGAGCCTGTGTGTAATTTAAGAACAGTTTGATATTTTGGTGAACTGGGCCTGGCAGGCAGGAAACTGGATACTGAGCATTGTGCGGCGAGACGCAGATGTCCATCACTTCCAGGTGTTGCCTCGCCGATGGGTGGTAGAGCGCACCTTCGCCTGGCTGGGCCGGCGCCGGCGGTTGCGCAAGGACTACGAGGCTTCTCCCGCCAGCACTGAAGCCTGGATTTACATCGCCATGCTTCATCTCATGCTCCGCAGGCTTCATCCTGCCTAACTTTATTCCACACAGGCTCTAAGAGCCTATCCTAATAACCGCAGAGACCGCTGAGTTAATGGAAAACCAATCGTAAACCCTCTGCGTCCTTAGCGCTCTCTGCGGTTATTAGGATAGGCTCTAAGACGCCGCCTCCGCCAGCCGGGGGAAGCGCGCCAGCGGCAGCACCTCGCCGGTGGCCTCAAAGTGCTCCGCCATCTCCCGGAGGTCGCCGGGCACCGGACGCGCGGTGGCCGATGCAGGATCAAAGCCGGCGTACACCGCCCGGCCGGCGGCCACCAGCCGGTCTCCGGGCGACCCGTAGATAGCCAGCTCCAGGGTGAAGCTGGAGCGGCCAACCCGGGCCACCCGGAGGTGCAGCTCCAGCAGGTCGTCCAGCCGGGCCGGGGCCTTGAACTCCAGGTCAACCTTCACCATGGCGCTTTCAAAGTACCCCCTGCGGCTCAGCGCGTAGATGCTGACCCCCAGGTTGCGGAAGTACTCGGCGTGGGCCACCTCCAGGTAATCCATGAACGCGCCGTTGAAGGCGATGCCCTGAGGGTCGCACTCGTTCCAGCGCACCCGCACCGACGTGTGAAACCGGAAGCTGGCCTTGGAGAGGGAGGACGAAATCCCCCCAACCCCCCTTTGCGAGGGGGGGCCAGGCAGTTCCCCCCTTTCGTAAAGGGGGGCCAGGGGGGATTTCCCTCCCTGCGGATACCCCAAGGTGTCCAGGAAGACCCGGTCCTCCTCCAGCAGGGCGAACTTCGCCAGCAGGTCGGGGCGCTGGGCCAGGGTGCGGCGCAGGGACTCCTCCCGCCGCCAGCGGGCGATGCGGGCGTGGTTGCCGGAGAGCAATACGTCGGGCACCGCCAAGTCCCGGAACTGGGCCGGCCGGGTGTAGAGGGGGTGCTGCAACAGGCCAGAGGTGATGGAGTCTTCCATGACGTTTTCCGCGGACCCCACCACCCCGGGCACAAAGCGGGCCACCGCGTCCACCAGCACCATGGCCGGCAACTCGCCACCGGTGAGCACGTAGTCGCCGATGCTGATCTCGTGGGTGGCCAGGTGCCGGCGCACCCGCTCGTCCACCCCGGCGTAGTGGCCGCAGATGAGCACCAGCGCCGGGCAGCGCGCCAGCTCTTGGGCGGTCTGCTGGTCCAGGAGCTTGCCCTGGGGCGAAGTGAGCACGATGGGGATGGCCGTCCGCTCCTGGGGCGGGTACGGGGCCAGCGCCGCCTCCACCGCCTCGAAGACTGGCTCCGGCTTCATCACCATGCCGGCGCCGCCGCCGAACTGGTAGTCGTCGGCGGTGCCGTGGACGTCGTGGGCGAAGTCGCGGATGTCGGTGAGCTGGAAGGAGATGAGGTCCCGCTGGCGCGCCCGCTCCAGCATGCTGTGCTCCAGCGGCCCGCGGAAAGCGTCGGGGAAAAGCGTCAGAATGTGGAAGCGCATGGTCACATGATACCGGAGCCGGGGCGGTTAACCAAGTTGGCGTGGAACGGCAACAGACCAGTACACTCTAGGAGAATCTAGACGGTCCTTCAAGTGCCAATGTTGTAACTGCTGACAACACTTGCGCATAAATCTCAGGGATATCCCCTCGTCTGAGTCTCGCACTGAGAGCCGCCGCTACACGGGTCTTGTTACGCCCAACCTCGTTTTCAACTTCTTGCCGAAGGACCGACAAGCCGCTACGGTCGAGAAACTTCTCCAAACTGTCACCACTATCGCCTAGCGCAAAGAAGCGGCTCTTTGGATACCTGGGGTTAACACCCCATGTATCATCCCGCAGGGCCAAATATGGAATCCCCAACTTTTCCACGAGGGTCAAATAGGGACCAAACCTATCACCCCCACCTACTGAGATGACCGATATGCCACGTGCGTCAAGATCAAACCCTAGTGTGGGCGCCACGTGCGTCACGAACTCCTTCTGCGAATCCTCCTCTACTAGAAGAACAGCGCGAGCAAATACTACCTCCCGATCACCAACATAGCGAAGCGCCATCCCGACCTGATTAACTTCATTGAGAGACAGAGAAGATATTTCTAGGCGACGCACCTCAGTCCCTTTCTCAGGCGTCCACCAAAACCTGCGGAGACTCTGGGGAGATTGTGGGTTTACGAAATATGGGCTATGAGTGACGACAATGACCTGGTTGCGATCTGAGTATTCGCGTAACAGGGATGCCAACGCCCGCATACTGTGAGGATGTAGGTGTGTCTCGGGGTGCTCAAGAAATATTATCAATGCATCACGGCCCACCAGGTTAGTAACCATAGTCAGGACCGCATGTACTCCTGCACCGACCTGGTTAAGCGTTAAAGGGATCTGCCTTCCATCCTCGTAGAATTGAACCTCCGGTTGTCCACCGCCCGAGTTTTGTTCAACTGCATCTATTTGGAACCGGGGGAAGAAGGTTCTGAAAGTTTCTACAATTTGCCTATACCGGTCTTGTTCGCTTCTGAGCCGGTCAACTTTGAGATTGAGCAAAACGCTGGCAATCTCGGAACCGGTCATTGATTCCATGACGCTACTACGTTGGCCAGATGCAATACGGAGACGAAAATCTGCGACGGGTTTGAATCTTTCCATTGCATGCGCGCCCAACCCCTGCCTGAGGTCTATGCCAAACTTGAAAACACCTTCAAGTGGTCCATCGGAGACAGACACAGGTTTTGGGCCCGCGAGTCCATACTGTCCGCGAATCAAGCGATCAACGCAGGCATGCCACGGCGTCGCCCCTTGTCCAAGTACCTCTCGCCCCCCAAGCGACACGCTGTCAGCATGCAATTGCAGGGCACCCCACGTTATGTATGTCCCGTAGGGATCGCCACCATGCTTGTACGTCAGTCTAAACTCACTTCCCTGGTTCGCGAACCATCTTCGCAACATTCGGGCGTCTTCACCTACCACGGTTCCCGGTATCAGCCCTCGCCGTAGAAAAAGATTCTCAATCTCGTCTCGGGTGAGGTCAAAAACGGCTTCAATAGTGGTCTCGGCGAATACGCCATATGGGTAGTCCCCAGGCCCTATCGGGTCTCCACCGCTCACAAATCGCACTAGCAGTACGTTTAATGCAATTCCAATGGTGCTTTTCCCTACCCCATTCTCCCCCACTAACGTGGTTAGCCCCGCGTCAAAATCCACTGTCAGGTCTTGAACGGAACGAAATCGCTGCAAGTGGAGGGCTTTGATGCGCATAAGAAAATCCTACGGTAGCCTGTTTAGAAACAGCGTACCTAACCTGCGCCCTCTAGCACCGGCCGCAGCGCCGCCACCAGGGGCGGCAGGTACTTCCGCCAATCGCCCACGATGCCAATGCGCGGGTGAGCCAGCCTTTTAACCATCCCCATCGGGCGCCTGGAAATCTTCAAGCCGCCTGGCGCCGTGATGAACCGCCAATATCTGAACAACCTCCGGCAGGACACGATAAATGACTCGGTAGCTCTGCACAATCACCTCCCTGATGTCGTCCCGCCCAATCTCGGGGACAACACGGCCCACACGCGGAAACTCAACCAGGTGATTCGTGGCGCGGAACACCCGCTCCGCGAAAAGTTCAGCGTACCTGGAAGTATCCCGAGCAATGAAGCCACAGACCGCGTCGAGGTCATCCAGAGCCTCGTGCGTCCAGATTACTTGAGCCACCGTGCCATCCGGCGCCGCGCTTCTTCCTGAGTCACCGTTTGCCCGGAATCAGCCTGAGCTATCCCGCGCTGGACCTTGTGCAACAGGTACAGGCGCTCCATGGCGTCCTCTATGGTGGCATCGTCCGGCAACTCCTGAATCAGTTTAATCATGTGTTCTTTGATGGTCATGCTCTTCGCCCCTAATTTGGCTGAATGGGTTCAACATGCTACTGGCCGATGGATTGCCAAGACATAGGCAGGAATCTCATTTCCCGTGGACTTCCCGCTCCTTTCAGCCCACCGCCAGCGGCTGACTACCCCGCCCCGCAGCGGCACGCCGCCGCCGGGCAGGTGCCCGTGGCGCACCTGGGGAGCAGCAGCACCAGCGGCTGCCAGGTAGCTACAGGGGCGGCAGGGGCTGCTGGACGGCGCAGCTCCGCCACCGACTGGCGCAGGACGGAGACCGCCGACCGGCCATACACCGCCGTGATGCCCAGGCCGATGGCCAGGTCCGGCCACCGGGAGCCGGTGGCGAAGACGGCGGCGGCGGCCACCAGCACGCCCACGTTGGCGATGATGTCGTTGCGGGAGCAGAGCCAGGTGGAGCGCATGTTCAGGTCGTCGTGGCGGTGGCGGGTGAGCAGCAACAGGCAGGTGGCGTTGGCCGCCAGGGCCAGGACGCCGGTGATGCCCATCATCCGGAAGTCGGGAATCTCAGGAACGAAAAAACGATAGCCTGCCTGGGCCAAGACCACCAATCCAAAGCCCGCCATGATGATGCCCTTGAGCAGCGCGGCGCCGGCCCGCCACCGCACGCTGCGGCCCACCACCAGCAGGCTGAAGGCGTAGACCAGGGCATCGCCCAGCATGTCGGTGGAATCGGCCAGCAGCGCGGTGGATGCGGCCAGCAGGCCCACCACCAATTCCACGCCGAACATGGAGGCATTGATGCCCAGGACCGCCCACAGGGTCTTGGTCTGGCGGCCCCAGAGCGCCTCCAGCTCACCGGCTTTGGCCTGACAGCAACTGTCCATCCGCTATGGCTTCTCCCTCAGCCCAGCTTACTTCCGTGGGGTGAGATGCGCAATGGCAGGGAGTCCGGCCAGCACCGGCTGCAGCGCCGCCACCAGGGGCGGCAGGTACTTCCGCCAGTCGCCCACGATGCCGTAGTCGGCGGCCTTGAAGATGGGATGCCGCGCGTTGGTGTTGATGGCGATGATGACCCCCGCCTTCTGCACGCCTACGGTGTGGTTGAACGCGCCCCGTATTCCCACCGCCAGGTACACCCGCGGGGCGATGCTCCGCCCGCTGATGCCCACCTGCACCTGGTGGGGCAGCCAGCCCAGGTGGACCACGTCGCGGGTGGTGCACAGAGTGGCGCCCAGGGCTTGGGCCAGCGCCTGCACCTGGGGCAGGTGCTCCGGCCCGCCAATGCCCTTGCCCACCCCCACCACCACCTGGGCCTGGGCCAGGGCGATGGCCCCCAGGTCCTCCTGATGGTGCTCCTCCAATAGCCGGACGTCCGCGCCCTGGAAGGGCGGCGCCGGGATGGTCTCCACCACCGGCCGGGCGCCGCGCTCCGGGGCGATGGGACTGAGCAGCCCGGGGCGCAGGGTGACCATGTTGGGCAGGGTCTTGGACAGGATGGGGGCCACCACGTTGCCGCCCAGGGCGGGCTTGAGCTGCACCAACTGGCCCTGGTCGTTGATTTCCAGGTCAATGGCGTCGCCGGTGAGGCCCAGACCCAGCCGGGCGGCGATGCGCGAGGCCAGGTCCCGGCCGTCAGGCGTGGCGGCAAAGAGGACGGCGTAGGGCCGCGCCGCCTGCACCGCCGAGGCCAGCGCCTGGGCCACGGCCCGGCTCACCAACGGCCCAAGGGAGCGGTGGTCTAGGGTCAGCACCCGGTCGGCGCCGGAGGCGGCCAGGTCGGCGGTCAAGGCTGGCGTGGCCGGTCCCAGGAGCACGGCGGCCACCTCGCTGCGGGTGACGGCGGTGAGCTGCCGCGCCTTGCCCAGCATCTCCCGCGTTACCTGCCGCAGTCCTGCCCCGGTAGTCTCCGCAACCACCCAGATGCTGCGCTGCCGCTGGTTGGGATAACGTGGTAGGGGCGACGCATGCGTCGCCCCTACGACCTCCCCAGGCGACAGGGCCGCCAGGCGCTCCCGCAGCAACGCGGCCACCTGCTGGGCCGCCGCCTGGGGGTCGTCCTGCGTGATCACCACGCCCAGCCGATGCGGCTCCACCAGACGGATGCTCTCCACCCAGGTGGGGGAGCCCGCCGCGCCAAACATAGTGGGGTCTCTGGAAAGCTGGGCGGCGTTTAGCTCCGCCATGGGCTTGGCCTGGGCCTCCGCCACCTGCTGGCGGTTGGGGAAGGTCTCGGGGGCGATGCCCTCGGTGACGCACACCAGGGCGGGCAGCGGGCACTCCATGACCTGATAGCCCTCGTCGGTGACCCGCTCCGCCACGATGGTCTGGGTCTGGGGCCGGTAGACCAGCTTGCGCACCTGTCTGAGGTGGGGGATGCCCAGCAGCTCGGCCAACTCCGGGCCCACCTGACCGGACTCGGCGTCGGCGCTGTTGCGGCCGCAGACAATCAGGTCCTGCGACTCTCGCCGCAGCGCCAGGGACAGGGCGCGAGCGGTGGCCAGAGTGTCGGAGCCGGCCAGGGCGCGGTCGGTGAGCAGCACGGCGCGGTCGGCGCCCAGGGCCAGGCATTGCACCAGACCCTCTTTCGCCTGGGGAG
>JBGPJN010000021.1:0-18720 GCA_041485445.1 Dehalococcoidia bacterium
AGGGGCAGACCTGTGTGTCTGCCCTACGGCTGGAGGGGCAGACCAGGGCGCACACGCAGGTGCGCCTCTACGGGCAGACCGGAAATGAAACAGCCGTGGGGGGGTGGAGCCCCGCGGCCTCATCCCCCCGGCGCCTTGCCGCTGATATACGAGGGGGTCAGGGGGATGAGGGCAAGGGGCCAAACGGGTGATGCCCTGAGACTAAACTGCCCAGCCCGCTTACTTCGGCTTTGCACATGCGGATGCCAACTGCATTTTGATAGGTGGGGAAACATTCGCCGGCGTTTGGCGGCACAGCTCGTCCCGCAGGATTGCAGACATGCGCTCCGCAACAAGCAGATTCGCGCTGCCAGTAATATGCACTGCGTCTAGGTAAATCGGGGTAGCGGCGCCGCCAAATGAGTCGCTGAGGTCGTAAACATGGCGATATGCATCCTGGTCCGCTATCTGCTCGCGGATCCGGCTGCGCATGTGGCGCAAGACCTCTGACTCAGACTTGCTCACCTCGCGGTCCAAGATCCGGCGCTCGGACTCATCCAGGGGCTTGGCATCCAAGGCGAGGGCCGGCTGGAACATAACCACTGGCGCGAACCCATAGCTGGCGCCCAACGCCGCCACTATCCCCGAGTTTTCCAGCCAAATATCAGCCGCCTGGTCTGCCACCTTGGGCACACCTTCAGGCGCCGTTCCGCGGCTACGCCCTACCCCGGTGCGTCTCATGAGGTAGTCAACAAGGCGAAAGGTGCCGGTGGAACGGACCAGCGGACCCAGAACCCTCTCATATTTAGCGCGGATAATCGGCTCGTGGAAGTGCCCGCCGGGCGCATTGACCCCTTGGTTAGCGCTCACCGCGTCATTGTATCCGTTGTAGAAGATCACCACATCCGGGCGTTTCCCGGATTGGAGTTCCCGGATTAAGGCAAAAACATCCTGAGTTGAAACGTAGGCAATCTCCCCCAGGTTGGTTACCTGTGTATCCACTCCCCATTTCAGGTTAAGCAGGCCCGCCAGGTGACTTGGTATGGTCTGGTTATCCGGGGCCCCGTACCCCCACATAGATGAGCCGCCCATCGTCCACACCTGCAATGTCTCGGCCTGGGATGAGTTGTTGAGTGTAACCCGATTTCCGGATTCATTTATATTGATCAAGGTCCCGTTGAACGGTTTCCGGCCCCAGACAACGTACGGCTTGTACACGATGCGATCGCTCTCCGCCAGCTCTCGATACAACACTTTGGGGTCGTAGTCAGCGCCTTTATAAGCAGGAAGGTCCGCTTTCTTTTCGGTTACTCCTGCGCTGAACAGATGAGCCTCGGCAAAGATCGCTCCCCTGGCCAGCAGCTCCACTACCAACACCGCCAACACGCAAAGGCCAACCACCGCCAAGGCGCTTTTGGTTCTGTCTCCCAAAGTCTGACCTCAAAAAGCCGAATGACCGGTGGCATTCCCTGGCCCTCATCCCCCGGCCACTTCTCCCTGGGGGAGCAGGGGGGGATGTTGGCATCGCTCCCTCCCCCACTGGGAGAGGGCAGGGGTGAGGGCGCCGGACGGCTGCTCTAGAAGAGCGTGTAAATGAAGGGCCCAATCCCAGTGGAGCTGCCCACCACAATGACCAGTCCGAAGAACAGCAGAACGAATATCAAGGGAAACATCCACCACATCTTGCGGTGCCACAGAAAGCCGAACAGCTCCCCGGCGATCCCAAACTTGCCGCCTATTTCCCGCATTGCGCGCATATCAACTCCTGCCCAATATGACCCTGGCGCCAGCCACTCTTCCGTTCAAGCTAAGACTCGCGTCCGATCCGGACTAAGTGCTTGTCTTCCTTGCCGCCACCCAGCGGCATGCCCATGGGAACCACCCGGTGGCCAGGCGGTGTGCCGCCGGGGTTTGGCACAGAATCTCCTGGCCAGAATCTAAGAAACTAAAGGCGAAAGCCCAGGGGTGCTGTTGGCGGGACGGCCGCCTGCGCCGCTAAACCACTGCTTTCCCGGACCGCGCCTGCCAACTGCGGCTGGGGCGCGCTTGGAACATGCTACTTCTTCTTGTCCACTATATAGTTGCCCATCACCAGGGAGTCTATCCCGCTCTTGTCAAAGGTATCCAGGGCATGGGCCGGGGTGTTGACAATGGGCTCGCCGCGCACGTTGAAGGAGGTGTTCAGCAACACCGGCACCCCGGTGGCCTCGCCAAACCGCTTGATCAACTTATAGTAGAGGGGGCTGGTCTCGGGAAACACGGTCTGCAGCCGCGCGGTCCCCAGGTGGCTCACCGCCGGAATCACCTCTTGCTTGCTCTCGTGGACCGGCACTACCAGGAGCATGAAGCGCGCCGGCATGCTCTCCTCCGCCTTGGGGAGATCAAAGTACTGCTGGGCGGCCTCGGCCAGGACCGACGGCGCGAAAGGCCGGAACGGCTCGCGGAACTTGATCTTGGTGTTGACCAGGTCCTTGGTCTCCGCGCGGCGAGGGTCGGCCAGAATGCTGCGGTGGCCCAGGGAGCGGGGCCCCCACTCAAAGCGGCCCTGGGACCAGCCGATGACGTCCCCGGCCACCAGCCGCTCCACGGTCTGGTCAATCAAGGCAGACTCATCTTCCACGCACTGGTAGCGCACCCCGGCCTGGTCCAGGGTGGACTGGACCTCCCCGGCATTGTAGGCCTGGCCCCAGTAGGCGTGGTCCATCACCATGCGCTTGGTGTTCCCCAGGGCGCAGTGCCAGGCGACCAGGGCCGCGCCGATGGAACCGCCCCCGTCTCCCGCCGAAGGCTGAATGTACAGCTCTTTGAAGGGTGTCTCCCGAAGAATCCGGTTGTTGGCCACCGAGTTCAGGGCCACTCCGCCCGCCAGACAAAGCCGGGTCAAGCCGGTCTGCCGGTGCAGCTCCCGCGCCAGGTTGAGGATCAGCTCCTCGGCCACCCTCTGGATGCTGGCGGCGATGTCGGCGTAGTGCTGGTTGTAGGCGCACATCTCGTCGTAGTTGTGGGGACGCGGCCCGTAGTAGGAAGGGTACCCGCTGGTCTTGGTGAAGAAGGGCACTTCGACACCCCGCGGCTCCCCGAACAGCTGGCTGAGCTTGGGGCTGAAGGACCGCTTGGTGCTGCGGTGGAAGGCGAAGTACCGGGGGTCCAGCCAGTAGGAGCCGTCATCGTTCTGGATGACCACTTTCCGGACCTCGTCCATGTACTTGGGCGTGCCGTAGGGCGCCATGCCCATGACCTTATATTCGCCCTCGTTCACCTCAAAGCCGAGAAAGGCGGTGAAGGCGCTGTACAGCAGGCCGATGGAGTGGGGAAAACGCAGCTCGTGGGTGAGGTTAAGGTCGCTGCCCCGGCCCACGCCCATGGTGGTGGTGGCCCACTCGCCCACCCCGTCAAAGGTGAGCACCGCGGCCTCGTCGTAGGGCGAGCAGAAGTAGGCGCTGGCGGCGTGGGACAGGTGATGCTCCGAGAAGAGGATCTTATTGGCATCAATGCCCACGGACTTGACGATGGCGCTCTTGATCCACAGTTTATCAAAGAGCCAGGTGCGCATGCTCTGAACGTAAGTCCCGTAGGTCTGGGGGAACCCAGACATTGCGGTCTTGAGCAACCGGTCAAATTTGACGAAAGGCTTCTCAAAGAAGGCCACGTAGTCCAGGTCCTTGCCGGTGATGCCGCCCTGGTCCAGACAGAACTGGATGGCGTTGCGGGGAAATTCGAAGTCGTGCTTCTTACGGGTGAACCGCTCCTCTTCGGCGGCGGCGATCACCACTCCGTCCTCAATAAGGGCCGCGGCGGCATCGTGGAAATAGCAGGAGATCCCTAAAATGCGCATTTCGACCTTTAGCCCTTAGTACTGATTTTTCATGGTTTCAAGCGTGTGCGCCACGGGCTGACGCTTGATCCAGCCGTGCCGGCGAGAACGCCGTATCGCCAGCGGATCTGAGAACAGTTTGAACGGAACGGCCATCACGGCCAAGACGGTCCAATAGGTCAGTGAAAGAATCAGGACCATCTGGATATTGCCCAGGGTCTCGGCAAACTTGATCCATAGGTTCCAGCCGCGCCTCAGGAGGCCCGGCTTCCGTTTCGCTGGCGTTTGTGCCCTTGCGATCCTAACGTTTGATTGCTCCGCTTGGCGTGGGTGTGCCGGCTGGCCGGTCCCACCGGCTTCAGGCTTCACGCCCACGTTGGTTTGCCCTCTATTCATGCTGCCTCACGTCGCGTAGTTACAGACCATACCCCAAAGGTGGCGAAATGGAGCCACCGGCCGGTGAGCCAGTTAAGCCAGTTGCGTGGGCCGCCCAAAGGGGGTCCCGGCCGGCTTGGCCAGAGTTACGTCCCCAGTGCCATCCCAATGGCGCGGAGTACGGTGAAGCCCGACACCGTGGAGGCGGGCGGCTACCGCGTCACCCGCGCAACCGGTCTTCGGTCATTTGCTTGACCGCAACGGCCGCCGGCATCACAGGGCGCTGGATGGTTCGTCTGCTCCGACTTTCGGTGTCTGGGAACGTATTTGCCACGAGACTTTCCGTCTTTTACCCAAGCATTGTAGCACGTGACCTGTAACCAGACTGGGGGGCGAAGTGCGACAATATGGTCTCCAAAAGGGGCCAGGCCGGCCAGGCCCCAGGCCTTTGATGGCACGCCTCGGCCACTGTAGCCGGCAACGGCCGCGATCCGTATCCGGCCCCTCGGGCCAACCCCCGCCACGCCACCAACAGCGCCAGCAGAAACGTTTAGGGTGGTACTAGCCGATTGACATGGTATCAACTCGTCAGTATTATTTCGGTGCCTGCCGCATGGGACGTTCCTGGCGGCAGGCGTAAGGCCAATCTGTTTGCCAGCCTGTGGTGGTTAGAGCGGTAACCAGGCCGGCAACCCGCGTCAACCCCCGCATCAACCGTGGAAGATTCGATTGGAGGAGGAAGACGCCCATGGGGATCTTCAGGAGGTCCGAGCTTCTCGAGCCTGGCATAAATATCATACGTGGAGCTGACGAAATCCCCCCTGGCCCCCCTTTTCCTTACGCTTCGCTAAGGCAAGGCAAGAGAGGTCGGGGGGATTTTCGCCGTGACCGCCTCTCAACCAATTTAGACACCGCGGCAAGGCTCGGCAAGCTTCCTGCCATGCGAGGCATGGGGTTAGTGTTGCTCCTGTCGCTGGCGGTGGCCTGCGGCGCCGCGGCCACCGCCACGCCTCCGGCCGCCACCCCGACGGCGATCGGGGCGCCCGCCGTAGTGCCCGGGCCCACCGCCACGGCGGCGCCCAAGGCGACCCCTAGCGTGGCCGCGCCGCAGGTGAACCCCGGCAAGCTCACCTTGATGGCCGGGGACCTGGCGGACGAGAAGTTCGACAACGCCTTCTCCAACGGCCAGCCGGGGGGCCGCTACTACCGGCGCATCCTGCACGGCTTCCTGATCTCCGACAACGCCAAGCGGGAGATGGTGCCGGGCATCGCCAGCCAGTGGGCCCTCTCCCCCGACGGCCTGACCTGGACCTTCACCATCCGCAAGGGAGCCAAGTTCCATGATGGGTCGGAGGTAACTCCGGAAGACGTGCTGTGGACCATGCAGCACACCGCGGGCCCCCAGGCCTTTGAGTACGTGCTGCACACCACGCCCCTCCGGATGTCCCGGGGGATGGACAAGATCGAGATGACCGGGCCGGACAAGGTGAGCCTGACCACCAAGACGCCCGCCACCGAGATTGGCCTCTCCGCATCCGAGGCGGGGAGCTTCGTCTTGCACGTGATGCCCAAGCGGGACAAGCTGCACGACGCCGAGGCGGAGGAAGCCTACCAGCGCGCCCCCATCGGCGCCGGGCCCATGAAACTGGCCAGCCGCATCCAGGCCTCGGTGATGCGGTTCGAGCGGTTTGACGGCTTCTACTACCAACCCAAGAACGGCTTACCCGAAGACAAGCGGATGAAGTTCCAGTCGCTGGACCTGTTCCTGGTGCCCGAGGAAGCGACGCGGGTGGCTGCGGTGCGGTCGGGGGAGGCCGATATCGTGCCCGCCAGCCTGGCCACCAGGAAGCAGGTGGAGGCCGGCGGCGGGCGCATCCTCTTCGGCGAGGAGGGCCTGGTGGTGGAGGCCCGGCACCGCGGGTGCTGGGACCCCAAGTTTCCCTGCAACAAGAAGGCGGTGCGTCAGGCCTTGGACTTCGCCCTGGACAAGGAGCTGATCCGGGACAAGCTCCACGGAGGCCCCCAGCTGTTCCAGATCAAGGGCTGGTACAACATCACCCCCAGCACCGTGGGGTACACCGCCCAGCTGGACCCTCGGCCCTTTGACCCCAACAAGGCCCGGCAGCTGCTGGCGGAAGCCGGCTATCCCGGCGGCGCGGGGTTTGGCAAGCTATACATCAACACCTGGCCTTCCACCTCCATGCCCCTGCAGCCCGAGGCCGCCCAGCTGGCCGCGGACATGTGGAAGAAGGAGCTGGGGCTGGATGTGGAGGTGAGGGTGGGGGAAAGCACCGGCACCACGGCCAAGTTCCGGTCGGGAGAGCTGGACGGGCAGATCCTGTGGCGGGAAGACGAGACCGGGATGGATGCCCTGAGCTCCATGACCAGCCGGTACGGCGACCCCAAGAGCCTTACTCGGACCCACGAGGACGCGGAGCTCTATGCGCTGGTGCAGGGGACCCTGCAGAACGTGGACCCGGTGAAGCGGGCGGAAGCCCAGAAGAAGATGTACGTGCGGCTGCGGGACGAAGCCTACCATATCGGGGTTGGGTACTCCAACATCCCCTGGGCGGTGGGGCCGCGCGTCGCTGAGTGGCGCCCGTACCCCCTATCCAGCTTCCCATCGGCGTTGCACACCGTAACGCTGAAGTAGGGGGAGCCGACCTCACCCCGGCCCTCTCCCGGTGGGACAGGCTGACACGGTATGTATGTTATCTGGAACACCCGAAACATAGAACTGTCATTCTGAGCCGGAGCGCAGCGTAGGCGAAGAATCTAGAGTGGGGCAGTAAGACTCGGTGTTCGAGCCGTAGCTACCCCTGCCATTTTACACCCTTCGCTTCGCTCAGGGCGACATTGGTTACCCCAGGAAATGAGGCTGGTCCTAACACCTTACATACCCCTGTCAGGGGTGGGGAGAGGGGGCCGTGGCCTCACCCCAACCCTCTCCCCGGTTAGGGAAGCAGCACCTTGCTGGCCTGCGCCTCCTGGATGTATCCCTGCACGTCGGCGGGAAGCAGGAACCGCTGCTGTTCCAGTTTCTGGGCGGCCTTGGTCACCGCCTTCACGTATCCGGCGTGGTCCCGGTAGCGCTCCTCCAACGAGAGACGCGGATCGCCCGCGGCCAACCGCTCCGCCTTGGTGGTCTTGAAGGGGATATGCTGGCCGTCGGATTCAGCGCCCTCGTTCTCGCTGAAGCCGGCGCGGCGCAACGCCCAGCCGGTGGTGGTGGCCACGGGCGCCTCCACCGGGGGCAAGCGGACGCCGGCCACCTCGTTGCCGTCGGCGTCCACCTTGGACACAAAGATGGGGTAGGCGGGACGCCCCGCCACCGAGGGCGGGTAGTTGGAGATAATGCCGCGGTCCAGGTCCGGCCCGAAGTCCAGCAGGTACCGAGTGGTGATCAACCCGGTGTAGGTCACGCCCGGAATGGCGGGCCAGCCCAGTTCCCCTTGCGGCACCACGCCCGTCTGCGAGCCGGGCCGGGGCGCCGCCAGCGCGGCGTTCTTAGCGCGGCGGGGCACTTCGCTCTTGGGCGGCGCAATGCCCTGGCTCACCCACTGGTCAAGGGCCACCAGCAGCGCCCGGTGGGCGGCAAAGGGTTTGACTCCGTTAGTGAACTGCTGGCCCTCTTTCCTATCGGTGATATCCCCCACACCGTGTGACAGGCCCGATAGCAGGTAAAACCGCACGTCTTCCGGATCGGGCAGGTCGTTGCCTTGGGTGTCGGTGTGCAGCAGGGAAGCCGCCTTGCACCAGTACTCGTTGGAAGTGTTGACCTCGAACCGCTTGGGGGAGGTGTTGCTGGCCGCGCCGCGCGCACTGCGGCCGCCGGTCTTGCCGCTGAGGTGATCGGTCAACACCGGATGGGCGAAGGGGAAGACGGCCTCCGGGTACAGGTGGTTCTGGCGGTTGCGCTCGGTGCGGTCGGTCTGCCCGAACTGGAAGTTGATCTGGTCGCCGCTGCCGCCGCCGGTGTGGCTCAGGATTCCGTCGAAGACGCGCCGGCCTTCCATATCCTCGTTGAAGCCCAGGGTCTGGAAGTCGTTCAGGACGCGGGAGGGCTGGGAGATGGAGTAGCTGTAGGTGTGCTGCACGTCGCCGGCCAGCGGGTTGCCCTCCGCCGCCGTGGCGTGCCGCAGAAAAGAGACAAAGTCCCGCGTGGCCGCCAACCCCACCGCGGCCACCACCGGGTCCTTGGCGGTGTAGGTGAACTCGTAGACATGGCTTTGCCGGAACGGGGTCCCCGCGGGCAGCAAGCGGATGGCCGTCCCGGCGGGGGAGGTGTACTCCCAGTCCCTGGCGGGCATCGTCGCCGACGGGTCGTCCAGGCGCGGGCGCACGGTGAGCTTCGCCTGAGACTTGTCCGTGGTGGCCGCGGGGTAGGCCAGCGGGCTGGACAGCGTCTTGTTGTCGTCGAAGACGATGTACTCGTAGGAAGGGCCGGTGATGGTCGCGCCACCGTGGGTCGCCACCGGGACGGTGATCTTCATGGCGCTGGCGCCGCTGGCGCCGAAGTCCCACCCGTTGGAGACCACGGTGTAGCCCAGGTCCATGACGAAGCCCGTGCCGGCGTCCGCCGCCGACGCCGGATTGTTGGTCATGGGGGCGTCGTTGAGCCGGCCCAGCCGCATTTGGCCGCGGTTGTTGAAGTCAAAGAGCACCCGGTGGTTGCCGGTGCGCAGATTTATGGGCTTGAGAATGAAGACGTCCATGGAGTACTCAACCATGCCCCGGGCGTTCACCGGCGCCAACTGGATATCGGTGATCAGCGCGTTGCGCGGGTCCATGGGGTCGATCTCGCCATAGGCGGTGCCACGAAGCTTTTCGTACTGGCCCACCGAGCCGAAGGACCGTCCCCCGAAGGTGGGCGACTGGGACCGGGCCGGGTCTAAGACGATGCGCGTGATGCGCGGCTTGGTGACGGGAGCCGCCACGGCCGTGCCGGCGGCACGAGGGTCGGCGCGGTTGGGGCGCGCCGGGGTCCGTGCGGTGCTTCCCGTGGTGGTATGGGACCGCCCGTTGGGTTTGGTGTTCTTCATGAGATTCCCCCCTGCCGCGCAAATATTGCTAGAGATTGGCCCGCGCCAAACTGGGCGCATTCCCGAGACTGGCACGGCCTTGACGACTTTGATGATATAGGCGCCGCGGAACGCCGTCAATCGTCCTGGCGTGGTTGTGAGGGGTCGTTTCATTCTCCCCAAAGGTAGGGGCTGACCTTTGTGTCTGCCCTACGGCTGGAGGGGCAGACCAGGGCGCACACGCAGGTGCGCCCCTACGGGCAGGCCGAAAATGAAACGGCCCTGGTGTGGTTGTGAAGGAGGGACGGCCCTCACCCTAGCCCCTCCCGGAGAAGAGGGGGGCTGCCTTCACCACCGTTGGCAGTTTTAGGCGGAGAGACCACTGGCCACTGGATGGTATAGTGCGCCGCCATGCGTGACCCAGCCTTCACCCTGCTTGCCTTCCCCGGACTGGTGGCGGCAGCGCCGCCGGGCTGGTAGTATTGGTCTCCGGTGGCCCCCGGCTGGCGCGGGTCCCGCACTGGCCGGGGTCCAGGCTACCAGGCGCAACCGGGAGGATTAGCGTTCCAGTGGCGGATGACCAACCAACTCCTCCCAGCGGGCGGGACCGCCCCCCTGCGGTCGTGGTCCAGCACGGGCGTTCCCGGCCAGTGGCCCGGGCCGTGGAGCTGGTCAAACAGGTGGCCAAGCCGCCGCGGACCATCGGCATCAGCGGGGTGGGCCTGGGCTTTTTGCTCCTCATGGTGGTGGGGACAGCGCTGCTGTCTCTGCCCCCGGCCCTGGCGCCCGGGGCCCGGTGGAGCGTCCTGAACGCCTTCTTCACCGCCACCTCCGCGGTGTGTGTGGTGGGACTGGAGGTGGTGGACACCGGCACCCATTGGAGTGCCTTTGGGCAAGCGGTGATCCTGGGGCTGATCCAGGTTGGGGGCTTGGGGGTGATGGTCGCCTCCATGTTCATTCTCGTCATCCTGCGCCGGCCCATCTCCTTTCGGGACCGGTTCGAAATCACTGAGATTTCCCGGGCCGGGGGTATCCGGTCCGTGGCCGGCTTTATCTGGGCCACGGTGCTGCTGACCGTCCTTTTTGAGTTGCTGGGCGCGGCGGCGCTATGGTACCGGCTGGGCGGATCGCAAGGCGACCCGGAGGCGGTTTGGCGGGGGGTGTTCTACGCGGTCTCGGCGTTTAACAACGCCGGATTTGACCTGGCGCCCGGGTTAACCGGCATGGCCGCCTATGCCCGAGACCCGGTGGTCCTGCTGGTCATTGGCCTGCTGGTTTTCTTCGGCGGGCTGGGCGCCCTGGTGCTGATGGACTTCGTCACCAAGCGTTCCTGGAAGGCCCTGTCCCAGCACTCCCGCCTGGTGCTGGTCGCCTCGGCAGGGCTGGTGGTCCTGGGGTTTGTGGGAATTCTGGCTACGGAGTTCGCCAACCCGGAAACCCTGGGCAGCATGGGCGTGGTCGACAAGCTGGCCAACGCCCTCTTTCACTCGGTGACTGCCCGAACCGCCGGGTTTGATGCCCTCCACGTTAGCGGCCTCAAAGACGAAACCCAGTTCCTGCTCATGGCCCTGATGTACATCGGCGGGGCCACCGGCTCCACCGCCGGGGGGATCAAGGTGACCACCCTGGCGGTGCTGGTGCTGGCCACGGTGGCGACGGTCCAGGGCTACGAGCACGCCACGGGCTTTGGGGCCCGGCTCAGCCACCGGCTGGTGTACCGCGCCCTGTCGGTGGCGGTCTTGGCGCTGCTGGTAATCTTCGTGGCCACCCTGCTGCTCACCATCACGGAGGTGTTCCTTTTCCGCCAGGTGCTGTTTGAGGTGGTGTCCGCCTTCGCCACGGTGGGGTTCACCACCGGCATCACCCCGGACTTGAGCGTAGAAGGCAAGCTGACTATCATTATTGTAATGTACATGGGTCGCTTGGGCCCGCTGACCCTGGCGTACGCCCTGGCCCAACGGGTCCGGGAGCCCAGTTACAGCTTGCCGGAACGGGACATCGGCATTGGTTGAACACGGGACGGGAGGTGTCGCTTGGCCAAGAATGTGGTGATTGTGGGCTTGGGCCGATTCGGGTCGGTGCTGGCCAAGGAGCTCACCCAGTCGGGCTATGACGTGTTAGGCATTGACCGCCGCCCGGAACGGGTGCGGGAGCTGGCCCAGTCCATCAGCAAGGTGGTGCAGGGCGAGGCCACCGACCCGGAGCTGTGGAAAGACCTGCCGGTTAAAGGCGCGGACGCCGGCGTGGTGGCCTTCAGCTCCAGCATGGAGGCCAACGTGCTGGCGGCTCTGTTGATGCGCCGGGGGGGTGTGAAACGGCTTATAGCCGTTTCCCGCAGTGAGCTGCACTCCCAGGTCTTGCAAGCCATTGGGGTCGACCAGGTTATTGAACCCCAGGTGGACAGCGCCACCCGTTTGGCCCACGCCTTCGGGACCAGCATCCAGGACTACCTGGAAGTGACCGAGGGCTTCGGCATTGCCAAAATTCGGGTCGGCGGCCGCTGGAAGGGGTCCACCGTGCAAAAGGTGCAGAAGGACGAGGACGTAACCGTGCTGGCCCTGGTGCGGGGGCACCGGGTGGTGCTGGTGCCTTCCGAGAACGACAAGATTGGGGAGGGAGATGTGCTGGTGCTGGCGGCCAAGAACAACGACCTGCTGGAGCTGCCGGTGCTCACGTGAGCGGCCCGATTGGCTTTGGCGGAGTGTGCCGGCCTTTTGCCTCCACTCCTGACCCAGGGGAAGGTGTCTGCGAAGTGGGCAGGGTAGATGCCACCTTGGCGTTAGTTCAGAGCCACCAAAGGGATCACTGCTCCCTCTCTCCGCTAGGGTGCAGTCCAGGCAGATAGCGTTCATGGTGAAGGGGGGAGGGCATTTCAAGCCAAACCAACCTTCAAGCTTGAATCCCACGGTAGCGATTGGTGGCGGCCGCGTTCTCTACGTCGGTGCGAAATTGCTCGACCAGTTGGATAATTTCTCCATGTAGCACGGAGTAATCATCCTGTTCAATTTCCACGCGCGCTCCATGGGCTATCAGATTCCGTTGACTCAGCAACTTCTGATCCAAAAGAGGCCCTCTGGTCAGGTAATTCGTTCCGTCGAAACCCAATGTTGTAAGTATTTCGCTTAGGGTCTTTGCATTGAGATTCGAGTGAGTGCTAACGGCGTTATCATCATCAATTACAGCTCTTTCTGCTAATCCCGACGTGAATTGCTCAACAAGCCCAGTATGTATCATGGGGTTAATAGCTTGTCCGGCCCGCATTATGTCAGACCTCAATCCGAGGGCGATGAAGTTTGTCGAAAGATCTCTGTACCGCAGTCCACGCGACGCGACAAAAGAAACATAGCTAATCGACGCTGCTTTGATGAAGCCTTCCCAGTGGGCATACAGTATGCATACTGCCGAGCGCAACAAGACTATGCGCTCATGCGGGCGAGCCCTGGCGATCATGAAGTTCAGCGTTGTTAATTCGGCGATTATCCTATTCATGCGGATATCGTGCTATAATCTGAAGCATGACTATCCTTCTTACAGCCGTTGGCATCGTCGGATTGGGGATTCAAATAGCCTTGCAGGTCTGGGCGGTGAGGCACCCGAATACAATGGATGACCGCTTGTATTGGGGCCTACTAATCCTTGCGGGGTTGCTAATGGGAATCCCGGCCCTATGTGGACTTTGGTGGGTTTTGTCCAGATGGTCTCTTACCAGTCCTTTGGTGTCCTCGGCAAAGAGACTTAGAATAACACTTAAGCCAATGACCCCGGCAAATGTTCCGGTAAATGCCGCTGACGTTACTCCGGTCTGTAGCCCCATCCTGCACTCAACGGTGACAGCTGGCGACAGACACCTAGCCAATGCGTACCGTGCGATGGTTCACGATGACATAGAACAGCCATTGCGGTTTGTGAAGATTACAAAGGGAAAGATTGACTGGTCTAAAGCCAGCCTGCCGCATGGGGCTTATCTGACCTTTAGTTGCACTGCGTATCAGGCTTCTCTCCATCAGCTTAACTTTAGGCAACAACCTTCCGGCGGCTTCGCTCGATATCTCGCCGATGGCAAGGATGGCGAAATCGCTCTCGCTCCAAAACTCGATTTGATAGGGGAAGGGATGGAGCCATTGCTACGAGGCAAAACTGGTGAGTTTACAATACGTCAGCATTTGACCCCGGAGGTACAAACCTCCCTTCTGGGGCATCGGAATATGGAAGTCAGCTTTGATTTCGGAGACGTTCATATGCCAGTAAGGGCCGCCGCCGTGAATGCTCAAGGCCGGCTTGATCCTGAGCTAGTGTGGAATGTCCCTTTGCCCAAATGGGAGAAGGTTAAAGTGCCCGATACCCTTCTCTAATCCCCAATCAATTCCTGACAAGGAAGGGCTTCAGCGGTGAGTAGGCGCAGAATGGTATCTCTAAATAGCCAAGGATTTTCTCGATTGTTGAACCGCCACTCCAGTTCGTCCAGGTAGGCGTCCAGGTGCTTGACACTCAATTGGTGGTAGGAACCCATAATAGACCGCTTGAACAGGCTCCAGACATTCTCGATGGAGTTGGTGTGAACGTCGCCCCGGACATATTCCTTGGCGCTGTGGTTGACCGTTTCGTGCCGGGTGTTGTTGTCGCCAATACCACGGTAAGGTGCCCAGTCGTCAGTAAAGATGGCTTCCGCATCATCGGAGACGTGGGCGCGGATGAACTCGTGCAAGGTCTCACGGTCTCTCCCAACTACCACCTGGAGGGAAATCCTGCCACCTCTTTGGACCGCCCCGACCACGACGGCCTTGTTGCCTTTATACCCACGGCCCATTCCCTCAGTCTTGCCACCAATCCAGGTTTCGTCAACTTCTACCAGTCCCTTCAGGGGCAGTGGGTAGGCGTCTCGCATAGCGGCCCGAATCCGGTGGCAGAGATACCAGGCCGTCTGGTAGGAACCAATGTCCAGGGTGCGCTGGAGTTGAAGGGCAGAAACCCCCTTCCGAGCTTCAACCATGAGGTATACGGCCATCATCCATTTGCTAAGGGGCAGGTGGGTGTCGTGAAACATGGTGCCCGAGGTAACGGAGAACTGGTGACCGCATGAACCACAGTCGAATTGATTCCGAGTGTAGGAGTTGCGGATGTGTTTGCTCTGGCACTTGGGACAGGCGACCCCATCGGGCCAACGCAGCCCTTCGAGATACTCCCGGCAGGAATCCTCACTGCGGAATTGGTCAACCAGCTTTACCAGGTTCATCTCGTGCTTGACTTGAGTAGTTGACATCGGAGGTCTCCTATGCCTAAGCCCAAGAAGGCGGCTCGTGACTTGACTAAGGATGAAGCGATGGAGCGGCTTTTCCCTAAGAAAGTGCGGGACAAACTCCGTGAAGTTGCCCACAGGAAGGACAAGAACACCGGAACCGCTTCACCACAAGAGAAGTCTACCACATAGGACAATCCGTGTCAAGTGGATAATCGCCGTTAATTCTTTCTTTCGCCAAGCGAATTCCTGGTCCAGGAAGCCGCTCAGCTCAGATGCAGAACGTATCCTCATGCCGCGAACAACTGTCTTCCCAGCGGGATTATGGATGGAATGCGAGACGAAGCCCTAACGCCGGACTCACTATGTTTCTGAAATGTCTGGTCGCGCCACAGGCTTTGGGACACCAGCTCAACGTCCGGTACACTAGCCCCGCCGACGAAGCGTTCGTGATGGAAACCTAGGCCGATGGCGATGGCCTCAAAGGCCGAGATCAGAAACCCTCCCACATACTTGCCTCTATTTGTATCGTACCTGTGACAGCAATGTTCCGCCAGGGTTTCAGCCAGTTTGGCAAACGTGAACTTGAAGGCCTGCTCTTCCGTCGTCCGAATTGTGCTGAAATGCTCAGGTTCAGCTAGTTTGATAACTTCGTCGTTTAGAAACTCTCCAATATCCCCTATGTCCCGTAATGCCTCGTGTCCCAATTTCCTGAACACTAGAAACCGTGTGACTAGCTCAAGGTGATACTGTTCCGACAAGGCCCGGTCGGAAAGCGCAACGCAGGTTTGGAAGTTTTCGTCTCGCGCTAAGTCCGCAATCCATCTGTAGGCATCTCGGTTAGTCATGATTAGCATCACGTTGCGCAGTTCTTGGTCCGAGAGCTGAGATCCCCCGGAGTTGAGACGCTGGAACAGTTCGTACTTACTAGATTTGCTGCTTTCCCATAGTATTATCTTGACGTCAATCTTCGCACGCCGGATAAGCAACTGGTTAGCTGCGCCAATCGCGTGGTCTGGCTCTTCATCCTCCCACTTCTTACCGGCCAATGAAGGCAAATACTTCGTCTTGCTCAACACCAGCGCGGGGGCGTCTATGCCATCTTCGCCCTTCAGAACCCCAGCTAGCTGGAAAATGGTTGATAACCTCTGCAGTCCATCGACGACATCCCAAGTCCCGTCCTCCAGCTGCGAAACAAAAATAGAGGGAAGAGGTATCCCAAGCAAAATTGACTCTATCAGCTTTGATTTTTGTTCCTCAGTCCATCTGTAGAATCTCTGGAACTCGGGATGTATGTCCAATTCGCCATCCCGGTACAAATTTAACAGTTCTCCAATGGACATTGCGTAACCATCGCTCTTGATTTCGGCCCGCCTTGCCTTAATTTCTTCGTTAAGACCCATCGCTATACCACCTGCCTACAAGGGCTGTAAGGAGTGAGTTACATTTGGGTCATTCTAGCACAGCCACCCAGTGGTCTCCCGCCCCCCTTGCCCCACCCCGCCCCCGTTATATAATTGGCGCAATTCTACAAGCAAGGAGGCCAGCTTATGGGCGCCACGGAAATCGTCGCCAAGTGGATCGTCAACACCAGCTACGAGGACATCCCGCCCGAGGCCATCCGCGTGGCCAACGAGTCCTGTTTCGACCTGCTGGGGGTAATCCTGGCCGGGTCGGTGCAGCCGGTGGGGCAGATCATCCAGCAGTACGTCGCCGACCAGGGGGGCGCGCCCCAGGCCACCGTGCTGTCGGGGGGCGGGCGCACCTCCCTGCCCAACGCCGCCCTGGCCAACGGCACCATGGGCCACGCCCTGGACTACGACGACTTCGGCGGCTTCGGCCACCCCACCGTCGCCATCTTCCCGGCGCTGCTGGCCCTGGGGGAGCACATGGGCGCCACCGGCCGGGACCTGCTGGAGGCCTACGTGGTCGGCTGCGAGGTGGGCCTGGCCCTGCAGCACACCACCAAGTACAACCAGATGCATCGGGGCTTCCACTCCACCGGCGTCATCGGCCGCATGGCCTGCGCCGCCGCCTGCGCCAAGCTGCTGAAGCTGGACGAGGGCCAGACCACCACCGCCCTGGGCATCGCCGGCTCCATGGCCAGCGGGCTGATCCACAACTTCGGCACCATGACCAAGCCCCTGCACGCCGGGCTGACCTGCCGCGACGGCGTGATGGCCGCCCAGCTGGCCCAGCGGGGCCTCTCCGCCGGGCAGCAGGTCATCGAGCACCCGGTGGGCTTTGCCGCCACCGTGCTGGGCGAGGGCATCTACGACCTGACTCAGATGGCGCAGAACCTGGGCAAGCCCTTCCGGGTCCAGGACGCCCTGATCATCAAGAAGTACCCCTGCTGCGGCGGCAACCACGCCATGCTGGACACACTGTTCAGCCTGATGCGCCAGCACAACTTCACCGCCGAGGACGTGGCCAGCGCCGAGGTGGACCAGTCCTACGTATCGGTGGTGATGCTCTACACCGAGCCCGACGACCCGCTTAAAGGCAAGTTCAGCGCCAAGTACAACGTGGCGGCGGCCCTGGTGGACGGGGAGATTAGCATTGACACCTTCACCGACGCCAAGATTGCCGACCCCCAGGTGCAGGAGATGATGGGCAAGGTGCGCACCCGGGTGCTGTCCAAGTGGGAGGAAGGCTCGGGGGAGTTCCAGCGGGGCGTGCCGGTGCGCATCACCCTGAAGGATGGGCGGAGCTTTGAGCACGTCACCAGCCGGGACATGGTGCTGGGCGCCCAGAAGAACCCCTGGGGCATTGAGAACATCCGGGGCAAGTTCCGGATCAACGCCGGGCTGGCTTTAACCGAGGACAAGGTGGCCGAGGCCATGGACACCTGGGGCGACATCACCAGCGTGGCCGACCTGGCGGGGGCCATCCAGCAGACCCTGGTGGGGTGAGGGGGGCAGTTGACTCGGAGTGTGCGGGGGCACAGTTCACTGTGCCTCCGCTACATACGGCAGGAGCGAGCTTTTGGCAACACGCAACGACCAGGTAAACGATTTTCTAACCACCTTGCTCCGTATAGCCATGAGCTTTGGCTTGCTGGTAATCTTTATCGTAGGCGAATGGTTTCTTCACTTGTTGGTTGGAGTTACAATACTAGAAGGGACCGATCCTCAAGGCCTGGGAGGGAAGGCACTAGGCTGGGTAGAACAGTTCAGCGTGCTTGCTGTCGCACTGATGTGGGCGATCCATATTTTGGCTGAAGTTGCACTGTTTGCGTTACGGCAGCTTTCCAAACGGTAAGAGCAAATGAATCGAGAAGGTAGTTTCACAAGAGAAGTCATCAGCGAAGCCGTGTGGCTGTGGGTGACCCTCGTAGCAAGCATTGGATTGGCGACCGGAGCCACAGCCCTGTTGTATGTGTCAGGGGCTTCAGAGCGCTCAGCATTCCTGGTCGGCTTTGTTTTGATGGTAGTAACGTTGGTAGCGTCAGAAATTGGCTATAGAAAGGGATGGCTGCAGCGTGATCTCACAAGCATAGCGCGTAATATCGAGTCAAAGTACAACGCTACTCACAATCTACTGGGGAAGAACAGCGACCCGCCACGGCTCCAGAGTTGCTTCATCAGCTATAGCGCCGCGGACAGAGCCTTGGTCCTCCAGCTGCAGCAGGCTCTAAAGGAAAGGGGTGTGGACTACTGGTCCGCGCCTGAGCACGCCCGCTGGGGCGAAGAGCTCAAATCCCAGATTGACCGGGAGATTCGCCAACGGGACCGGGTGATCCTGGTGTGTAGCAGAGCTTCGCTCTCCGACAGCGACTGGGTGCGATGGGAGATTGACCTCGCTCTTGACCAAGAGAAGAAACGCAGGAAGCGGGTGATTTTCCCCATCATGCTGGATGACTCCCTGTTGGAGTGGGATGACCCGCGCCAGAGGCACATTTTGGATGTTCTAGCTGGGGACTTCCGTCACGCTACCCAAGGCCCCGCTTTTGACGAAGCATCGGACAAGCTGGTAGAAGGGTTGCGAGAGCCTGTGAACGTCTAACGGACTTTCCCCTTACGGTTCCACCCGTATCGAGTCCCCCACCCTGATGGGGCCGCCGCTGATGACCATGGCCAGCATCCCCCGCCGGCCCTTGAGGATCTTCTGCAGGCCGGGGCGGATGGCATCCATCTTGCCGCAGGGGGCGCACTGCCCCACGATCTCCAGGGTCACGCTGTCGCCCGTTACACCATTGCCGATAAAGAACACCTGCCCCTCCTGGGTCTGGGACAGGTCCAGCCCGGTGGTGGTGATGTTCTCCTTAATCTGCCCCGGCTTCAGCCCCAGCTCGG